>NZ_JBQXFD010000005.1:0-161681 GCF_052615555.1 Micrococcus sp. EWR3.9.1
CCTAGGCTGAGGCGCATGACCGCCCCGGACTCCCTCGACGGCACCGACCCGCTGCTGCGGGGCGTGGGCCTGGACGCGCAGACCCGCTGCGCCCATTACGCCACGGCGCGGGACGTCGTCGCCCTGCGCTTCGCCTGCTGCCCCGCGTACTGGTCCTGCCACCGCTGCCACGCGGAGCTCGCCGACCACCCGGCCGTGCCGGTGCCGGCCGGCGACTTCGACCGGCCGCACGTGCTGTGCGGGGTGTGCCGCACCGAGCTGAGCGTGACCGCCTACCTCGCCCTCGAGGCCGCCGCCGATCCCGCGTGCCCGGCCTGCGGGGCGCCGTTCAACCCGGGCTGCGCCGCCCATGCCCCGCTCTACTTCGACGTCCCCGCGTCCGGGTCCCCCGCCGGTGAGGCCGATCCCGCGGCACAGCCATGACCGCCGCCCCCTCCCGGTCGTCGCCTCCGGCGCGCGTGCGGGCGCGCGGGCTGTGGAACCTGCTGAACCTGGCGACGCCACTGGGGCTGGTGGGCGCCGTCGTCGCCGGCTGCGCGCTGCGGCCCGGGCCGCACGGACTGATCGAGGCCCGCGGCTGGACGCACCGGTTCCCGGGCGGGGCCGCGTTCACGGTCGGCGACGTCGTGTTCACCCGCCCCGGCCTGCGCATGACGCCCGCGCTGTGGCGGCACGAGGCCGGCCATGCGGACCAGTACGCCCTCCTGCTGGGTCTGCCGTTCCTGCCGGCGTACGCGCTCGCGGCGGCGTGGTCGACGTGGCGGACCGGGGACCCGGCGTCGCGCAACGTCTTCGAACGACGCGCGGGCCTGGCCCTGGGCGGCTACGTCGAGCGGCCCGTGGTCCGCGGCCTGCGGCCGCGCCGCTGACGGGCACGGGCGGTCGCGCCGACGCGGACCCGGGGCCCGGGGAGGTCAGTGCAGGGTGCCGCCGGGGACGTCGAGGTCGGGGCCGCCGGCCAGCGCCGTCAGGGCGGCCTCGGCCACCGCGCGCGCCAGGTCGGCCGCGGGCAGCGCCGGGGTGTCCGGCGTCGGGCGGTGCTCGGCGTCCCACGGCACGTGGAGGAAGCCGGCGGCCCGGGCGGTGCCGGGGGCGTCGAGGAGGGCGTACATGACGTGGTTGCACACGAACGCGCCCGCGGACAGGGACGGCTCCGCGGCGACGCCGGCCGCCCGGATCGCGGCGACGGCACGCTTGGCGGGCAGGGTGGCGAACAGGGCCGCGGGCCCGTCGGCGCGCACGGGCCGGTCCACGGGCTGGTCCCCCGCGTTGTCCGGGATCCGGGCGTCCTGCAGGTTCACGGCCACCCGCTCGACCCGGACGGCCGCCGTGCCGCCGGCCAGCCCGACGGCGATCGCCACCTCCGGCCGGACCCGGTCGAGGGCCGCGGTCAGGGCAGACCCGGCCGCGCCGAACGCGCACGGCAGCTCGACCGCCTCGGCCGTCACACCCCGGTCCGCCAGGATGCCCACGGCGTCCCGTGCGGCGGCGGTCGACGGGTTGTGGACATCCCCGCCGAAGGGCTCGAAGCCCGTGAGCAGGACGCGGGTTACCGGGGCGGGTGCAGGGGAGGTCATGGCGACCACGGTAGGCGCGTCTGGGCGCCCGCGCCACGCCCGGACTCGAACACGCTTGCGGGTCGATTCGAACATGTGTTCTACTTCTGGCCATGCGATGGGAAGCGCAGACCCTGCGGTCCGAGGGCGGAGCCCAGCGGGCGACGGCCGGCACACCGGCCGGCTCCGCCGCCCTGCTGCCGCTCTCGGACCTGCAGCGGAGTGTCACCACCCCGGAGTTCGCGGGCGTCACCTTCCATGAGGTGGTCGCCAAGACCGCACTGAACTCGGTGCCGTCCGCCTCGGCCATGCCGTTCCGCTGGACCGTGAACCCGTACCGCGGCTGCACCCACGCCTGCCGGTACTGCTACGCCCGCAGCACCCACACCTTCCTCGAGCTCGATGCCGGAGCCGACTTCGACCGGCAGATCGTCGTGAAGGTCAACGTCGCCGAGGTGCTGCGCGCCGAGCTCGCCCGGCCCACGTGGGGCCGCGAGGCGGTGGCGTTGGGGACCAACACGGACCCGTACCAGCGGGCCGAGGGCCGCTACGCGCTGATGCCCGGGATCATCCGCGCCCTGGCGGATTCCGGCACCCCGTTCTCCGTGCTGACCAAGGGGACCCTGCTCGCGCGGGATGTGCCCCTGCTGCAGGCGGCCTCGCGTCAGGTGCCCGTGCAGGTCTCGCTGTCCCTGGCGATGCTCGATCCCGCCATCGCCGCCGCGGTCGAGCCGGGCACGCCGTCGCCGACCGCACGCCTGCGCCTGATCGAGCGGCTCGCCGCCGCGGGTGCGGACGTCACCGTCATGGCCATGCCTCTGCTGCCGTGGCTCACGGACGGGGACCGCGAGATCGACGCCCTCATGCGCGCGCTGGCGGACGCCGGAGCCGCGCGCGTCATGCCGGGCGCCCTGCACCTGCGGCCGGGCGCGAAGGAGTGGTACCTGGACTGGATCCGCCGTGAGCACCCGGATCTGCTGGCCGGCTACGAGCAGATGTACGCCCGGTCCGCCTACGCGCCCGAGTCGTACCGTCGCATGCTCACCCGGGTGGCCGGGGAGGCCGCCGCACGGCACGGCCTGGCCCGCGGCGGCGCCCACGGCATCCGGCGCGAGGACGGTCCCACGGCCCGGCGCACCCCGGCACCCCGGCCCTCCGCTCCGGCGGCGCAGCCCGCGCTGTTCTGACCGGTCCGCGGGGCGCGGCCGGCCGCGTGTCGACTCAGCGCCCCGCGGAGAACGCCGTGGCGGCGCCACGGAGCACCTCGGCCACGATCGGCCGGTCCGCCGGGATCCAGTCCAGGTGCCGCACGCCCGGCCCGGCGAGCGGCAGCCACGCCAGCAGATCGTGGTCCTGCAGGGCTCGGGGCCTCGCCCCCTCCTCCGCCAGGACGCCCCAGAACACCCGCATCCGGGCGCCGTTGGCCAGCTCCCACCCGGCCGGCTCCGGCGCCGCCACCTCGGGGCCGAGCCGCACGGCGACCCCGAGCTCCTCCCGACACTCCCGCAGCAGCGCCTCCTGGGCACCCTCCCCCGGCTCGACCTTGCCCCCGGGGAACTCCCAGAGTCCCCGCAGCGCGGCGGGCGCGCTGCGGCGGGCCGCCAGCAGGCGGGTCGGCGCGGCCGCATCGTCGAGCAGCGCGAGCCCCACGACCAGCCGCGGTCGCGCACCGTCCCGGGGCGACGTCGTCGGGCTGGCAGGGAGCACGGGGCGAGCAGGTGTGGCGGAGGTCATGAGCCCAGGCTAGCGAGGCCCCCGCCCCCGCAGACCGGAGTCCGTAGGCTGGGTCGGTGCCCACCCCCACTCCCGCCGCCGACGGCGCCCACGACCGTTCCCCCCGCGCCCCGCGTCCGACGCGCCCGGACCCGTCCATCCCACCGACCGCGCCGACGGGCCCCGGCGCGCTGCTGGGCGGCCGCCGCGTGCGTCTGCTGCCGGCCATCCTCGCGCTGGCCCTGGGCAGCTTCGCGATCGGCACCACGGAGTTCGCGATCATGGGGCTGCTCCCCCAGGCCGTGGCGGACCTGGGCATCGGGCTGGAGGCCGGCGGCGTGCTCATCTCGATGTACGCCCTCGGCGTGGTCGTCGGCGCCCCGCTGCTGGCGGCCGCCTTCGCCCGGGTGGACCGACGACTCACCAGCATCGTGCTGATGCTGCTCTTCCTCGCGGGCCACGTGGCCGCCTTCCTCGCCCCGGACGCGGCCACCATGATGGCCGCCCGCTTCATCTGCGGCCTGCCCCACGGGGCCTACTTCTCGGCGGCCGCCCTGGCCGCCGCGGACCTGGCCGGGCCCGCCCGCCGTGGCCAGGCCGTCGCATGGGTGATGGCGGGCCTGTCGGTGGCCAACGTGCTCGGCGTCCCGGCCGCCACCGCCCTGGGCCAGAGCGCGGGCTGGCGCTGGATGTTCGTCATCGTGGCGACGTGCGCGGCCCTGTGCGTGGCCGCCACCGCATGGCTCGTGCCGCCGGTCCCGGCGCCCGAGGGGGCGTCCGTGCGCCGCGAGCTGCGCGGCCTGGCGTCCGGGCGCCTGTGGGCCACGGTGGCCGTCGGCGTCCTCGGCTTCGCCGGCATGTTCGCCCTCTACACCTACATCGCCCCCCTGCTGACCACGGTGTCCGGCCTCGATGAGCGGTGGGTGCCCGCCGTCCTGGCCCTCTACGGGGTGGGCATGGTCGTCGGCACGCTCGTCGGCGGCGCCCTCACGGACCGCGACCCGGTGCGCACGCTGCGTCTGAGCTTCGCACTCAGCGCCGTCTTCCTTCTGGGCGTCGGCCTGACCGCGCAGTGGGCGCCCGTGATGGTGGTCTTCCTCTTCCTGGTGGCCGTCAGCGGCTCCGGGATCGCCCCGTCCCTGCAGGTGCTGCTGGTGGACTCCGCCCCCACCGCGCCGCAGTTGGCGGGCTCCCTGAACCACTCCGCACTGAACATGGCCAACGCCATGGGGGCCTGGGTCGGCGCGGCCGCGATCGGCGCCGGAGCCTCCCTGAGGACCCCGCCGCTCATCGGTGCCGCCATTGCCCTCGGCGGCCTCGTCCTCGCGCTCCTGCTGGTCCGACGCACCCCCGCCGTCGGCGCCGTCCCGCACGACGGCCCCTCCGCCGCCACCGTGTGAATCGCGTGCGGCGCGCTCGGTCCACGGGCGGCTGACCTCGCGATCGAGGGGTAGCGGGCCGTCAGAGGTGGCACAGGTGGAATCGGCTTGGCTAAGCTCCTTTCCGTACGTCATCATCCGCAACTCGAAAGGAACATCAGCATGTTCACCATCATCGCTTGGATCATTATCGGCCTCATCGCCGGTGCCATCGCTCGCCTGATTCTTCCGGGGCGACAGGGCTCCGGCTGGCTGGGTGCCCTCATCACGGGCCTCCTGGGTGCCGTTCTCGGTGGCTGGATCTCCACCCTGCTCGGCGGGGAAGGGCTCGGCGACGCGTTCAGCTGGCAGACGCTCATCTGGTCTGTGATCGGCGGCGTCATCGTGGCCTTCATCTGGCAGGCCATCACCAGCCGCCGCGGCACCCGCGTCTGAGCTGACATCGGCTGACCCGGCACCCGCCGGGTCGACCCCAGAAGGGGCGGGGATCCTCACGGATCCCCGCCCCTTCTGGCGTGTGCGTTCAGTCCCGCGTGGTCGGCGAGGCCATCGCCGAGGCGTAGAGGCACACCGTGGCCGCCGTGCCCACGTTCAGGGACTCCGCGGCGCCGTAGAGGGGCACGGCCACCCGGCGCTCCGCCAGGGCCAGCTCCGCCTCGTCCAGGCCCTGGGCCTCATTGCCGAACAGCCAGGCGGTGCGCGCCCCCAGCGACGCCGGGGACAGGGCGTCCAGTCGATCGGACCCGTGGCCGTCGGCGGCCCACACCTGTAGACCCGCCGCCCGGGCAGCCACCGCCACGTCCTCCGCCTGCACCCCCGCGAGCACGGGCAGGTGGAACAGGGACCCGGCGGTGGAGCGAACCACCTTCGGATTGAACGGGTCCACCGATCCGGCGGTGAGCACCACCGCGTCCGCGCCCGCGGCGTCCGCCGCGCGCAGCACCGTCCCCGCGTTGCCCGGGTCCTGCACGCGGCACAGCACGGCCGCCAGCGCCGCACCGTCGAACGCGTCCTCCAGGGCGGGCTGATCCGGGACGCGGGCCACGGCCACGACGCCCTGGCCCGTCACCGCGTCCGCCATGGCCGTCAGGACCTCGTCCGAGGCCTCCCGCACGAACACCCGCTCGCCGCCGTCGGGCCCGTCGGCGGCCACCCGCTCCACGAGGGCCGCCAGCTCCGAGTCCCGGTCGGCGAGCCCGGCGGAGACGTAGACCTGAGTGAGGACGCGACCGGCCGGCCACTGCCGCGCCGCGCCCGCCGGCCCCTCCCCCAGGTGCGCGCGCAGCGCCTCGCGGCACGCCTGCGGGCCCTCCACCAGGAACGTGCCGGTCCGGCGTCGCGCGGGCCGGCCGGCCAGGGCGGCGACGGCGCGGACGCGCTCGGCGCGGGGGTGGGTCAGCGGCTCGGCGGGCGGGGTCATGGGCTCTCCTGGTCGGGTTCGGCGGGGCGCGGGTGCGCAGACGCCGACGGGGCGGGCCTCGGTGGAGGACCCGCCCCGTCGGCGGTGGTGCTCACGCCTGGGGCGTGGTGGTGGGGCTCTCAGGGCCCCGGAGCCGGCTCAGCGGGAGACGGCGGGGGCGTTCACATCCGCGGGCAGCGCCTCGCGGGCGGTCTTCACCAGCACGGCGAAGGTCGCGGCGTCGGAGACGGCGATCTCGGCCAGCATGCGGCGGTCCACCTCGACGCCGGCCAGCTTGAGGCCCTGCATGAAGCGGTTGTAGGTCATGCCGTTGGCGCGGGCGGCCGCGTTGATGCGGGTGATCCACAGGCGACGGAAGTCACCCTTGCGCTTGTGGCGGTGCTGGTAGTTGTAGGTGAACGAGTGGAGCATCTGCTCCTTCGCCTTGCGGTACAGGCGAGACCGCTGGCCGCGGTAGCCGGAGGCGCGCTCCAGCATGGTCCGACGCTTCTTGTGGGCGTTCACTGCCCGCTTCACACGTGCCACGTGCGTACTCCAATCTGTGTGGTCCCCGGGGCGCGCACTGGCGCGTCACGGCCGAGGAGGAAGGGGTTCCGGCGAGGCCGGAGGGGGTGTCAGATGCCGAGCATCCGCTTGATCTGCTTGATGCTGCCCTTGGAGACGAGCTGGTCGCCCTTGAGACGGCGGGTCAGGCGCGAGGACTTGTGCTCCAGGTAGTGGCGGCGGTTCGCCTGCTGGCGCATGATCTTGCCGGAGCCGGTCACGCGGAAGCGCTTCTTGGCACCGCTGTGGGTCTTCATCTTCGGCATGGCTGCCGTTCTCCTTCACTCATCGCTGCCGTGCGCGGCGCGCGCGGCAGTGCTGGTCACCCCGGTCCGTGCGGACCGGGCTGGTCTGTGGCGACCCCGGGGGGTCAGGCCCGAGGACCGGGCTTGGGGGCACCGCCGCGGGGGGCGGCGGGCTTGGGCGGGGCCGGCATCGGCTTGGCCGCCGGCTTCGGAGCCGACGACGGCGCGGCCGGCTTGGCGGCGGACCGCGGCTTCGGCGTGGCAGCCGGCGCAGCCGAGGACTGCGGCTTCGGCGTCGCGGCCGGCTTCGGGGACGATGCGGGCGTGGCGCTGGAGGCCGGCTTCGTGGCCGGGCGGGGAGCCGCCGGGGCCGGGGTCTTCGGCGCCTGCGTCGTCTCGGCCGGGGCCGCGGAGGCGTTCTCCTGCGTCCGGGCGGCCATGGCCTTCAGCTGCTCGGGGAACGCATCCCCGACCGAATTCCGCACCGGGGCGGAGTCGGACGCCGCCTTCTGCGCGGCGCGCTCCTTGGCCTCGCGGGCGGCCTGGTCGCGACGCGAACCGCCGCCCTGACGCTCGCGGTGGCTCTCGGCCGAGTTCTTGCGCTGGTCCGCCCGCGCATCGGCCTTGGTGCGCAGCGGGGCGACCACCATCACCATGTTGCGGCCGTCCTGGCGCGGCTGCGACTCGACGGTGCCCAGCTCGGCGACGTCCTCGGCGAACTGCTGCAGCAGCTTGATGCCGAGTTCGGGACGCTGCTGCTCACGGCCGCGGAACTGGATGATGGCCTTGACCTTGTCGCCCTGGCTCAGGAACTTCTTGGCGTGGCCGGTCTTGGTCTCATAGTCGTGCTTGTCGATCTTCAGGCGGAAGCGGACCTCCTTGAGGACCGTGTTCACCTGGTTCTTGCGCGACTCACGGGCCTTCACCGCGGCCTCGTACTTGTACTTGCCGAAATCCATCAGCTTGCACACCGGAGGCTTGGCCGTGGGGGCCACCTCCACGAGATCCAGGTCCGCCTCGGCGGCAAGCCGGAGGGCGTCCTCGACGCGGACGATGCCGACCTGTTCGCCGTTCGGGCCGACCAGGCGGACTTCCGGAACGCGGATACGCTCGTTGATGCGGGGATCGCTGATGGTGCTGCTCCTCTGTGTGAGACGACGGGTGATCCCGCGCCCACCGGAGGGGCCCTCGGAAACGAGGAAGGCCTCCCCTGCGCGGACGCAGACGGAGGCCTCGACACGGTCCCGCAGACGGGACCCTCGGTGCGGGCTGCGCGCCACGACGCGGCGGTCCCGACCGGCGACCCGGCAACTCGGTCCGGGGCGAACCGGACATCCTGCTGACGCGGGTGGGAGAAAGGCCTCCGCTTTGCTGCTCGTGGCCCGTGCACGCCCGCCCCGGGGTCACCGGATGACGAGGACGTGCGTGGACCACGAGTGGTCTGTGGGAAGCTTACCACCATGACAGATGAACGTCAGGCCCAGGACGCCACCCCCATGGACGCCCCCGCCGAGATCCGCGACATCCACGAGGTCCCCGCCGTCGAGGTCATCACGACCACCGCCGTGCATGTGATGACCGCCGCCGCCGTCAAGTGCGGCCTGGCCGACTCCCCCGACGCCCGCGAGCTCATGGATCTCGACGAGGCCCGCAAGCTCATCACCGCCCTCGCCGGGCTGGTCACGGCCGCGGCGCCCGAGATCGGCAGCCAGCACGCCGGCCCGCTGCGCGACGGCCTGCGCTCGCTGCAGCTGGCGTTCCGTGAGGCCTCCCCGTTCCCGGACGCCCCGGGCAAGGGCCCCGGCGAGAAGTTCACCGGCCCGGTGAACTGAACCACGCCCCCGACGACGACGGCGCGCCCCCGACCGGGGACGCGCCGTCGTCGTCGGAGCCGGGCTCAGGCGTCCGTCGAGGCCTCCGGGGCGGGGGCGAGATGCCGGGTGACCGGCGTCGTGAAGAGGGTGAGCAGCGCGACGCCGGAGACCGCGAGCAGCGGCCCACCCAGAGCAGCGGCGTCCACGCTGAAGAGCCACGAGGACAGGAGCACACTGAAGAGCTGGATCGCGACGGCGGCGCCGCGGCTCCACGCCCGACCGCGCAGCAGGGCGACGGCGGTCGCGAGGATCCACAGGGCGAGCAGCGCGTAGATGACGATCAGCATCACGCGGGCGCCGGCCGGGAGCACCCCGTCCGCCGCATGCACCACCGCGTCCACGGCGAACCAGAGGAGCGCACCCCCCTCGAGCACGAGCGCCGCGGCAACCACGAGGACGGCCACCGGCAGGCCCCGTCCGGGGCGGGGCGGGACCGTCGTCGCGTCGGCGCCCGACGACTCGGACGGGGCGACGGGGTCGGGGCGGCGGGACTGTGCCATGGGGCCTCTCCTGCGGACGGCTGCGGGGACGGACGTGTCCCCCACGGTACGCCGGGCGGCGCGCGGACCACGTCCGCGGCGGCGCCTCGGTCAGGGCATGGTGTGACGAAGGACTCGCAGTGCAGCGCGGTGATGCACCTCATTCACCTCTTGTTCACTCGTGAGGGCCGTGCGAGGATGGCACGCGAGAGATTTCCGGGGGCCGCGTTCGTACGAAGGCGGTCCCCGTTGCAATGACCAGGGTCGCCCTCCGTATCGGTCGTGCCGCGCGTCGTCCGCGCCGGCCCCCGCGCCCGCCGCCGGCGGAGGCCGTGACCACCGGCGCCCGCGGGCTCCGGTTCTTCCGACAGAAAGTGAGCGGACCGATGGATTGGCGCAGTAAAGCAGCGTGCCTGGACAAGGACCCGGAGCTGTTCTTCCCGGTGGGCAACACCGGCCCCGCCCTCCTGCAGATCGAGGAGGCGAAGGCGGTGTGCCGCTCGTGTGAGGTCGTGGACACGTGCCTGAAGTGGGCCATGGAGTCCGGCCAGGACTCGGGCGTCTGGGGCGGCATGAGCGAGGACGAGCGGCGCGCCATGAAGCGCCGCGCCGCGCGTGCCCGCCGCGCCTCCTGACCCACCCGGACCACCGGCCCCGTCGACCTCGTCGACGGGGCCGTCGTCATGCCCGGCCGGGCTCACGTCAGGGGCAGTCGCAGCACGACGCGCGTGCCGCCGTCGTCGGACCGCTCCCAGCGCAGGGTGCCGCGCAGGTCCCCCTCCACGAGCGAGTGCACGATGCGCAGGCCGAGCCCCGATCCCTCGCCCGCGCGGGGAGACTCCCCCGGCACCCATCCGTCGGGGGCGGCGGGGCCGCCGTCCGTCACGGACACGACCAGCACCGTTCCCGCGGGGGTCGACTCGCGGTCGGCGTGCAGGCCCACGCAGCCACCGCCCGGCGCCGTGCCGTGCTCGACGGCGTTGGCCGCCAGCTCATTGAGCACCAGCGCCAGCGGCGTGGTCACGTGGGAGGGCAGTTCACCGAACTCGCCCGTGACCGCGACCTGCAGCGGCCGCCCGTCCCCGGCCACCTCGACGGCCAGGCGGAACTGCCGCTGCAGCAGACCGTCCACGGGGACCTGGTCCTCGATCTCCTCGCTCAGCGTCTGGTGGACGAGGGCGATCGTGTCCACCCGCTGCATCGCCTGACGCAGCGCACGCTCCGCCTCGGGCGAGGACGTGCGCCGCGCCTGCATGCGCAGCAGCGATCCCACGGTCTGCAGGTTGTTCTTGACGCGGTGGTGGATCTCGCGGATGGTCGCGTCCTTGGTGAGCAGACGCTGCTCCTGGCGGCGCAGCTCGGTCACGTCGCGCAGCAGCAGCAGCGCCCCCTGCCAGCCGTCCGGACCGAGCAGGGGGACGGAGCGCACCGTGAGGGACGCCCCGCCGGACTGCACCTCCCGCCGTCCGGCACGCAGGCCGGTGAGCACCGCCCACGTCCCCTCGTCGGTGGGAACGCGGGCGGCCTCGGTGCTGGCCAGCACGTCGGTGAGCCGGTGCCCCTCGAGGGTCGAGGCGATGCCCAGCCGGCGCAGGGCGGAGACCGCGTTGGGACTGGTGAACTCGGCGACCGAGTCCGGCCCGAGCACGACGAGGCCGTCCCCCACCCGCGGCGTGCCGCCCGCCCAGAGGCCGGAGGGCTCCTCGGGCGCCGGCCAGCGGCCGTGCTGCATCATGTCCAGCAGGGTGCTGGCCGTCCGGCTGTAGTTCTCCTCGATCACCGAGCGCGCCGGCCGGCCGTTCGGGTCCGCGTGCGCGGAGACGACCGCGATGACCCTCCCGGCGCGGACCACCGGCCACAGACGCACCTGCAGCGTGCCTCCCGGGGCCTCGACGGGGCCGGCCCCCTCGGCCCGCTCCCCGCCATGCCACGTCTGCCCGACGACGGCCCGCAGGTCCGCGCGGGCGCGCGAGCCCACGATGTCGCGGTGGAAGAGGGTGGGAGCGGTGAAGGGCCGGACCTGGGCGAGCGCGACGAACCCTCCGGCCTCGTCGCGGCGGGGCACGGGGCACCAGAGCACGAGGTCCGCGAGCGCCAGGTCTGCCACGAGCTGCCAGTCCCCCACGAGCCGCTGCAGCCAGGCGCGGTCCTCGTCTCCGATGTCCGGGTGCGACGTCAGGGGGTCCTGCGCGAGCGAACTGACCATGGGATCAGGGTACGGCGACGTGCCGGGCGGCCCGGGTCCGTGGCGTCGCGGGCGGCGTCGGACGACACGGCGGCGATGGTCTGCGAGGGCCGTGCGCGGTGCCGTCCGCGGCGGGCGGGGCGGGCAGGGACACCGGCCAGCGTGGCGAGGGCGCGACGCAGCGGGCTGTTCGGAGCGGCCTCGGCGAGCACCTGGCCGGCGAGCAGCGCGGGGTCCGCGGCGGCCGGGTCCCACGGCAGGAACGCCTCCAGGGGCGTGGCCGGCGAGGCGTAGCGGTTCCAGACGGCCTCGACCTGCCCGCGCGGGGCGACGCCGGCGGCGGCGGGCCGGAGCCGGTTGACCACGACGCGCAGCCGTGCCGCCGGGGCCGCCTCCGCCAGCTCCTCGACCCCGCGGACCAGGCGGGGCAGCGCGACGGCGTCCGGCCCGCCGACCGCGATGACCTCGTCGGCCGCGGCGAGCGCCGCCAGGGTCGCACCGTTGCGCTGTGGGGCGGGCACGTCGAAGGACAACTCCTCGTCCTGCTCGAGACCGAACCCGACGTCGACGACCACGCGGTCCCAGTGTTCCCTGGCGGCCGCGATCAGCGCGGAGACGGCGGCGGGGCGCAGCTCGGGCCACCGGTCCACGCGGGTGAGCCCCGTCAGAACCGTCAGGTCCGCGCCGGCGACGCGGACGCGGACGCCCGCGGCCGCCAGGTCGGCGGCGCCCAGTCGGCCGTGGTCGGCCCGCCGCACGGCCCGCGCCACGCCGGCCGACTCCTCCGTCAGCCCCAGGTGCACACCGACGGCGGGGCCGTACGTGTCCAGGTCGACCAGCAGCGTGTTCCGGCCGGCCATGGCGTGCTCGGCGGCGAGGTTCACGGCGACGGTGGTGCGTCCCGGGGCGCCGGTGGGACCCCACACCACGGTCACCAGGGACTCCCGCGCGGGTGCGGTCGGTTCGCCCTCCTCCGGAGAGGGTGCGGGGTCGGCTCCCTCGCCCGCGGTGGCGGGGCCGTCGTCGGGGGTGGCCGCGGCGGGGGCGGCGCCCGGCCCGGCGTCGTCGGGCTCGTCGGCGTCGCGCCAGGGGTCCGTGAGGCCGGGCACCTCGTCCGCGCCGAGCGTCTCCAGGGTGATCGGCAGGTCGTCGAGGTCCTCGGCGTGATCCCGGGCGTGGTCGGCGTCCTCCCCGTGCGAGGTCTCCGGCCGGCGGCCCTCCGCGGCGGCGCTCGCGGACTCCACGACGACGGCCGCGATCTGCTCGGGGTCGGCGTCGGCGCGCACGCAGGGCACCCCCATGCTGCGGAGGCGACGGCGCTCGGTGCGAACCTCGCTGAGCGCCGCCACGCCCACGGGTCGGGGCAGCCGGGCCGTCTCCTCCAGGAAGGCGGCGGTGAGGGACTCGGTGTCCCCGGCTACGAGGACCGCGTCCACGAGACCGGAGCGGGCGATCGCGAGCAGCTCGGCGAGGTCCTCGGCCCGGCGGAGGACCGTGATGTCCGTCTGGTGCCGCTCGAGCGGGCCGATGTGGTCCAGGCCCGGCTGGACGGTGGTGGCCAGGGCGATGCGCACGGTCAGCGCACCCCGTGGGCCGGCACGAGGGTGACCCGCGCGTCCTTGACCTTCGCGTCCACGATGCGCGGCAGGGTCTCCTCCGGTGCCAGCAGCTGTACCCGGGTGGTGCCCGAGCCGCCGAAGCCGTTCTGCTCCGCCGTGACCTCGGAGATCTCGAGCGCCTCGGCCAGCCGGGCCGGGTCCGCATGGCCGCGGCCTCCCTCCGCGGGCATGGCCACCCAGACGTCCACGCGGTCTCCCACGCCCACGCCGGACGGCAGCGGCTCGTCCAGGGCCACCCCGACGGGACGACGGCCGTCCGGGTCCGCGTCCACCAGTGCCGCCGCCGGCAGCAGCTCGCCGGCCCGGACCGTCCCGGAGACCATCCGCCCCTCGGGCGCCGGAGCATCGGCGCTGAGGTACCGCTCGCCGGCCTCGCTGAGGTTCACCTCCACGGGCCGCAGGTCCCCGGCCGCGATGGGTGTGCCCGGGGGCAGGTCCTCCGCAGCCGTCCAGTACGCGGCGGTCCGCTGGGAGGAGGCGACCAGCGCCACGACGCCGGCGATCGAGGCGAGGACGAGAATGAGACCGACGAGGAGCCGGGGATCCCGCCAGCGGGGCCGGCGCAGACGGCCGCCCTCGGCGGACGCGGACATGGTCGTGGACACCGGATGTTCCCCCCTTCGGACCGGCCTCTCGGGCCGCCGCGGCCCCGGCACCCCGTCGGTGTCGGCCCCTCCGCGCTGCGCCCAGAGTAACCACAGGGGCCGTGGATCGCCGGATCCGCCGCGTACGCTGTGGAAAAGTGTCGCCTCCGGGTGTTCCCGGGGTTGAATGGGTCGACGTCGTGGGCCGCCCGCGACCGTCCTGGACGCCTCGACCGAAGGAGCACCGTGCAGCGCTTTCTCACCCTGACCGACGTGGCGGAGACCCTGAACATCTCCGGTCAGGCCGCCCGTGCCCTGGTCCGCTCGGGTGAGCTGCAGGCCATCCAGGTCGGGGGCCGCGGTCAGTGGCGCATCGAGGTGTCCTGGCTCGAGGACTACGTGGAGCGTCAGAAGGAAGTGACGCGCGCCCGCGTCCGGGAGTGGACCGAGACGGACGCGCAGGCCCGCTGAGCCCACACGGTCTGCTCAGGCGGGGCGCAGCGCGGTCCGGACCGTCCCCAGCGCCCCGAACGGGATGACGAGCCGCCCGCGGACGGCCGCGGCCCGCCGGGCCTCGTCCCGCGGGTGGCGGGCGATGTCGAGGTGGTCGCCGCCGACCCGGTCCACGGTGCCCTCCGCCAGTGCCGCGCCGAGGCGCCCCGTCACTGCCACCGGCTGGCGCGTCCGCGCGATGCCGCGCAGCACCGTCCCCCAGCCGGCCGCGGCGAGCTCGGGCGTGAGAGCGGCGCGGGTCAGGTCGGCCTCCACGGCCGCCACGCAGTCCAACGCGACGATCGCCGATCCCGAGCCGTCGACGTGCACGCCGACCCAACCCTGGCCCACCGTGTGCACCACGCCGTCCACGGCCTCGCCCCAGGCCAGGTGGAGCCGGACCTGCCGCCCGCGGGCTCCGCGCAGGCGGTCCGCCAGGGACAGCGCCATCCACTCCGCTCGGGTCAGCTCCGCGGCCTCGGCCACCGTCTCCTGCCATCCGAGGTCGACCCAGTGCGCCTCCAGGTCGTCGAAGAGTCCGTTCCACCGCATGCGCTCAGCATAGGAGGCTCAGCAGCCCGTGCTGGACATCTTCAAACGTCATCAAACATCACTCTTGACACCCATCGGGCCGTGCAGTTCACTGTGATCATCATCACCGGCCTGATCGCGGGATCCCGGCCGGATGGACGCACAGGAGGGGAATCCATGGAGCGCTCGACATCACCGGCCGGCCCGGCCCCGACCCGGCCGGTCGACGCGGCGGACGCCGTCGGCATCACCGTCCTGCTTCTGGCCGGACCCGGCCTGCTCGCCTGTGCCGCGGCGCTGCTGCAGACGGGCCCCAGCGCGCCGGCGGCGGAACTGACCCGCGTGCTGGGCCTCGGTGCCGGTCTCGCGGGGCTCGGACTGCTCGCGTGGTGGGCGGTGGGCCTGACCGGGCTGGCGCTTCTCGCGCTGGGGCGCCGTGCGGGTCGGCCGGCCTGGGCCCGCCTGGGCCGGAGCCTCACTCCCGCCCTGCTCGGACGCGTGGCCGGCGCCGTCGTCGGTGCCCAGCTGCTCGCGGCGCCGGCCGCGTGGGCGGACGCGGCTCATCCCGTGCCGGACGCCTCCTGGACCGTGGCCGCGTCCCCCACGCACGCCACCGGCGTCGAGGCCCCGGCGCCGGACGCCGCGTGGACGCCCCGGCCCCCGGCGCCGGCCCCGCCGGGCGCCGGCACCGGCCGTGCGGATCCGGACCACCCCACCGTCACCGTCCGGCGCGGCGACTGCCTGTGGCACCTCGCCGCCGCCGAGCTCGGCCCGGACGCGACCCCCCGAGAGATCGACGCCCGGTGGCGCCGCTGGTACGAGGCCAACCGGCGGGTGATCGGCGACGATCCACACCTGCTGCTGCCCGGCACCGTGCTGACCTCCCCTGTGTTCGCCCCGCACGCCGGCGTGGACGGACCACGGCCATGACATCCACGACCCTGCACTCCCCCACTTCGCCTCGTCCTCAGGAGACCGCCATGACCGCCCTTGCCACCCGCCCCCGCACCGCGTCCGCCCGGCGCACCGCCGACACCCTCCTCCACGGACCCGCCCACAGCCCCGCGGTCCTGCCCCGCGGTGAGGAGATCGCCCGGCGGGCCCGCACCGAGCAGGGGCGCGAGGAGCTGCGCCGCGTCCGCTCGCTCGCCGCCGTGATCGCCGTCGCCTGCGTCGAGGTCGAGACGGGCCGCCGTGCCCTGCGGGACCTCTCCGCCTGGCTCTCGCCCGAGGTGCTGGACAAGTTGACCCGTCGCATGGAGCTGCTGGGCGCCGTCGCGCCGACCGGGCCCGGTCGACGACCCGCCCCGGCCGTCCCGCCCCGGGCGCCCGCGTCCGCACCCCGCCCGGTGGGTGCCCGCGTGTGCGAGGTCGCGCCCGGCCGGGTGGAGGCCAGCGCGACGGTGCTGTGGGAGGGCCGGGCCCGGGCCTTCGCACTCCGACTCGAGCGGCGGCTCAGCCGCTGGAAGGTGACGTCGGTCGAGATCGGCTGAGCCGGATCGCCCCGTCGGACCGACGATCGAGGGCCCGGAGACCTGGAGGTCTGCGGGCCCTCGTCCTGCGTCGTGGCGGGGTGCCGCTCAGCCGCGGCGGCCGCGGCGCTCCGCCTGACGGCGGGAGCGGCGGTTCGTGCCCGCGGCGACCGTGGCGCCGGAGTCCGTGCCGCTGCGGGTGACCGCGCTCTGCCCGTCCTCGGACGGACCGGTGAAACGCAGCTGCGCCGGGCGCTGCGGGGCGTCGACGCCCTCCACCGAGATCTGCGGGGCCATCGTCACGGCGCGGGCATCCTTGACGCCGGGCAGCGACGTCGGCGCGGGGGCCGCACTGATCTGCGCCTGGAACAGCGTGCGCACGGCGTCCTCGCGGATGCCGGCGAGCATGTTCTGGAACATCGTGTAGCCCTCGCGCTGGTACTCCACGAGGGGCTCGCGCTGGGCCATCGCGCGCAGCCCGATGCCCTCCTTGAGGTAGTCCATCTCGTAGAGATGCTCCTGCCAGTGGCGCCCGATGGTGGCGAGCACCACGCGACGCTCCGCCTCCCTCAGCGCCTCGGATCCCACCTGCGCCTCCCGGTCCTCGTACGCCAGGAGCGCATCGGAGACGAGTTCGCGCTTCAGGACCTCGGCCTTGAGCCGGCCCCGGCCGCCGACCTCGTCGAGGACGTCCTCCTGCGAGACTCCCACGGGGTAGATCTCTGCCAGGTCCCGCCACAGCTGGTCGAGGTCCCAGTCGGTGGCCTGGCCCTCCTCGGTGGCCGCGTCCACGATGTTCCCGACGGCGTCCTCCACGAAGCGGCGCACCCGGTCCTGCAGGTCCTCCCCCTCGAGGATCGAACGGCGGTCCGTGTAGATGGCCTCGCGCTGGCGGTTCAACACGTCGTCGTACTTGAGCACGTTCTTGCGCTGCTCAGCGTTGCGCCCCTCGACCTGCGCCTGCGCATTCTGGATCGCCTTCGAGACGAAGCCGAACTCGAGCGCCATGTCGTCCGGGATCGACGGGCTGTTCATGATCCGCTGGGCCACGCCCGGGTTGAAGTTGCGCATGAGCTCGTCCGTGAGGGAGAGGTAGAACCGGGACTCGCCCGGGTCGCCCTGACGGCCGGAACGACCGCGCAGCTGGTTGTCGATGCGGCGCGAGTCGTGGCGCTCGGTGCCCACCACGTACAGGCCGCCGGCCTCGATGACCGCGCGGTGCGCGTCCTCCACGGCGGCCTCGGCCTCCGCCAGCACCTCGGGCCAGCGGGCCTCGTACGCCTCCGGGTCCTCGGCGGCGTCGAGGCCCAGTTCCTGCATGCGGGCCACCGCCGTGAACTCGGCGTTGCCGCCGAGCATGATGTCGGTGCCGCGGCCGGCCATGTTGGTGGCCACGGTGACGGCGCCCGGGCGGCCCGCCTGCGCCACGATGGCGGCCTCGCGGGCGTGGTTCTTCGCGTTCAGGACCTCGTGGCGGATGCCGCGCTTGGCCAGCAGCGTGGAGAGGTACTCGGACTTCTCCACGGAGGTGGTGCCCACCAGGACCGGCTGGCCCTTCGCGTGCCGCTCGGCGATGTCGTCGACGACGGCGTCGAACTTGACCTTCTCGTTCTTGTACACCACGTCGTTGCGGTCCACACGCTGTGGCTCCCGGTTCGGCGGGATCACGACGACGCCGAGGCCGTAGGTCGACGTGAACTCGGCGGCCTCCGTCTCGGCGGTGCCCGTCATGCCGGCGAGCTTCTCGTAGCCGCGGAAGTAGTTCTGCAGGGTCACCGTGGCCAGCGTCTGGTTCTCGGGCTTGACCTCCACGCCCTCCTTGGCCTCGATGGCCTGATGGAGCCCCTCGTTGTAGCGGCGTCCCTTGAGCACGCGGCCCGTGTGCTCGTCGACGATCTGCACCTCGCCGTCGAGGACCACGTAGTCCTTGTCCCGCTTGAACAGCTCCTTGGCCTTGACCGCGTTGTTCAGGAACTGGATGAGCGTGGTGTTCTGCGTCTCGTACAGGTTCGTGATGCCGAGGTGGTCCTCGACCTTCTCGATGCCGGGGCCGAGGATGCCGACGGTGCGCTTCTTGTGGTCCACCTCGTAGTCCGTGTTCGCCTCGAGGCGGCGCACCAGCCGGGCGAACTCGCCGTACCACCGGTTGGCCTCGCCCTGGGCGGGGCCGGAGATGATCAGCGGGGTGCGGGCCTCGTCGATGAGGATCGAGTCCACCTCGTCGACGATCGCGTAGTGGTGCTCACGCTGCACGAGCTCGTCGAGGGACCAGGCCATGTTGTCGCGGAGGAAGTCGAAGCCGAACTCGTTGTTCGTGCCGTAGGTGATGTCCGCGGCGTACTGCTCGCGCCGTACGGCCGGGGTCTGGCCCGCCACGATGACGCCCGTCTGCATGCCGAGGAAGCGGAACACGCGGCCCATGAGGTCGGCCTGGTAGGAGGCGAGGAAGTCGTTGACCGTCACCACGTGCACGCCCCTGCCGGACAGCGCGTTGAGGTAGGCCGGAGCGGTGGCCACGAGGGTCTTGCCCTCGCCGGTCTTCATCTCCGCGATGTTGCCCTGGTGCAGCGCGATGCCGCCGAGCAGCTGGACGTCGTAGTGCCGCTGGCCGAGCGTGCGTCCCGCGGCCTCCCGGACCGCGGCGAACGCCTCCGGCAGGAGCAGGTCCAACGACTCGCCGTCCGCATGCCGGGCCCGGAGCGTGTCCGTCTCGGCACGCAGCTCCGCGTCGCTGAGCGCCCGGAAGTCGTCCTCGAGGAGGTTCACGGCGTCCACCGTGGCCTGCATGCGCTTGAGGACGCGGTTGTCCGAGATCTTCAGGACGCGGTCGATGATCGAAGGCACTGGTTCTCTGCTCCCTTGCGGTGTGGCCGGGGCGGGACGGGGTGCCCCTCGCGCGCGGCCGTGGCGCGGTCTCCGGGACAGTGTACGGGCCGAGTCCGGACGGGCCGCGGCGCCCGTCCCGGAGGGGAGGGGCGTCGCGGCGTCAGCAGGTCGTGGTCGACGTCGGCGGGGCGGTCAGTCCTCCCGCGTCTGGTATGCCTGCTCCCCCTCGGAGGCGGAGACGCGATCCTGAGGGAGGGACTCGTCCAGGCGGATCACGCCGTAGCTCCAGCCTCGGCGGCGGTAGACCACGGAGGGCACGCCGGTCTCGGCGTTCTGGAAGAGGTAGAAGTCGTGGCCGACCAGCTCCATCGCGTCCACGGCGTCGTCCACGCTCATGGGGGTCGCGGGGAACGCCTTCTGCCGGATGCGCACCGGGGTGCCCGCCTCGGGGGCGTCCTGCGCGGAGGCGTCCTCCGCGGCCGGCGCGGCACCCGACGGGGGCAGCGGCGGCACGAATCCGACCTCGCCCGCGCCGCGGGAGGCGCCGATCTTGCGGTGGCGACGGTCCTTGCGCCGGTCGCGCAGGCGCCGCAGGCGTTCGGCCAGCCGGTCGGCGGCCTTGTCGAAGGCTGCCAGCTCGTCGTCCGCGGCGGCCTCAGCCCGCACGACGTCCCGCGGGCCGCGGACCGTCAGTTCCACGCGGACCGCCTCGTCCGAGTGCTTGTGGTGGGATTCCCTCGTCACGCGGACCTCGAGCCTGTCGGCGCCCTCGGCGAGCCGCTGGAGGCGCTCGGTGCGCTCGACGACGTGGTCGCGGAAGCTCTCCGGGAGCCTGATGTTGCGGGCGATGTAGCTGACATCCATGGTCATGGCGTCCTCCTGGTCCGACTCTTACGGGTCCGGCCTCGGGAGGGGAGGTGCGCCTCGGTGTCGCGTCCGCAGGGCGGCGGCGGTTCCGAGGGGGCGACCTCCTTCCAGCCGTCGGCAGGACGGGAACCGCAGGGGCGATTCCGTGCCGTTCACCCTACCCGGGGGCCTGGCCACGGGCCAGGCCCGGCGGGGTCCCGCGGCGAGGCCACGGCCGCGAGCACGACGACCCCGACGGGGTGCCCGCCGGCGCGGCGCACCGCGTCCGCGAGCGCGGCGAGGGTGGCACCGGTGGTGAGGACGTCGTCCACGAGCAGGACGGGCGCGCCGGCCGGCAGCCGTCCGGCGACGACGCGCCAGTCCCGGGCCCGCCGGCGGCGCTGGCCCGCGCCGGCGCCCGCATGGGACGGGCCGCCGCCCCGGAGCGTGCTCGCGCGGGGCAGCAGCCGAGGGCGGACGGCGTCGGAGACCAGCCACGGCGCCGGCAGCGCCCGGGTGAGCTCGGCGAGCGGGTCGTAGCCGCGCCGTCGGAATCCGACCGCGCCGCCCGGGACCGGGACGAGCAGGGCGTGCGGTGCCCCGGGCAGGTCCGGCTCGAGGCGCGCCGCTGCGACGGCCCGGCAGAGGGCCTCGCCCAGCACGCCGCGCAGGTGCAGCGCGTGATGGTCCTTGAACGCGAGCACGGCGGCCGCCAGCGGGTCTGCGTAGCGACCGGCCGCCACCACCGGCAGGGGAGCGCCGCCGAGGCCCACGGGCAGGGCCGGGGCGTCCTGCTCCGCCCGGAAGGGCCGGGACAGGGCGGCGGTCAGTCCCTCCGCGCAGGCCGGGCAGAGCCGGTGGCCCGGCGCGGCGCACACCGCGCACTCGGCGGGCAGGACCAGGTCGGCAAGGGCCCGACCGAGGGCGCCGACCGCCGGGGACGGGGAGGACGGCGGGGAATGCATGGCGATGAGTCCACCGCACGCCACCGCCGTCCGGGCGCCGGGGCGGGCCCCTGTGCGGGACGGGGCGGCTGTGCAGGAGTGGACGACGGGGCGGTGAGCGCGGGCCCGGATCAGTCCGGGAACGAGAGGTCGCGCACCCCGCGGTCGAGCTCCTGCGCCCGCCACGAGGAGCCCACCAGCAGGAACACGAACTCCTCCGTCTCCGCGTAATAGGCGCCGTCGTCGCCGGCGGAGATCCCCCGCAGGCCGCCCAGCGGGTTGAGCTCCCGGACCGTGCCGTCGATCGACACGATCCGCGGCACCACGCGCTCGTCGGGCTTCTCGGCGTACGACGAGACGAGCAGGTTCGTGCCTCCGGCCCACTCCACCGAGTCCTCCGAGCCGGAGGAGGGCAGCAGGATGGGCTCGGTCAGGGCGTTCGGCACCCCGTCCGAACCGCGCACGACGCCGGACACGCGCAGGGTGGTCCGCTGGCCGTCGTCGACGAGGATCGCGGCCCGGGCCCCGCTCCGGGACAACCGCAGGTCGACGATCCGCTCACCGGGCCGCAGCCAGGTGGCCGTCACGATGCGCTCCTGCCCGCCGGGCTGGGCCGGGACGGCACGGATCCGCGAGGTCGTCCCCCTGTCGGCCGCCCATACCCAGCCCAGGAGGTCCAGCGACGGGACGGTGAGTCCGGTGCCGCGCAGCGCCTCCCGCAGGGAGCCGTCCGTGCCGGCGACGAGGACCGCCGTCCGATCACGGGTGACGAACGCGAATCGGCTGCGGTCGCCGGACATCGTCGGGCGGACCGGATCGAGCGCGGTGACGTCCGGGGCGCCGCCCACCGGCGTGACGCTGGTCCCCTGCACGTACACGAGTCCGCCCGTCGCCGTGTCGATGCCCACCTGGACCGAGCCGACGGCGGGGTCGGTCTGGACCGGGGCGGGGCCGTCGCCTCCCGACGTGGACAACTGGGCGCCGGCGACGGTCACCTCGACCTCCTTGACCGACTGGAGGCCCGTCAGGGTCAGCTCCAGCTGCTCCCGCATGCGGTGCCGCCGGTCGGCATCGGCCCCCTCGGCGGCCGCCTGGGTGAGGTCGACGTGGGCCACGCCGTCGTCGTCGACGGGCACCGTGGGCGCGGCCAGGTCGGTGCCGGTGCGCAGCGGGAAGGCCGTCTCCACCGCCCCGGCCAGATACGGTGCCGGCCCGCGCAGCAGCGCTCGCGTCACCGCGGTCACGGTGGTGCCCCGATTGACGAACCACCGCACGTCCGGCACGACGTAGCGCTTCGCGGTGTCGTAGAAGGCGAGCTCGTGCGGGGCGAACAGCTGTCCGAACTGCGCCTGGGAGAGCAGCGTGCCGTTCTCCGTGGACGTGATCCGCATGCCCTGCGGCCGTTCCCGCACCGTGACGGCCCAGGCCCGCGTGGTCCCCGGCGGCGCGATGGTCCGCAGGTCGTACTCGTCGATCTCCGAGTCGACCTCGACCTGGATCTGGTAGTCCCCGGCGCCGTCGCCCCGGGTGATGCGCGGCTCCGCCGAGTACACGAGGGTGCGCTGCCCGGGCGTCCACTGGGTGGCCGCGGGCCCGTCGAGGAACTCGCGCGCCACCGCGTAGTCGTCCTGCGGGCTCGTGCCCGCGAGCAGGAAGCCCCGGATGGCCTCCTCCGCCGTGTCCGACTCGGCCGGTCCCGGCGGATGGAACTGCGGCGCATCGGCGTCTGCGGTGGCCCCGTCGACCGGGTCCGCGCTGCGCACCTCGGAGCTCTGGGGGATCTGGGTGCAGCCGCTGAGGGCGAGCATCAGGGCGACGATCACGCCGACGACGGCGACCCGCGGCGGGCGGGGCGGCTGCGGATCCACGGTGGTCATCGGGCCTCCTCTGCCGGGTCGTCGCCGGTCGGGTCCCCGGGGGCCGACCCGTGGGCGGGATCCTCCGCAGGGACCACGCGCACCGGCCGGGTGGGTGCGGTCAGGGCCTGCTCGGCCTGGCGCGCGGACGGCGGGGCGGCCGCGGCCGCCGCGGTGACATCCGCGACCGTGCCGACGGCGTCGGCGTCCGCCTCCTGCGGGACGGGCCGGGACAGGTCATCGGCGTACCGGCGGTCCGCCGTGCTGTAACGGGGCGGGATGGGCAGCACGGAGCGGCCGATCGGTTCCGGGGCCTCCGCGCCCTGCACGGCCGGGCGCGGCTCCCGCGGCAGGGTCACCATGAAGGTGGACCCCTCCCCCAGCTCGCCCCACGCCTCGAGCCGGCCGCCGTGCAGCCGGGTGTCCTCGGCGGCGATCGCCAGACCCAGTCCGGACCCGCCGGTGGTGCGCTTGCGTGAGGGGTCGGCCCGCCAGAACCGGTCGAACACGCGCTGCACCTGCTCGGGGCTCATGCCGATGCCGTGGTCCACGACGGCGAACGTGACGGCCTCCTCGTCGGCCGCCACGAGCACGTCCACCGGCCGGCCCTCGGCGTGCTCGATCGCGTTGTTCACCAGGTTGCGCAGGATCCGTTCGATCCGCCGCGGGTCGACCCAGGCGACGTGGCCGTCGGCGCGGTCCCGGTCCATGGGCACCATGTACACGGGCACGCCGATCTGATCGGCCAGCGGCTGAGAGGTGAGCACGACGTCGCGGGCCAGCTCGAGCATGTCCGTGGCCTCGAGGGCGGGGGTGGCGGCGCCGGCGTCGAACCGGGTGATCTCCAGCAGGTCCGCGAGCATGGCCTGGAAGCGGTCCACCTGGTGGTAGAGCAGCTCGGTCGAGCGTCGGCTGACCGGGTCGAAGTCCTCACGCGAGCCGTACAGCACGTCGGCCGCCATCCGCACGGTCGTCAGCGGCGTGCGCAGTTCATGGGAGACGTCCGAGACGAACCGCTGCTGCATCTGGGACAGCTGGGCGAGCTGGCCGATCTGGTCCTGGATGCTGTCCGCCATCCGGTTGAAGGACATGCCCAGGCGGGCCATCTCGTCCTCACCGTCGACCGGCATCCGCACGGCCAGGTTGCCGCTCGAGAGGGACTCGGCCGCCCGGGCCGCCTGCTGCACGGGCCGGGTCACACGCCGCAAGACCCACCACGAGACCAGCACGTTGATCACCAGGAAGCCGACGCCGAACACCAGCAGCACCCCGAGCACCGAGTCGAGCGAGCTCTGGACGTCCGCGAGGTCGTAGACGAGGTAGAGCCCGTAGGTGGCACCCGGGGGCAGCACCACCTGGGTGCCGAACACGAGGCCGGGCCGGGTGCCGCCGCCGGGGTCCGGCAGCGCCACGCTCGCGTCGTACACGCCCGGCCCGGAGGCGACCGCGTCCTGCAGCTCCTGGGGGATCACCGCGGGATCGAGACCGGCGGAGGAGATCGTCCCCACGTACGCGGACTCGGAGCCCGGCAGCGGGGCGAGGTGGTAGCGGCGGCGGATCGTGGTGCCCGAGTCCCCCTCGAGGGCACGCAGGGTCTGGGTCACCAGCACGTCCGTGCTCTGCGCGTCCGTGGCGGTGGTCTGCGCGAACGTCTCGCGCACCTGGCTCAGGCCACGGCGAGCCTCGGCCTGGACCTGCTCGTAGCGGGCCTCGAAGAGTGCCTGGGTGATCTGCTGCGTCAGGAACGCGGCGACCACGAGGCCCGCGAGGATCGAGAGCAGGGCCGCGAGCACCGCCGTGCGCAGCCGCAGGGACCGGCGCCACCGACGGCGCAGCGCACGCCACGCGGGGCCGGGGACCCACGACCGTGGGCGGCCGGCGGCGGGCTCGACCGGCTCGGCGCCGGCCTCGGCCGCCGGGGCCGCGCTCACACCCGGGCCGGACACGGTCATGCGCTCAGCCCTGGCCGGCCTTGTACCCGACGCCGCGGACGGTCAGCACGACGCACGGGTTCTCGGGATCCGGCTCGACCTTGGAGCGCAGGCGCTGGACGTGGACGTTCACGAGCCGGGTGTCGGCCTGGTGCCGGTAGCCCCAGACCTCCTCCAGCAGCATCTCGCGGGTGAAGACGTGGCGCGGCCGCCGGGCGAGGGCCACGAGGAGGTCGAACTCCAGCGGGGTGAGGGCGATGCCGACGCCGCCGCGGGTGACCTGGTGGCCCGCCACGTCGATCTCGAGGTCCCCGATGTGCAGGACCTCCGCCGGCTTCGCCTCCCCCTCACGCAGGCGGGCCCGGACGCGGGCCACGAGCTCGGCCGGCTTGAACGGCTTGGGCACGTAGTCGTCGGCACCCGACTCGAGGCCGCGCACGATGTCCGCCGTGTCCGACTTGGCCGTGAGCATCACGATCGGCACGTCCGACTCGCCTCGGATGAGCCTGCAGACCTCGATGCCGTCGATGCCGGGGAGCATGAGGTCCAGCAGCACGAGATCGGGACGCTCGCGGTGGAACGCGGGCAGTGCGGAGGTGCCGTCCGCGGCGAACGCCGGCTCGAAGCCGTCGTTGCGCAGGACGATGCCGATCATCTCGGCCAGCGCCTCGTCGTCGTCCACCACCAGGATCTTGGCCTTGCCCATCCTGACCTCCTCGTCAGCGCTCCCCCCGGCGCCGCGAGCGGGACCGGCCCCGGGCACAGGAAATTTTCAGGATCAGCCCGATGATACCCGCCGGGCGGGCCCGTCCACGGCGGACGACGCCGAAGGTCGCCGGCGCCCGTCGGGGCGCCGGCTCAGCCGCGCAGTTCGGCGAGCCGCGCGGCCAGCTCCTCCGCGTCCCGCCGCAGAGTGCGGAGCACGGCGGGGTCGTGCGACCCCGCCGCCGTGAGGCCGACGTCGCCCACCCGTCCGGGGTCCACCCCCAGCCGTTCCCACGTGCGGACGACGTCGACCGGGCGCACGCCCGGCTCGGGGGCCAGGGTCAGCCCGCGCCCGACGTCGGCCCAGCCGGCCGCCGCCTCCCACGCCTCGCGGGTGCCGGGCGTGCCGTCGTCGAGGGGGCCCACGCCCACCACGAGCGAGACCGGGGCCGGGGCGGGCGCGTCCGCGGCTGCGTCGGGCCTGGGCAGGGACTCTCCCGTCAGCGTCGCCAGCGCGGCGGGCCCGGGCAGCTCGGCCCCCGGGGAGGCGGCGCGGCGGCCCGGCGCAAGCCACACCCGGGCGACGTCGGGCAGGGCGGTGAGCCCGTCGAGAGCGGCGCGCCACAGTCCGCGGGCCTCCTCGCGCGGCAGCGACCGGACGGTGCGGTACCCGCTCGCGGTGGGCAGGGTCCCGGCGAGGACGGCCGCCGCCCACGGCTCGTCGACGACGACGCCGAGGCGGGCCGCCCCGGTGGCCCTTCGAAGGCGGGGCAGGGCGTCCTGCAGTCCCTCGAGATAGGACTCGGCGACGTCGCGGCGGGCGCCGTGGTCGCCGAGGACGCGCTCTCCCCCGGGCAGCCAGAGGCCGGCGAGCAGGCTGAGCGGGCCGCGCACCCGCACGGCCAGACGTTCGACGACGGCGCCCTCGGCGCCCGCGGTGTCCGCCCAGCGGTGTGCGTCCTCGCGCCAGAGGGAGACGGCGCGGCGTCGGTCGCGGCCGGAGCCGGCGGCCCCGGGCGGGCTGACCCGCCAGCCGTGCGGCTGCAGGTCGACGGCCAGCTCCTGCAGGAGGGCGGCCGAGCGGCCGGTGGCGTCGGCGCCGGGTCCGCGATCGGGCAGCTCGGGGAGCACCGGCCAGTGGTCCGCGCCGAGCTCGCCGAGCGTGACGCGCTGCGCCTCTGCGACGTCGGTGCCGCGCCACGGCGTGCCGCCGAGGGCGACGGGGCCGGTGGCGCCGTCGTCGTGGGCGGCCTCAGTCATCCGCGTCCCCGGAGCCCGCCCCCGGCTCCGCCTCGGCGTCCGGCCGGCCCTCGGCCGCCAGCGCGCGGTGGTGGCGGATGACCTCGGCGATGATGAAGTTCAGGAACTTCTCGGCGAACGCGGGCTCGAGGTCGGCCTCGAGCGCGAGCCGGTGCAGCCGCGCGATCTGGGCGGCCTCACGCCCGGGGTCCGAGGGCGGCAGGTCGTGGCGGGCCTTCAGCGCACCGACCCGCTGCGTGAACTTGAACCGCTCGGCCAGGAGGTAGACGAGCGAGGCGTCGATGTTGTCGATGCTGCCGCGGATCGCGAAGAGCTCGTCGAGGACCGCCGGGTCCGCGGTGCCGGGCAGCGAGCTGGCGTGGGGGTCGTAGTCCGGGCTCATGGCCGAAGCCTACGCATCCGCGGGGGCGGACAGCCGGGCATTGCGGGCGGTGTCGATGGTGGCCTGGCCGAGCACGCGGGTGCCCCGGTACAGGACGGCCGTCTGACCGGGAGCCACGCCGCGCAGGGGGCGCGCCGGCTCGATCTCCCACCCCGGATGCCCCGCCGCGTCCGCGCGCTGGCGGGCGCGGGCCTCGACGATCTCGCCGTGGGCCCGGAACTGCAGCGCACAGTCGAACCAGGCATCCGTGCGGGCTTCGGGCACCGGGGCGCCGGCCCACGACGGGCGGATGCCGGTGATGCGGTCGACGTCGAGCAGCTCACGCCCGCCGACGACCACGGTGTTCTCCTTCGGCCGCACCTCGAGCACGAACCGGGGCTTGCCGTCGGGCGCGGGACGGCCGATGGCCAGGCCCTTGCGCTGGCCGACCGTGAACGCCTGGGCGCCTGCGTGGGTGCCGAGCTCCTGTCCCTCCGGGTCCACGATGGGGCCGGGGGCCAGGTCGATGCGCTCGGCGAGCCAGCCGCGGGTGTCGCCGTCGGGGATGAAGCAGATGTCGTGGGAGTCCGGCTTCGCCGCCACGGACAGGCCGCGCTCGGCCGCCTCGGCGCGCACGAGCTCCTTGGACGGCGTGTCCGCGAGCGGGAAGAGGCAGTGGGCGAGCTGATCCGCGGTCAGCACGCCGAGCACGTAGGACTGGTCCTTCGCGTCGTCCGCGGCGCGGTGCAGCTCCAGCGAGCCGTCCGGACCGGGCCGCACGGCGGCGTAGTGGCCCGTGCAGACGGCGTCGAAGCCCAGCTCGAGGGCGCGCTCGAGCAGCGCCGCGAACTTGATGCGCTCGTTGCAGCGCATGCACGGGTTGGGCGTGCGGCCGGCCTCGTACTCGGCCACGAAGTCGTCCACGACGTCCTCCGCGAACCGCTCGGAGAAGTCCCACGTGTAGAAGGGGATGCCGAGCCGCTCACACGCGCGCCACGCGTCCGAGGCGTCCTCGATGGTGCAGCAGCCGCGCGAGCCGGTGCGCAGGGTGCCGGGCATGCGGGACAGGGCCAGGTGGACGCCGACGACGTCGTGCCCGGCGTCCACGGCACGCGCCGCGGCGACGGCGGAGTCGACTCCCCCGGACATGGCGGCCAGGACCTTCACGGGCGGGCTCCTCTCTCGACGACGGACGGGCGGTCCAGTCTAGACGCCCGGCCCCAGCAGTGTCCGCAGCGCGTCGATGAGCGCGGCCGCCTCGGCCGGTGTCGTCGTCCGGCCGAGGGTGAACCGCTGGGTGGCCCGCGCGTCGGCCTCCGTCCGCCCCGGCAGGGCCGCGACCACGTGCGACGGCTCGGCCACCCCGGCGGTGCACGCCGACCCGGACGAGGTGTCCAGCCCGGCCATGTCGAAGGAGAACAGCAGCGCGTCCGCCGTCCGGCCCGGCACGGTGATGTGGACGTTGCCGGGCAGTCGGCGCGTCCCCGGCGACAGCGCCTGCCCCGTCGCCGGGTCGAGGTCTCGCGGCCCGGTCAGGCGCACCCCGTCCAGGGCGTCGACGGCGGCGATCACCTCGTCCCGCAGCCCGCCCAGGCGGGCGGCCTCGGCGGGCTGCTCCGCGACGGCCTCCGCCACGGCGGCCGCCAGCGCGGCGGCCAGGGCCACCGAGACCGTGCCCGAGCGCAGGCGGCGTTCCTGGCCGCCGCCGTGCACCACGGCCTCCAGCGTGACGTCCCGGCGCACGAGCAGGGCGCCGACACCCACGGGGGCGCCGACCTTGTGCCCCGAGACGGCCAGGGTCGCGGCCCCGGACGCGGCGAAGTCCACGGGCACCGCCCCGAGGGCCTGGACGGCGTCGGTGTGCAACGGGACCCCGTGGTCGGCCGCAAGCCGGGCGGCCTCCGCGACGGGCTGGACCGTGCCGATCTCGTTGTTGGCCCACATCAGCGTGGCCAGGGCGGTCCGCTCGGGCGCGGTCGCCAGCGCGGCCCCCCATGCGGCGAGGTCGACCCGCCCGTCGTCGTCGACCGGGACGAGCACCGGCTCGGCGCCCTCGTGCGCGGCGAGCCAGTCCACCACGTCGAGGACCGCGTGGTGCTCGATGCCGGTCAGCACGATCCGGGTGCGCTCCGGAGCGGCCGCGCGGCGGGCCCGGTACAGCCCCTGGACGGCGAGGTTGTCCGCCTCGGTGCCCCCGGACGTGAGGATCACCTCGGTGGGGTGCGCCCCGAGCGCCGCGGCGATGCGCTCCCGCGCCTCCTCGAGGCGCAGCTTGGCCCGGCGGCCGGAGGCGTGGAGGGAGGCCGGGTTGCCGGGCAGCGCGGCCGCCTCGGCCAGGGCCGCGAGCGCGGTGGGGCGCACCGTCGTGGTGGCGGCGTGGTCCAGGTGCACGCGGTCCGGGGTGGTCACCCGGCCAGTCTAGGAGCCGCGCCGGATGTGCCCCGGCTCAGTCCCGGGCGAGGAACCGCTCGACGTCGCGGGTCGGGCCCACCAGGAGGATCGTGTCCTCGGGCTCGAGCACGTAGTGACTCGGCGGGTAGAGCCACGTGCCGCGGCTGCGGACGGCGACCACGCGCATGCCCCGCTCCCCCGCGAGCCCGGTGGCTCGCAGGTCCCTGCCCAGCAGGCGCGACGGCGGCGTGGCCCGGACCATGGCCAGGCCCGGCTCGACCTCGACGAAGTCCTGGAAGGACGTGCTGACCAGGTGCGCCACGCGGCGGCCCATGTCCCGCTCCGGGTGGACCACGTGCTCCACGCCGAGCTGACGCAGGATCTCGCCGTGGCGGTCGTCATTGGCCTTGGCCCAGAGCTGGTGCGTCCCGAACCGCCGCATCAGCGAGACGGTGAGGATCGAGTCCGCGAGGTCGCCGCCGATGGCGACGACGACGTGGTCCATCTCGTGGACCGAGAGCTGGCGCATCGCCTCCTCGTCCGTGCTGTCCGCGCGGACGACGTGGGTCAGCCGGCCGTTGAGCGCCTGGACGGCCTCGGCATCGGCGTCGACCCCCAGCACGTGGCAGTCGGACTCCATGAGCTCGCGGGCGACCCCGGAGCCGAACCGGCCGAGCCCGAGGACGGCCACGGTGGGGCGGTCGCCCCGGCGGGGGGCGAACAGGGAACGGGTGAGATCAGCCAATGAGGGGTCTCTCCTTCGGGTACTCGAAGTGGCGGGTGCGGTCGGTCAGGGCCAGGCTGCCGGCGACGGTGGCGGGGCCGATGCGGCCGACGAACATGAGGAGCATCAGGATGCCCTGCGCGGCCGGCGGCAGCTGGGCGGTGATGCCGGTGGACAGGCCCACCGTGCTGAACGCGGACACGCACTCGAACAGGATCTGGTCGGTCGTGAACGAGGACAGGCCCATGAGCGCCATCGTGGCGACGGCGATCGCGGTCGCGGAGAGCATGATCACGGTGATCGCCTCGCGGTGCGTGGTCCGGGAGAGCCGGCGGCCGAACGCATGGACGGCGCCCTCCCCCCGGATCTCCGCGAGCACGATGAACAGCAGGACGCTCGCCGTCGTGATCTTCACGCCCGAGGCGGTGCCGGCGGGGCCGCCGCCGATGAACATGAGCACGTCGGTGGCGAAGAGCGTCACGGGGTGCATCTGCCCGTAGTCCAGGGTGTTGAAGCCGGCGGTGCGGGTCGTGACGGACTGGAAGAACGCCGCGAGCACGCGCGAGGCCGGGTCCAGACCGCCCAGGGTCCGCGGGTTGGACCACTCGAGGACGAGGTACATGAGCGTGCCGCCCACCAGCAGCACCGCGGTGCCCACGAGCACGAGCCGGACCGTGAGGTTCCACCGCTCGGGTCGGCGCAGGTCTCGCCGCAGGGTCAGCACGACCGGCAGGCCCAGGCCGCCCAAGATGATCGCCGCCGCGATCGGCAGGCAGATGAACGGGTCCGAGACGAAGCCCATGAGGTTGTCGCTGAACAGCGCGAACCCGGCGTTGTTGAATGCGGAGACCGCGTGGAAGACCCCCTGCCACAGTGCCTGGCCCGGGGACATTCCCGCGCCCAGCCAGAAGCGCAGGCTCAGCAGCAGCGCCACCGAGGCCTCGACGGCCGTGGAGTACAGGATCAGGGCCCGCAGCACCCGGGGCAGGTCCCCGATCCCCTCGGCCCGGGTGGAGGCCGCGGCGTCGAGGCGCTGGGTGAGGCCGAGCCGCCGGAGGATCACCAGCCCCAGCAGCGACGTGAACGTCATGACGCCCAGGCCACCGAGCTTGATGAGCGTGAGGATCACGAGCTGACCCAGGGGTGTCCAGAACGTCTGGGTGTCCACGACGCCGAGGCCCGTCACCGTGGTGGCGCTGGTCGCCGTGAACGCGGCCTCCAGCGGGGTGGGCGCGCGGCCCTGATACGAGGCGGGCAGCAGCAGTGCGCCGGTGCCCGTCACGATGGCGACGAGGAAGGACCCGACCACGAGCTGGGTCGGACGGATGCGGGGCCGACGCGGGCCGACCCGCGGCGACGAGGTAAATGTCACGGGAGGGAAACATAGTCCTTCCGGGGCGCACTGTCACCGTGCGGCGCCGGTGGTTGAATGGCCGGGTGCCGACCCCCTCCGTCCCGCTCGTCCACCCGGTGCACCGGTTCGCCCACCACGAGATCGACTTCCACCGCCGGATCGTCACGATGGCCGTGGTCAACCGCACCCCGGACTCCTTCTACGACGACGGCGCCGGCGCCGTCCTGGAGGACGCCCTCGCCCAGGCCCACGCCGCGGCGGACGCCGGAGCCGAGTGGGTCGACGTCGGCGGCGTGCCGTTCGCGCCCGGGGCGGAGCTCGACCCGACCGAGGAGGCGGCGCGGGTGGTCCCCCTGATCGCGGCCCTGCGGAGCGGGGACGGGGCCGGGTCGTCCGAGGCATCGCGCCGGCTGATCCTCTCGGCGGACACGTTCCAGCCGGCCGTGGCCGAGGCGGCCCTGGCGGCGGGGGCGGACGTCGTCAACGACACCACGGGACTGTTCCACGCGGACCTGGGCCGGGTGGTGGCCGCCGCGGGCGCGCACCTCGTGGTCACCCACTCCCTCGCCCACGTGCGCGGACCCCGGGCCGTGGTCCCCCGGCCGACCTACGGCGACGTCGTCAGGGAGGTCCGCGACCACCTGCGGCGCACCGTCGACCGGGCCGTGGCGCTCGGCGTCCCCGAGGAGAGGATCATCGTGGACCCCGGCCACGATCTGAACAAGAACACCCGGCACACCCTCGAGATCACGCGGCGGCTGGACGAGATCGCCACCCTGGGGCTGCCCGTGCTGGCCGCGGTCTCGAACAAGGACTTCATCGGCGAGAGCCTGGACCGGCACCGGCACGAGCGCCTGCCCGGCTCGCTGGCCGCGGCCGCGGCCTGCGTGTACGGCGGCGCCCGGATCCTGCGCATGCACGACGCCGACGCCTCCGTCTCGGCGGCCCGCATGCTCGAGTGCGTGTTCGGGTGGCGTCAGCCGGCGCGCCTGGTCCACAACATGGGCGCGGAGAACCCGCCGCCGGACCGCAGCACCCTGGCCGGACACCGCGCCCACCGCGGGGGGCGGGCATGAGACGGCTGACCGAGACCGGCCCCGGCCTGGACGACGACGCCCTCCGCACCGCCCTCGCGGCCCCGGCGGCTGAGGACACCGGCCCCGGACCCTGGGTCCGCGTCGTGTTCATCGCCTCCGCCGACGGCGCGGCCACCCTGGACGGCCGTGCGGGCGGGCTCGGTTCCCCCGCGGACCAGCGGCTGCTCTCGCTGTCCCGGCACGACGCCGACGTCGTGCTCGTGGGGGCCGGGACCATCCGGGCCGAGGGCTACGAGGGTGCGCTGCTGTCCGAGGAGGACCGGCGTCGACGCGCGGAGGCCGGCGGGCCCGCGGACCCGCCCGTGGCCGTGGTCAGCGGCAGCCTGGACCTGGACCCGGCGTCCGCGTTCTTCACGGCCGCCCCGGTGCGCCCCTGGATCCTGACGTCCCGGGCCGCCCTCGCGGCCGAGCCGGAGCGGGCGGCGGCGCTGGCCGCGCGCGCGGACGTGCTGGCGGTCGGCGAGGAGCACGTGGACCCCCAGACCGTGGTGGCGACCCTGCACGCGCGCGGCGCCCGCGTCGTCCACTGCGAGGGCGGACCGCGCCTGTTCGGCAGCCTCGCGGCGGCCGGCCTCGTGGACGAGGTGCACCTCACCGTGGCGCCGCTGCTGGCCGGACCCGCCGCCGGCCGCGTCCTGACCGGCGAGGACGGCCCCGGCCTCCCCGCCCGGCTGCAGCTGGTCCAGGTGCTCCACGACGACGGCATGCTGTTCCTGCGCCTGCACCACGAGCGGCACGCCTCCCCCGACCCGGACCCCACGCCGTGAGCGCGGCCGAGGAGCACCGCACCGCCTACGAGGTCCTGGGCGTGTCCCGCGACGCGACCGCCGACGAGGTCCGGCGGGCCTACCGCCGCGCGGCCCGGGCCGCTCACCCCGACGTGGGCGGCGACCCCGCCGCCTTCCGGGCCGTGACGCGGGCGTGGGACCTGCTCGGCGACGCCGAGGCCCGGCGCCGGTACGACCTCTCGCTGCCCGGACTCGACGTCGCCCGGGCCCGCGACCCCCGCGCGCGGGCCGGATCAGGGCGGGCGAGACCGTCGGGACCGTCCGGACCCGGCGGACGTGCCGCCCGCCCCGTGCGCTACGAGCCCCCGCCCGGCGAGGCGGAGGCCGACCCGACCGTGCTGGACCTGCCGCGATCGAGCCAACGCGTCCACGGGGCACCGCGGCCGCGCGGGATCCTGCCGGACGAGCACCGGATCCTGCGGCAGGCCCGCACCCTCGACGTGCTGCTGCGCCACGTGGCGGACGCGCTCCCGGCCGCCCGGGTCCTGACCGGGCTGCGGCTGGACGGGCGCTGGGGACGGCACCTCGACGTGGACCACGCGGTGCTGTGCGGCCACCGCCTGGCGCTGATCGGCTCCGTCATGGTCCCGGAGGGGACCTACACCTGGGACGGGGCGGATCTGCGCTCCCGGGGCCGTCCCGTGGCCCCGCCGCTGCTCGGCCCCGCGATGATGGCGTGGCAGCAGGCCCTGCCCCAGGTCACCGTCGGCGGCTTCGTGCACGTGATGACGGACCGCGACGCGCGGCACGCGCCCGTGATCCGGCACGCGCGGGGCGCGAACTCCCCGGGGACGCAGGCCGACCTGCTCACCGCCCCGCCCGCGCCCGGGCTCGCCTTCGCCCGCGAGGTGGCCCTCTTCCTGGGCACGGGCCCGGACCCGGACCTCGTGGACCGCCGCGCGCTCGGCGCGCTGGTCGCCCGGCTCCACTGAGCCAGACCCCCGCCCGGCGACGCCGCACTAGGCTGGACGCGTGCCCGACTCCCCCGCCCCGCCCTGCCCGAACCCGCACGAGGGCGCCGACCGCGCCCCGGCGCCCGGCACCCCCGAGTTCCGTATCCTGCTGCTCACCCCGGAGATCCCGGGCAACACCGGCAATGCGATCCGGCTCGCCGCCCTCACGGGGGCCGAGCTGCATCTCGTGGAGCCGCTCGGCTTCGGGTTCGAAGACGCGCACCTGCGCCGCGCGGGCCTGGACTACCACGACCTCGCGGTGGTGACGGTGCACCCGGACCTCGACGCGGCGCTCGCGGCCCTCGCCCCCGCCCGGGTGCTGGCCTTCACCGCGCGCGGGTCCGTGCGCCACGACCGGGTCGCCTATCGGCCCGGAGACGTGCTGCTCTTCGGCCGCGAGTCCACCGGCCTGCCGGAGGAGGTGCTGGCCGACCCGCGGGTCACCGAAACCGTCTGCCTGCCCATGCAGCCGGCCCGTCGGTCCCTGAACCTGGCGAACGCCGTCTCCATCGCCGTGTACGAGGCCTGGCGCCAGCACGACTTCGCCGGGTCCGCTGCCCACCCCGATTCCCTAGACTGAGGCCACCATGCAGACTCCTGACGCGTCCGAGCCCCACGCCGACCGCCCCGACGACGCCGGCCAGCCCGCCCTGGACACCCTTCTGCGCCGCAGCGCCGAGGGCGACCGGGCGGCCTTCTCCGCGTTCTACGACGCCACGGTCCCGTGGGTGCACGGCCTGGCCGAGGCGATGTTCGGCCCCGGCGACGACGCCGCCGAGGCCACCGTCCGCACCTACCTGACCGCGTGGGAGGAGGCGTCCGAGGCCAGCCTCGACCTGAGCGAGCAGGACGACGCGACCCACCGCGAACGCCAGGTGTTCACGTGGCTCGAGGTCCTCGCCCACCGCGTGATGACCTCGCTGCGCCGCGCCGGCGGCTCCGCGGCGGAACGTGGGCGTCGTCCCGGCCCGGCCGGCCCCGCCGCGCTGCCGGAGGACCTCATGGACCGGGTGGACCCGGACGCGTTCGAGGCCGTGCGGCTGGCCTGGCTGGGCGGCTGCACGGACCGGGAGGTCGCCGATCGGCTGGATCTGCCGGCCGACCGGGCCCGCACCCTCCTGCGCGACGGCGTCCGGCAGGTCGTCGCGGCCCGCCGCGACCTCACCCAGGACGGCGCCCGGCCGTCCGCGCCCGCCCCGGCCTCCGGCCCGGCCCTGGGCGCGGGCGTGCGCGAGGACGTCGACGCCGGCCGCACGCTCGAGCTGGCCGACCTCTCCGCCGTGCACGCCCTCGACACCGCCGGGCACACCGCGGCCTTCTCCGCCGTGCAGCGGCGGGGCGGCGAGCTGGCCCGGTGGCGTTCCCGGGTGGACGGGGCGCGCCAGGCGGTGGCCTGGGCGTTCCGCTCCGTGACGGCCGAGCCGCCGTCGGCCCTGCTCGACGAGGTCCTGCGCCGCCTGCCCGCCCAGGACGTGGGCATGGACCTGATCGGCGACGAGTCGGCCCCCGCCGGCCCGCCGCGGGACCGCCTGCGCTGGCTCAAGGTGACGGCGCTGGTGCTGCTCGCGGCCCTCGTGCTCGGCGTCGGCGGGTGGACGGTGTGGAGTCAGTTCACGCGGCCGGGCATCGTGCACCGCATCGACCAGTCGAAGGACCTGTTCACGACCTCGGAGTATCCGGCCCAGGACGGCGGGAGCGTCCAGGCGTTCCTGTCCCGGGAGCAGAACAGCGGCTACCTGATGATCAGCGGGATGCCCCAGCTGCCGGAGGGTCAGTCCTACCAGCTGTGGCTCTACCCCTCGGACGGCACGGCCCCGGCCTCGCTCGGCACGTTCGACGCCAACGGCTTCGGCGAGCCCGTGACCTTCCGGGGGCTGGACCGCTTCGCGGCGATGGGCATCTCCGTGGAGCCCAGCTCGGGCTCCGAGGTGCCGACGTCGGAGCCCATCGTCGGCGTGGACCTCGACCCCACCGCGCAGACCGGCCCGCGCTACGGCGGGCGGCCGAGCAACAACTGAGTCCCCGGAGCAGAAGGGCCGACGACGCGGCGCGTCGTCGGCCCTTCTGCTGTGGGGGCGGTTCAGAACCCGGCGATGGTGCGCGGACCGTTGACCGTGACCAGGTGGAACGCCTCGGCGTGGCCCTGCCCGGCGGCCGGGCCGGCGGCGTGCCGGTGATGTTCGGCCATCTGGGCGAGCACCTGCCGCCGCATCGCGTCGACGTCCGGGTGCTGGGAGAGGTGGGCGTCGAGGGCGCGCAGCTTCTGCTCCGCCAGGCCCGTGACGTCCACGACCGTGTTCCGCCGTGCGGCGGGGGCGGCGTACAGCAGCAGGTGCCGGATCTTGAACGCCTCCAGCCCCTCCGCCGCGAGCTCCGGGTACGCGTACGGGTTCTCGACCGCCGGGTACGCGGCGCGCACCACGGCCTCGCCGCAGGCGAGGTGGTCCGGGTGGGCGGCCTGCATCCGCTCCCAGTCCCGCTCGGGGTGGGTGCTGAGGACGACGTCCGGGCGGACGCGGCGCATCAGGGCCACGAGCTTGCGGCGCACGCCGTGGTCCGGCTCGAGGTGTCCGTCGCGCTCGCCGAGGAAGTGGACCTCGGCGGCACCGACGACGGCGGCGGCCGCGCGCTGTTCGGCGTGCCGGCGGGCGGTCATCGCCTCCGGGCCCTCCGAGTCGAAGCCGCCGGCGTCCCCGTCCGTCACGATGCACAGCTCGATGTGCAGCCCGGCCGCGCGGAAGCCGGCCAGGGTGGCGGCGGCCCCGAAGTCGAGGTCGTCCGGATGGGCGCCGACGGCCAAGACTCGGCGCCAGCCGTGGTGGGCGGCGAGCTCAGCGGGGGTGGTGAGTGTGGTGGTCACGATTGGGTGTCCTCCGTGAACGTCACCTCGGCCTTCTGCTCCGCGCCGTCGCGGAGGTAGGTGACGTCCACCGAGTCTCCCACGCGGTGCTCGCGGACGACGGCGGTGAGGGACTCGGAGTCGATCACCGCGCGGTCGCCGACGGCGGTGATCACGTCGCCCTCCTTCAGCCCGGCCGCCGCGGCCGCCGACCCTTCCACGACCTGCTGGACGCGGGCGCCGTCGCTGAACACGGTCCGGGCGTTCTCGCCGCCGCCCTTCACCTCGGCGGGCTCCGGGGTGACGCTCACGCCGAGCATGGCGTGCGTGGCCTTGCCGTGGTCGATCAGGTCCTGCGCGACCCGCTGGGAGTAGTCCACGGGGATGGCGAAGCCGACCCCGATGTTGCCCGCCGCGCTCGGGTCCTGGCCGGTCGAGGCGATCGCGACGTTCACGCCCACCAGGCGGCCCTCGGCGTCGACGAGCGCGCCTCCGGAGTTGCCGGGGTTGATGGCCGCGTCGGTCTGCAGCACGTTGATGTACACCTCGCCCTGGGTGCCCTGCGGGGTGCCCGGCAGCTGGAAGCGGTACTGGTCGGAGCCGGAGGACGAGCCGGAGCTCTCGCCCTGCGGCTCGGGCGCCTCGGAGGACGCCACCGCGATGGTCCGGTCCAGGGTGGAGATGATCCCGTCGGTCACGGTGTTCGGCAGGCCCAGGGGGGCGCCGATGGCGACGGCCTCGTCCCCGACCTTCAAGTCCCCGGACCGGCCGATCTGGATGGGGGTGAGGTCCGGGGCGTCGATCTTGATGACGGCCAGGTCGGACAGCGGGTCGGTGCCCACGACGGTGGCAGCGTAGACCTCCCCGTCCGAGGTGCGCACCGTCAGCTCGGCGTCGTTGGCCTGGCCGCCGAGGGTGACCACGTGCGTGTTCGTGAGGATGTGCCCCTCCGTGTCCAGGATCGAACCGGAACCGGAACCGGAGGCGGAGCTCGACGTCGCGGAGATGGTCACCACGGAGGGCAGCGCGGTCTTCGCGGCGTTCCCGACGGCGGTGTCCGCCACGGGCTGTCCCCCGGCCTCGGCCGAGGTGTCCGTCGCCTGAGAGGAGGAGGAGCTCGCGGCCTCGCCGCCGTCCTCCGCGACCGCGCAACCGGAGAGCCCCACCATGAGCACGGCCGCGGCGAGCAGGCCCGCCCCGGCACGGGCGCGGGACTGGGGCCGGGGACGCGCGACGGGGCGGGCCGTCGGCACGGGGGGCTGGGTGGGGGCGGCGGTCTGGTCCACGGGGTCCTCGCTTCGGGTCGGGCCCCGGGCGGTCGACACGGACGCCCGTCGTCTTGCGGACGCGCGCCCCGGGGCACGTCCACGCTAGCGTGCATGACTGAACGCCGCCTAGAGGTCGGCCGAACGTCCGCTCCTCCCACGGTTCCGGCCGCGCCGGATCCCTGGTGCCCGATTCCCACGCCGCCCTACACTCAACCCCAGGATCCGGCGGGTCCGCCCGGTGCGGCGGCTCGCCTCCGTCGTCGAAGGAGACCCCGCATGACCGTGCCCACCCGCCCCGCCGATGTCGGCCGTCTGGCGCGTGCCGTGACCGCCGCGGGCCTGGGAGGTCTGGGCCTCCTGGTGGCGGCACCCACCGCGCACGCCGTGGCGGTGCCGCCGGGCGTATACGTGGTGGACGAGGCCGGTGTGCTTTCGACCTCCGATGAGCAGCGGCTGACCCAGGAGATCCAGGACCTGCGCCGGGACACCGGGCAGGGGCTGTACGTCGTCTACGTGGATGAGTTCAGCACGGACGCCCAGACGCTGGCCCAGGACGTGGCGCGCCAGCGCGGGCTCGGGACGAACGACTCAGTCCTGGTGATCGCGGTCGAGGAGCGCGCCTATGGGCTGGACAGCGGCGGGGACGCGAACCTGCAGAACCAGGTGACGCGCACCTACGTGGGCCCGGAGCTGTCCAAGATCGGCACGGACCCCGGCTCGGCGGACTGGCTGGCGGTGGGCACCGCCGCGGTGCAGGGGCTCGACGACGCCGCCGACGGCACGCTCGACGGCACGGGGGCCAGCGGGGCCGAGTACGATCCGGCCGGCGCCCTGCCAGCCGGCACCACGGGCGGCGGGAGCACGGCCCAGGGCGCCTCCGACGGCGGTGGGGCCCTGACGGCGGTCCTCGGCGCGGGTGCGGTGGCCGCGGCCGTGGGCGGCGGCGTGCTCGTGGCCCGCAGCCGGAGGCGCACGCAGGGCGGCGAGGTCGAACGGGGCCGCACCGAGGAGGCCCGCCGCGACCCCCTCGATGAGCTCAGCGTGGAGCAGCTGCGCACCCAGGCCGGCTCGAAGCTCGTGGCCGCGGACGACGCCATCCGCTCCTCGGAGCAGGAGCTGGGCTTCGCCGAGGCGTCCTATGGGGAGAAGTCCGTGGCGACGTTCCGCGAGGACATCGACCAGGCCAAGGAGCACATGCGGGCCTCGTTCCAGCTCCAGCACCAGCTCGACGACGAGATCCCGGACACCGAGGCCGAGCAGCGCGCCTGGCTCAAGGAGATCATCCAGCGCAGCGAGGCCGTGGGTGCGTCCCTGGCGGCGCACAAGAAGGAGTTCGACTCCCTGCGCGACCTCGAGAACCAGGTGCCCGAGGCCCTGGAGCGCGTCGACGCCCGCCTGCCCGAGGCCCGGTCCCGGGTGCAGGACTCCGAGTCGGCGATCACCGCGCTGCACGGCCAGTACGCGGAGTCCGCCCTCGCCGAGGTCGCGGACAACGCGGCGCAGGCCCGGGAGAGGCTCGAGTTTGTGGAGACCGCCCTCGCGAAGTCGCGGAGCGCGTGGGAAGCCCAGGACCGCTCCACGGCGGCGCTGGCCGTGCGTGCCGCCGAGGAGGCGCTCAGCCAGGTGGACACGCTCACCGAGGCGGTCGGCAAGGCCGAGGGGTCCCTGCGGGCCATGCTGGGCAACCTGCAGACGGGCCTCGCCCAGTCCGAGCAGGACGTGGCCGAGGCCGAAGCGCTCGTGGCCAACGGATCGCACCCCGAGCTGGCCGGCCCGGTGGCGGGGATGAAGACCGCCCTGAACGCGGTGCGCCAGGCCCTCGCGGCCGGCCGCCCGGATCCCCTGGAGCTGCTCCACCAGCTCGAGGCCGCGCACCGCCAGCTCAACACCCCGCTGGCCGGCGTCCGCGACGCTCGCGAGCAGGCCCGCCAGGCCTCCCAGGTGCTCACCTCCACGATCGCCCAGGCACAGGCGCAGATCGACGGCACGGCTGACTTCATCGGCGCCCGGCGCGGTGCGGTGGGCTCGGAGGCCCGGACCCGGCTCGCGGAGGCCGACCACACGCTGCGTTCGGCGATCAGCCTCGGCCGCACCGACCCCGTGGCCGCCCTCCAGCAGGCGCAGCGCGCCTCCCAGCTGGCCGAGCGCGCGAGCGAGCTGGCCCGCGCGGACGTCGAGGGCTTCGGCTACGGCCCCGGCATGGGCGGCATGTACGGCGCACGCCCGCGCGCCGGAGTGGGCGGCAGCTTCGGCGGCGGCCTCGGCGGGGCACTGCTCGGCGGCATCCTGATGAACTCGATCCTGAACAGCGGCCACGGCGACAGCTGGGGCGGCGGCGGCTTCGGCGGGTTCGACGGCGGCGGCCTCGGCGGCGGCGACTTCGGCGACATCTCCGGCGGCGGCTTCTGACCGCCCCCCCCCCCATGAACTCCGGCGCCCCGGGCGCCGGCCCGGCCCGCACGCGCGGGACGGGGTGGACGCAGGCCGACGGTCTGCGCTGACGTGAAAGACCGACGAAAGGCAGACACCATGGTCAAGCAGTCCATCTTCGGCCGCATCAGCACGCTGGCGAAGGCCAACATCAACGCGATGCTGGACAAGGCCGAGGACCCCCAGAAGATGCTGGACCAGATGGTCCGCGACTACACGAACAACATCGCGGAGGCCGAGGCCGCCGTCGCCCAGACCATCGGCAACCTGCGGATGATCGAGGACGACTACCGCGAGGACCAGGACGCGTCCCGCAGCTGGGGCCAGAAGGCGCTGGCCGCCTCCCAGAAGGCCGACGACTTCCGCGCCAAGGGCGACACCGCCTCGGCGGACAAGTTCGACAACCTCGCCAAGGTGGCCATCGAGCGCCAGATGGACTTCGAGCGTCAGGCGAAGTCCGCGGAGCCGACCATCGCCTCGCAGCGCGAGATCGTGGAGCGCCTGAAGACCGGTCTGGACCAGATGAAGGTCAAGCGTCAGCAGCTGGTCGCCAAGCGTGACGAGCTGACCGCCCGCGCCAAGTCCGCCCACGCCCAGTCCGCGGTGGCCGACGCCGTGAAGTCGATCGACCTGCTGGACCCGACCTCCGAGGTCTCCCGCTTCGAGGAGAAGGTCCGTCGCGAGGAGGCCCGCGTGCGCGGCCAGCAGGAGATCGCCGCCTCCTCCCTCGACGCCCAGTTCGAGTCCCTCGAGGACCTCGGCGAGAAGACCGAGGTGGAGGCCCGCCTCGCAGCCCTCAAGGCCGGCGGCGCCAGCCAGGCCGCCCTCGCCTCGGGCGACGTCGACGCCGACGAGACCCTGACCCTCGACTACGCCGCCGAGGGGACCGCCGAGGAGACCGGCACCGCGCGCGGCTGACCCCGCCCCGCCCCACGGCCCGTCGCCCGGCCCACGCCGGCGCGGCGGGCCGTCCTCGTGCGCCCCGGCCGGTGCCCCTCCCGGACGCGCCCCGGCCCCCGCACTCCTTTGGTACTGTCCCGGGGTCCCTCGGCACGCTCCGCGGGACGCCCCCGTCCCCGCACAGAGGAAGAACCCCATGCAAGAGCAGTTCACGGCCTGGTCCGTGCTGGTCGACGCCGGCCTCATCGGCGCGCTCCTGGCCGTGGGCACGCTGGCCCGTGCCGTCATCACGCCCCTCCAGACCCTGATGATCCCGGCCTCCGTCATCGCCGGCATCCTGGGCCTGGTCCTCGGCCCGAACGGCCTGGGCTGGCTGCCGTTCAGCTCCCAGCTGGGCACATACGGCTCGATCCTGATCGTCATCGTGTTCGTGTGCATCGCGCTCACCGACGACTTCGACGTCCGCAAGATCGGCCGCCCCGTGGGTGCGTTCGCGTCCTACGGCGTGCTGATCTACGCCTCCCAGGTGGCCATCGGCGCCCTCGTCACGCTGGTCCTCCTGCAGCCGCTGTTCGACGCGCCCGACTCGTTCGCCGCCCTGCTGTTCGCCGGCTGGGCGGGCGGCTTCGGCTCCGCGGCCGCCGTGGGCCAGGCATACGCGGCCAACGGCGATGCGACCGTCACCTCGCTGGCCTACACCTCGGCCACGGTCGGCATGATCGTCGGCGTGGTGGGCGGCATCATCCAGGCCAAGATCGGCGCGCAGCGCGGCCACGCGCGGGAGTTCGCGGGCCTCACCTCCATCCCGGAAGAGCTGCGCACCGGGGTGCTGAACCAGGTGGAGGAACGCCCGGTCATCGGCCGGCACACCTTCTCGGCGGCCTCGGTGGAGTCGCTGGCCTTCCAGGTCGGCGTCGTCGCGATGATCGCGGCGGCCGCGCACGGCGTGGTCTCCTGGATCACGTCCGTGTGGCCGAGCATCGTGGGTGAGGACGGACCCCAGCTGATCATCCCCGCGTTCGCGATCGCGTTCCTCCTCGGCCTGATCGCCCGCGTCCTGTTCCAGGCCACGAAGACGGCGAAGTTCCTCGACCCGGGCTCGCTGAACTCGGTGTCCGGCACCGCCACGGACATCCTCATCGTCTGCGGCATCGCCGCGATCGCCCCGACCGTGGTCGTGGACTACTGGCAGCCGCTGCTGCTCCTGTTCGTGATCGGCCTCGCGCTGGCCCTGTTCCTGGGGATCGTCGTGGCGCCGCGTGTCATGACCGACGCGTGGTTCGAGAAGCAGCTGTTCACGTGGGGCTGGGCCACCGGCGCCGTCGCCACGGGCGTGGCCATGCTGCGCATCGTGGACCCGAAGCTGAAGTCCGGGACCATGGAGCAGTTCGGGGTGGCCTACATCCCGGTGGTGCCCGTGGAGATCGCGGCGGTGTCCTTCGTGCCGCTGCTGCTCATCGCGGGCCTGTCCTGGGCCGTGGTCGGCATCTGGGGCGCCATCGCGATCATCGCGATCATCGCTGCCGTCTGGCTGCGCCGCACCGATCCGGGCCGCCGCACGCCGGCCCAGCAGGCGGTCCGGGCCTCGAGCCGCTGACACTCCCGCTCCCCCGCGTTGATCGCCCGAGGGCGGTCGGCTCGCCCGCCGGCACCGTGCCGGCGGGCCGGGGCGACCGGTCCCGGACATGCGAGAAGGCCCCCAGCAGATGCTGGGGGCCTTCTCCTTCTCGTTGCGGGGGCAGGATTTGAACCTGCGACCTCCGGGTTATGAGCCCGGCGAGCTACCGAACTGCTCCACCCCGCGGCGACTCCTACAACTATACACACCTGTTCCGTCGAGTTCAAATCGGCGTCAGCACCCCGCCATCCGGCGGCCATGCGGCGGCCACCTGCCCCGAGACGACAGCGGCCCCGACCACGCGCGGTGCGTGGCCGGGGCCGTCGTCGACGGTCCGGCGGGCACGGCCCGCCGGCGCCGGCTCAGCCGCTCGGCGTCGGGCTGGGGCTCGACGACGGCGCGGGGCTCGCCTCGGCCGGGGCCTGCTCCTGGGCAGGCGCGTCACCGCCCAGGGCGTCGTCGGCGGCAGTGGCACGCTTCAGGGCCTCATTGAGACGCTTCTGCTGCTCGCCGTAGCCGGCCCAGTCGCCCTCGGCCAGACGCTCCTGGCCCTGGGTCAGGGCGTCCTGAGCCTCCTCGAGGGCCGCCGAGAGCTCCTCCTCGACCGTGCCCGGAGCCGACGGCTCCTCGCCCGGTGCGGGCGCCTCCGCCTGGTTCTCCTCCGGGGTGACCGCGCCCGAGTCGCCGTCGAACACCTGGTCCAGGGCCTCCTGGAGGGTGTCCGCGAAGCCGACCTTGTCGCCGAACGAGACGAGCACCTTGCGCAGCGTCGGGTAGGTGGTGCCGCCCGAGGAGCGGACGTACACCGGCTGGACGTAGAGGATGCCGCCGGCCACCGGCAGGGTGATCATGTTGCCGTTGAGCACCTCGGACGCGCCCTGGCGCAGCAGGTTCAGCTCCCGCGAAACGTCCGCGTTCGAGTCGAAGTTGGCCTGCGCCTGGCCCGGGCCGGGCACCGTGGTGGACCGCGGCAGCTCGAGCAGTCGGAGCTGCCCGTAGCCCTCGGCCTTCACGCCGTCCTCCCCCGTGCCGGCGTCGCCGGCGGCGGAGAGGAACCCGTAGAGCACGTTGCGCTGCTGGGCACCGTCCGTGATCTGCGGTATGTAGCTGCTGGTGAGGGAGAACGCCGGCTCGTCCTGGCCGGGCATCTGCAGCGTCATGTAGTACGGCGGCTGCTTGACGTCCTCCTCGCGCGTGGGGTCCGACGGCACGGACCACGCGTCGTTGTTCTCGTAGAAGTCGTCCGCGTCGGTCACGTGGTAGCGGCCGAGCAGCTCGCGCTGGACCTTGAACATGTCCTCCGGGTAGCGGACGTGGTCCAGGAGTCCGGCGCTCATCTCCGAGTACGGGCGCAGCGAGGACGGGTAGACGTTCTGCCAGGCCTGCAGCAGCGGATCCTGGTCGTCCCACGCGTAGAGAGACACCGAGCCGTCGTACGCGTCCACCGTCGCCTTCACCGAGTTGCGGATGTAGTTCACCCGGCCCTGGAGCGCCGGGTTCTGGCCCTGGCTCAGGGAGTCCACCGTGACCTCGCCCAGCTGCTGCGCGGTGGAGTACGGGAACTGGTCCGAGGTCGTGTAGGCGTCCACGATCCACTGCACGCGGCCGTCGACGATCGCCGGGTAGGGGGCGGTGTCCACCGTCAGGTAGGGCGCGACCTTGCGGACGCGCTCGGCCGGGTCGCGGTCGTAGAGGATCTGCGAGGCCTCGTTCACGTCCGAGGACAGCACCAGCTCGGGCGAGCCGAACTTCACCGCGTACGCGAGCCGGTTGAACAGGTTGCCCACCGAGGGGCCGCCGTCGCCGGAGAAGGTGTACGCCGTGTCCTCCTGGGAGTCGGCCGTCTGCGGCCGGTCGCGTTCGACGGCCGGCGCGCCCTCGGGCGCACCCACCACCGAGTACGAGGGCGAGTTGAGCCCGAAGTAGATGCGCGGCTCGTAGTCCTGGTCGGAGGCCAGCGGCCCGCGCGTCGGGATCTCGGAGAGCAGCCACTGGGGCCGGCCGCCGGCCGCGACCTCGGAGGCGTCGGCCACGACCATGCCGTAGCCGTGCGTGTAGATGGTGTGGCGGTTCACCCACGACTGCATGTCGTCCACGTTGACGTCACGGGCCGCCAGGATGGTGTCCCGCGTCTGGCCGTCCACCTCGTAGCGGTCCACGTGCAGCGTGGTGGGGAACGAGTAGTACGGACGGAACTGCTGGAGCTGCCCGAAGGTCTGGGAGATCAGGTTCGGGTCCATGAGACGGACGTTGGCCGTGTTGGCCTCCTCGCCCGCCAGGGCCCCGGCCTCGGGGTCCGTGGCGCCCTCATAGTTCGTCACCTCGACGTCGTCCAGGCCGTACGCCTCGCGCGTCATGGCGATGTTCCGCTCGATGTACTGGGATTCGAGCGTGCGCTCGGACGGCTTCACCTGGTACTCCTGCACGATGAAGGGGTACGCCGTGCCCACCACGAGCGCCGTGATGACCAGGACCGCGGTGCCGATCAGCGACAGCCGCCACCGGCCCGAGACCACCGTCCACACGAACAGGCCGGCCACGATCACGGCCGTGACCGCCAGGATCGCCGACGTCGGGATGACCGCGTTCACGTCCGTGTAGAGCGCGCCGGCCCAGTTGCCGGTCTGCGACTGCGTGGTGCGGTAGCGGTTGAGCCAGAAGTTGACGCCCTGCAGCAGCAGGAACACGGCCAGGGTGATGCCGATGTGGGCGCGCGCCGCCGGGGTGATCCGCACGCTGCCGCCCTCCTCCACGCGCACCGCGCCGTACAGGTAGTGCACGAGCAGACCGGTGATGCCGGAGACCAGGACCACCGAGATCAGGTACCCGACCACGAGCGTCAGGAACGGCAGGGTGGCCATGAAGAACATGAGGTCCAGGCCGAACTCCGGGTCCGCCTGGCCGTAGGGCACCTGGTTCAGGAACAGCAGGACCGTGTTCCAGCCGTTCATCGCGGTGGAGCCGGCGAACACGCCGAGCACGAGCGGGACACCCAGGAACACCAGGCGGCGGATGGGCTCGAGCTGGCGCTGGGCCTGGCTGAGCGAGTCCCGCGCGGCCGCGGACGCGTCCGCGGGGCGGTGGCGCCAGGCCGTGCGGATCGCCAGCCACACGGCGAGGGCCATCCCGAGCCCGGCGATCAGGAACAGCGCGGCCTTGGCGAGGACCTCGGTCCAGAAGACCTCGGTGAAGCCCAGCTGCGAGAACCACAGCACGTCCGTGTAGACGTTCGTGAACACCACGAACAGCCCCACCAGCACGGCCATCGCAATGATGGTCAGCACGAGCGCGCTCGGCCGGCCCGGCCGGCCCCTGCCCCGCGCGGCGGAGGACCCGCCCCCGCCGAACGGACCCCCGGCGGTCCCGCCGCCGTCACGGGGCGGTCCGCCGAACGGTCCGCCGCCTCCCTGTCCGAAGCTCACTGCTCTGTCCTCTTCCCTCCCGCGTCCGCGGGGCTCTGCTCCGGCCCGGGGCGCTGCGCCCCGGACATGTCGTCCGGTCTGGTGGTCTGGTGGTCCTGGTGTGCGTCGGCTCAGCCGCACGTCCGGGCGGCGGCCGGGGTCTCCCCCCGGGCCACCGCCTCGACGATGTCGCGGGCCTGGCCCAGCGTATCCACGGGGTACACCGTCAGACCCTCGGGCACACGGCCGGCCAGCTCCTCGCAGTTCGCCGTGGGGGCCAGGAACGTCGTGGCCCCCGCCTCGGCGGCGCCGCGCACCTTCTGCGGGATCCCGCCGATGGGACCCACGACGCCGTCCCCCGTGATCGTGCCCGTTCCGGCGATCGATGCGCCCCCCGTCATCGCCCCCGGGGTCAGCCGCTCGATCACGGTGAGCGCGAACATCAGACCCGCCGAAGGTCCGCCGATGTCCGGCACGGTCAGCTCGACGTCCACCGGGACGTCGTAGGCGGTCTCGATCAGGGCCCCCATCTGCCACGGCTGGGGCGCGCCCTCGGGGGCGGCCGCCACCGGCACCTCGAGGTCCTGCTCCACGCCGTCGCGGCGGACCGTCAGCGTGACCGGGTCGGGCCCCGCGGCCCCGACGGCGGCGCGCACGGCCTCCAGGTCGGCCACGGGCCGTCCCTCGGCGGCGATCACCTCGTCCCCGGCCCGCAGGACGCCCTCGGCGGGCCCGCCGGGCACGAGCTGCTGCACGACGAGCCGCTGGGGCACCTCGCGTCCGAGCTCGCGCAGGGCCGCGGCGGTCGCGGTCTGCTGGGAGTCCGACATGGCCGCCGAATTGGCCTCGCCGACCTCGTCGGAGGTGACGCCGGTGGGATACATCAGCTCGCGCGGGACCACGTCCACGGCGGGGTCCGTCAGACCGCGGCCGAGGTCGAGCAGGGAGGTGGTGCCGATGGGAGGACCCCCGACCATCACGGTGGTCATGTGCAGGGTCCCCTCACCCGGGTCCGCCTCGCCGCCCTCGACGCGCAGCACGGGTCGACCCTCGCGTTCGCCCAGCAGGTCCACGGCGGGGCCGGGGCTCTCGAGGATGTAGGGGGTGGGGGCCAACAGTGTCAGCCCGACGCTGCCCAGGGCGAGCCACCCGGAGAAGGGCACGCGGGCGGCGCGGGTGGTCCTCGGGGGCACTGCGCGCACGCGACACCGTCTTTCCTGGGGGTCCTGATCGGGCCGTCCTCGCCGCCGGGCACGTGCCGCGCGGCGACGGTCACACCAGTCTACGCGGGACCGCGACCCCCGCCTGCCCCGCGCGACGCCGTGCGCCATGGGCGAACCGCGCCGCCGCGACGTCGGGAGGGCGGGCGCGCCGCGCCGACGCGGATACGCTGGAGACATGAGCAACGACGCGCGCACGCCCGGATCCGACGACGGCCGCGACCCCCTGGAGGAGATGCTGCGGCAGCTCTTCGGCGGCCAGGGCCCCGACCCGGACGACGTCCGACGCGCCATGGAGGGCCTGGGCGGCCCCGGCGGGGTGCCCTTCGACCCGTCCCAGTTGAATCCGGCCATGATGCAGCAGGCCATGGCCCAGTTCCAGGCGATGATGAGCTCCGGCTCCGGCTCGGACGGCCCCGTGAACTGGTCTCTGGCGAAGCAGGCCGCCCGCCAGGCCGTGGCCGGCGAGGACCCGGCCGTCGGCTCGTTCGCGCGACGCGAGGTGGACGAGGCGCTGCGGCTGGCCGAGCTGTGGCTCGACGGCGTCACGCAGACCGAGCCCGTCGGCAGCGTCGGCGTGGCCTGGTCCCGTGCCGAGTGGGTCGAGGCGACCATGGACCAGTGGCGCCGGCTCACCGAGCCCGTGGCCGTCTCGATGTCCCGGGCGATGTCCGCGGCCATCGAGCAGCAGCTGCCGGGTCAGCTCCCCGAGGGCATGGACGCCTCCCTGCTCGGCGGGCTGCAGCCCATGCTGAAGAACATGGGCGGCACGATGTTCGGCCTGCAGCTCGGCGGCGCCGTGGGCGCCCTGGGCAAGGAGGTGCTCTCGGGCACGGACATCGGCCTGCCCGTCGCCGGCCACCGCCTCGCCCTCGTCCCCGTGAACATCGAGGAGTTCGGCGACGGGCTCTCGGTGCCGGACGACCAGATCCGCATCTACCTGGCCCTGCGCGAGGCCGCACGCATGCGCCTGTTCCTGCACTCGCCGTGGCTCGAGCGGGACCTGTACGCCGCCGTCGAGCAGTACGCCGCGGGCATCCGCCTGGACACCGAGGGCATCGAGCGGGCCGCGCAGTCGGTGGACCCGATGGACCCCGGTTCCCTGCAGGCCGTGTTCGACGGGGCGTCCTTCATCGCCGCCCCGGACGCCACCCAGCAGGCCGCGCTGGACCAGCTGGAGCTGCTCGTCGCCCTCGTGGAGGGCTGGGTGGACGTGGTGGTCGCCGAGGCCGCGCGCCCGCTCGAGTCGGCGGCCGCCCTGCGCGAGACGATGAACCGACGCCGCGCCTCGGGTGGCCCGGCCGAACAGGCCTTCGCCGCCCTCGTGGGCCTCGAGCTGCGCCCGCGCCGCCTGCGCGAGGCCGCCGCGTTCTGGGAGTACGTCACGGCCGAGCACGGCACGGAGTACCGCGAGGAGATCTGGCGCCATCCCGAGCGTCAGCCCACCGCGGAGGACCTCGAGGACCCCGCCGGGTACGCCGGGCGCCGCTCCGCCGCGGACGCCAGCACCGAGTCCCTCGACGACGAGCTGCGCAAGCTCCTCGAGGGCGGCTTCGGCGACGCGCCGCGCGAGGGCTGAGCCCCTCCCGGCACGACGGCGGCGGGCGGTCCGGCACCTCGGGTGCGGGCCGCCCGCCGTCGTGTCAGCCCGCGTCCTCGTCCTCCGCCCACCGGTCCGGCGCCGTTCGACCGCGGCCCTCTGCGAAGGTGACCCCCTCGAGGAAGGCCATCGCCTCGGCGTAGCGCGGATACCGGTCCACGAGGCGTCGGAAGGCCGGGCCGTGTCCGGACTCCAGCAGGTGGGCAAGCTCGTGGACGAGCACCGCCGCCACCACCCAGTCCGGCATGCCGCGCAGCTGCGTCGAGAGCCGGATGGTGCCGCGCGCCGGCGTGCACGAGCCCCAGCGGCGGCGCTGCCGGGCCGACCACGTGACCGAGACCGGACGGGCCCGCCCGCCCAGGTGCGCCGCCGAGAGCCGTCCCGCCCAGGCCAGGAGCGGGTCGTCGGAGCGGGCGGCGGCGGGGCCGCCGTCCGGGTCGGCCGCGGGCTGCCCCGTCCCGCCGCGTGCGCCCACCTTCGCGACCATCCGGCCGATCCACTCGCGCTCCTGCGCGGCCGAGAGCCGGGCGGGGACGTTGACCTGCAGGCGGCCGTCGCGCCACGCCGCCGAGACGGTGCGGGTGCGGGCCGTGGAGCGCACGAGCCGCACGGGCGTGCCCTCCCAGTCCAGGTCGGTGCTCTCGCGGGAGGGACCGCGGTGGGCGGCCGGGACGGCACGCGGAGGGAGGCCGGGGGCGGGCGGGACAGGGCGCATCCGGCCATTGTCCGGCATGGGCCGCAGGCTGTGGACAATCCGGCGCGGTCCGGGAGTGCCCTGGCAGGGTGAGAGGCACCGAGCCGAGAGGAGAGCCGTGCGCACCGTCGCCGAGACCGTCACCACCGTCCCTCATGACGCCGCCGCGTCAGCGCTGGAGCCGGAGGCGTGGGCCCCGCCGACCGACGTCCACGTGGCGGGCCTCGACGCGGTGGGCGCTGCGATCGCCCACGCGCTGGCGGGGGCCGGGGCGCTGCGCCTGGCCCTGTGGGATCCCCGCCCCGTCGACGCCGCGGATCTGGGGACCGGTCTGCTGCCCGGGGACCTCGGTAGGCCCCGGGCGGGTGCGCTCGCGCGCCGGCTGGGCGATGTGGCCCCCGGGCTGCGCCTCTACGCGCACCACGGCCCGGTGCCGGTGCTCGTGGGGCAGGCGACGGTGGCGGTGGGGCCCGTGCTCGACGCGGACCTGGCCGCGCAGGCCCTGGCCGCCGACCACCCGCTGCTGCCGGTCACGGTGGGGCCGAAGGCGGTCACGGTCGGGCCGTGGTGCGCCCCCGGGGTGCGCGGGTGCCCGCTGTGCCGATGGCCCGCGGACCCGGCGGGCGTCCCCGGTGCCCCGACGGCGCCCGGCCCGTCGGCGCACCGGGGACAGGTGGACGGGCTCGCGGCGCTGCGGGCCGCCGTGCTGGCCGTGGACGCGCTGCGGACCGGACCGGCCCCCGGCGTGCTGCGGGCCGATCGGGTGACGGGACGCACGCGCCGGGTGCGGGTCCGTCCCCGGCCCGGCTGCGCCTGCGACCCGGACGCGCTCGGCTGGGCGTTCTGACGGGGTCGGCGCCGCCGGCGGAACGGGGCGCGGGTGCGCGGTTCAGGCCGTCGGGGTGCCGTTCAGCAGCTCGAGCAGCTCCGGTCCGTGCTTCTCCAGCTTGGTCTTGCCGAGGCCGGGCACCTTCAGGAGCTCTGCCGGGGTCTTCGGCATGGCCTCGGCGATGGCCACGAGGGTGGCGTCGGTGAACACCACGAACGCGGGCATCCGCATCTCGGCGGCCGTGCGGGTGCGCCAGTCGCGCAGCTCCTCGAGCACCGCCTCGTCGTAGGTGGCGGGGCAGTCCAGGCAGCGGCCGACCTTGCGCTCGGCTCCCGTCTCGAGGGGCTTGCCGCACGTGCGGCACACGGCGACCTTCGCGCCCCGGCGCCGCGGCGCCGTCGGGCCGGCCGCGGATCCGCGTGCCGGGGCGTGCTCGCGGGTGCCGCCGAGGGTGGGGTCGATGGCCCACAGGAACCGGGAGGGCCGCCGGGTGGAGCGCCCGCCCGTGCCCCGCGAGAGCGTCCACGTCAGCGACAGGTGCTGGCGGGCACGCGTGATGCCCACGTAGAGCAGGCGCCGTTCCTCGTCCACCTCGGCCTGGGTCTCCGCGAAGGAGATCGGCATGAGCCCCTCGGACAGGCCCACGAGGAACACCGCGTCCCACTCGAGGCCCTTGGCCGAGTGCAGCGAGGCCAGGGTGATGCCCTGCACCGTCGGCGCGTGCTGGTGCTGGGCACGCTCGTCGAGCTCGGCCACGAGTTCGGTCAGCGTGAACTCGGCCCCGCGTGTCGTGGCGAGCTGGTCGGCGAGGTTGACGAGTGCGTGCAGGGACTCCCACCGTTCACGGGCCGCACCGGTGGCCGACGGCGGTTCGGCGGAGTAGCCGAGCGAGGAGAGCACGTCCCGCACCCGGTCCGTGACGTCGTCGCCCGTCAGGTCCTGGGCGGCGCGGGCGGCGGCCCGCAGCTGCAGGATGCCGTCGCGCACCTCGCGCCGGGAGAAGAACCGCTCGCCGCCGCGCAGCTGGTAGCCGATGCCCGCCGAGGACAGCGCCGTCTCGAAGGCCTGGGACTGGCCGTTGGTGCGGAACAGGACGGCGATCTCGGAGGCGGGCACGCCGTCGTCGATCAGCGCCGCGATCCGGTCCGCGACCCAGCCGGCCTCGGCCTCGTCGTCGGTGCACTCCGCGAACACGAGGTCGGGACCGGGCGGCCGCTGGGAGACGAGCTCGAGGGGGTCGGGCCAGCGCGGCATCGTGCGGTCCCGCTCCCCCGCCTTGGTGCGGTCCGCCAGCAGGCGGTTGGCCGCCTCCACGATCTGCGGGCTGGACCGGTAGTCGCGCACGAGCCGGACCACCGTGGCCGCGGGGTACCGCTCACGGAAGTCGGTGAGGAAGCGGGAGGTCGCGCCCGTGAACGAGTAGATCGTCTGGGAGGCGTCGCCGACGACGCACAGGTCGCCGCGGTCGCCGAGCCAGAGGTCGAGCAGGCGGTGCTGCAGGGGCGAGACGTCCTGGTACTCGTCCACCACGAACACCCGGTACTGGTCCCGGATCGTGGCCGCGATCTGCGGCTCGGTGGACAGGATCCCCACGAGGATCAGCAGCACGTCCTCGAAGTCGATCATGTTCCGCGCCGTCTTGGCCTCCTCGTAGCCCGTGTAGAGACGGGCGACGGTGGTGGCGGTCCAGCCGGCGGGCATCTCCCGCTCCTTCGCGGCCTCCGCGTAGCCCTCGGGGGCGTGCAGGGAGACCTTGGCCCATTCGATCTCGCCGGCGAGGTCGCGCAGGCCGGCCCGGTCCACGGTCATCCGCATGCGCTGGGCGACCTCGGTGAGCAGGCGCACCTTGTTCTCGATCAGCGAGGGCATGGGGCCGCCCACGGCCTGGGGCCAGAAGTACTGCAGCTGGCGCAGGGCCGCCGAGTGGAAGGTGCGGGCCTGGACGCCGGCCACGCCGAGGTCGCGCAGGCGGGTGCGCATCTCCGCGGCGGCGCGCGCCGTGAAGGTCAGGGCGAGGGTCCGGTGCGGGTCGAAGACGCCGGAGGCGACGCCGTAGGCGATGCGGTGCGTGATGGCGCGGGTCTTGCCGGTGCCGGCACCGGCTAGGATGCAGACGGGCCCGTGCAGGGCCGTGGCAGCCCGGCGCTGCTCCGGGTCGAGGCCGCGGAGGATCTCGTCGGGAGTGCTCATGCGGGACGAGTCCTCCTAGGTGATCAGGGTCTGCGCATCGGGCAGCGTCCCACCGTACCAATCCTCGATGAGTGCCCGCGCGACGGACACGGCCCCGGGCAGGGTGACGTCGCCCTCGCGGGCCAGATGCGCGAGCTCCTCCCGCTCGAACCAGCGCACGGAGAGGATCTCCTCGCCGTCCGGGACCGGCTCGGCGCCGGCCGGGGCCAGCGCGGTGAAACCGAGCATGAGCGAGCGTGGGAAGGGCCACGGCTGGGAGCCGCGGTAGCGCGGCTGCGTCACCGTGACCCCGGACTCCTCCGCGATCTCCCGGACCACCGCGTGCTCCAGGGACTCCCCCGGCTCCACGAACCCGGCCAGGCAGGAGTACAGCCCCTCGGGCCACGCCGCGTTGCGGCCCAGCAGGATCCGCCCGGCCGGGTCGGTGACGGCCACGATCACCGCCGGGTCCGTGCGCGGGAACTGCTCCCGGGAGCAGTCGCGGCAGCGGCGCACCCAGCCGGCCGCCTCGACGTCCGTGGCACCGCCGCAGAACGCGCAGAAGCGGTGGGTGGCGTGCCAGTTGGCGTTCGCGACGGCGGCCACGAACAGCCCGGTGTCCGCGTCGCTGAGGGCGGCGGCCGCGTCGCGGAGGCCGACCCACACGGCGTCCGCGAGCGCGGTGGCCGCGTCCTCGGGCAGGGCCGCCGGCGGCTCGACGGCGACGGAGACCACCTCGCGCTCCCGCCCGTGCGGGCCCCGGTCCGCCGCGGTGCCGCGACCCAGATACGCCGCCTCGGCCGGCACGGGGCCGGAGGGCGCGGTGAAGACGAGCCGGCCGTCCGCGACGGGTGCGCGGCCACCCTGCAGCCACAGGACCTCCGTTCCCTCGCGCGCCCAGACCGCCGCCAGGTGGCCCGGGTCGAGGCGAGCCACGGCACCGCGGTCCAGCTCCTCGCGGGCCAGCGGCAGGGCCAGCGGCGGTGCGGCGGTGAGGTCGGACGACGACGGGGGGCAGGAAGCCATGCGTCCAGGCTAGCGACCCGTCTCCGGTGCGCCCGACGACGGGGGCGGGCGTTCCGCGCCTAGGCTGGAGGGGTGGATCGTCAGCCCCTTCGTCTTGCAGCCCTGGCCGCCGCGGCCGTCCCCGGCCTCGCCCCCGTCTCCGTGGAGGCGAGCCCGGACGACCCCGCGGACTTCTCGACCGCCGTCGTCGTGGACGGTGAGGGCCAGCGGTGGCGGGTTCGCTCGCCCCGCACCCCGGAGGCGGGCATCCGTCTCGAGACGGAGCTGCAGGTGCTGGCAGGCCTGACCCCGGCGGTGCGCGCTGGCCTGCCGTTCCGCACGCCCTCCGTGGCGGGCGCGGTGCGGCTCGAGGGGCTGCGCACCTTCGTCTACCAGGACATGCCCGGGCGTCCCGTCACCCTGGAGGAGCTGGCCCGACTCGGCGAGCCCGCGGTGCAGGACGTGGGCCGCGTGCTGGCCGCGATCCACACGCTGCCCTCGGACGTCGTGGACCACGCGGACCTGCCCTCCTACACGGCGGAGCAGATCCGGCAGCGTCACCTCCACGCCCTCGACCAGGCGGCCACCTCCGGCCGCGTGCCGCCCCTGCTGCTGCGCCGCTGGGAGGAGGCCATGGAGGAAGAGCCCCTGTGGCGGTTCACCCCGGTGCCCGTGCATGGTGACCTGCACGAGGACAACCTGCTCCTCGAACGCGGCCGCGTGGTGGGCGTGACGGGCTGGACGGACCTGCACGTGGGCGACCCGGCCGACGACGTCGCCTGGCTGGCCGCCGCCACGGACCCGGACCTGGCCGACCGCGTCCTCGACGCCTACGCGGCCCGGCGGGCCGACGCGGGGGCCGCCGACGACGGCGACGCCCACCTGATGCGCCGTGCGGCGCTGCTCGCCGAGTTCGCCCTCGCCCAGTGGCTCACGCGGGGCCTGGACCGGCACGACGAGGGGATGGTCGCCGAGGCGGAGGCCATGCTGGCCGAGCTCGAGGGCGACGTGCGCGCCGCGCAGGAGGCGGCCGCGCGCCAGGCGGAGGCCGACGCGGCCGCCGACGCCGCCGAGGACGCCCGGGATGCGGCGGAGGACGCCCGGGAGGCCGCGGCCGTGAGGAGCGCGGACCCGGAGACGGGGTCGCTGCCCGCCGTCGAGGTGGTGCGGCCGATCAACGGCGGGCCAGGGCGTCCGTGATGTGACGCTCGAGCTCCTCCTCCCCCGGCAGGTCCGGGAAGGAGCGCTCCTGCCCGTGGGCCACGTACACGAAGCTGGCCCCGATCCGTTCCAGCGGGATCCCGTGCAGCCGTGACCAGGCGAGCCGGTAGACGGCCAGCTGCAGCGACTTGAGCTCGAGGTCGCGGCCCCGCGGCACGGCGCCGGTCTTCCAGTCGACGAGCTCCCAGTCGGCCTCGGGGTCGAAGGGCAGGCGGGGGTCCCCGCCGGAGCGGTAGATCGCGTCGACCCGGCCCCGCAGCGTGATCCCGCCGACCGTCGTCTCGACCGGGGCCTCGACGAAGGCCGGGGTGCGCTCCGCCCAGCGCGAGGAGCGGAACCACTCCTGCATCGGGCCGAGGTCGAGGGCCTCGTCGACCCACAGGTCCGCGGCGTCCTCGGCCGAGTCGATGTCCAGCATGCCGGTGGCCCCGAAGCGCTCCTCGAGCCACGCGTGGAACGCCGTGCCGCGTCGCGCCGCGTGCGCGGGCGGCCGGGGCAGGGGCCGGCGCAGCTGCTCGGCCACGGCCTGCGGGTCGGCGGCGAGCTCGCCGTAGAGGGACACGGAGACGTGCTCGGGCAGGGCGGTCTCCCCGCCCGTCCCGGCGACGTCCCGGCGGCGCAGCAGCACCCAGTCCACCTGGCGGGCCAGCTCCGGGTCGTCCCCGAGCGCCGCCGGGTCCGCGGCGTGCACGGCCGCGGCGGCCGCCTCCACCCCGTGCCGGCGGGCCCGGGAGCGGTGCGGCAGCGGCTGCCAGCGTTCCTCGTCCTCGGGGTCCTCCGGGTCGGCGACGAAGGCCTCCGGGCCGTCGAGCGGGTCGAAGGGCCAGCGGGCGACCAGCGTCCGGGCCGCGGCGGGGTTGGCCTCGGGCAGGTCGTCCTCGGCGGGGGCGGGGCCGAGCGCGACGCCGGGCACCTCCCCCGCCAGACCGGCCACCTCCTCGAGGAAGGCCGAGGCCGGCAGGGGCTCCTTGTTGACTCCCTTGAACAGGGAGGTGCTCAGCCACAGGGCGGATCGCGCGCGCGTGTACGCGACGTAGGCCAGGCGCCGCTCCTCGCGCTCGGCGTGGGCGGCCACGGCCACGGCATAGGGGTCCGGGTTGCCCTCCTGGGCCGCCTTGGAGCTGTACTTGGTGCCGGCCGACTGGACCCAGTCCCGCTGGTCCTGGGCCCACGAGCCGTCCCACTGCGGCAGCGACGCGCGGTCCCCGCGCAGGGGCCACGGCAGCGCGCCGGCCCCGGGGCTGGTCCAGCGGTCCGCCCGCGTGGACGGGAACGTGCCCTCCTGCAGGCCGGGGACCGCGACGACGTCCCACTCGAGCCCCTTCGAGGCGTGCGCGGTGAGCACCTGGACCAGGCCGGGGGTGGGTTCGGCGTTCTCGACGCCGAGGCCGTCCTCGTGCTCGAGGACGGACTCCGTCCAGGCCAGGAACGCCGTCAGGTCCGTCGCCGTGGTGCCGGCGCCGAAGTCGCGGGCCGCGTCCTGGAACGCGTTCAAGTGCCGCCGGGCCGCGGCCGCGGAGACGCCGGGCCGCAGGGCCACCTCGACGTCCAACCCCGTCTCACGGATCACCTCCGCGATGAGGTCGGCCGGGTCCTCCCCGGTGCGCGTGGAGAGCCGGCGCAGCTCGGCGTTGACGGCCCTCAGCCGGGCCAGGCCCTCGGGTGAGAAGCCGCGGCCGCGGGAGCCGACCCAGTCCGTCCCCTCCCCGGGCAGGGAGTCGAGGGCCTCCAGCAGGGCGGCGGCGTCGGCGTCCTCCTCGGGGCTCACGTCCCGGTCCGGGGCCGCGTCCGGGGCAGCCCCGGCGGGGTCCTCCCGCCCACCGGCGGCCCGCTGGGCCCGCAGCCGCGAGACGAACCGGGCGCGCTCCTGGAGCACCTCGAGGTCGGCCACACCGATGCGCCAGCGCGGGCCGGTGAGCAGGCGGACGAGCTGGTCGCTGCGCGTGGGGTCGGCCAGCACGTGGAGGACGGCGAGCACCTCGGCGACCTCCGGCAGCGCCAGCAGCCCGGAGAGCCCGAGCACCTCGTAGGGCAGGCCGGCGGCGTCGAGCGCGTCCAGCACGGGGCCGAACTGGGCGCGGGTGCGGCACAGGACGGCGCGGCTCGGGGTGGTCCCCCCAGGCCCGGACCCGGTGAGGGCGCCGAGGCGGGCGACGACGTCGGCGGCCTCCTCCTCCGCGGTGACGAACCGGTCCACCCGGACGACGCCCTCCCCCGCGCCCGGTCGGGGTCGCAGGGTGCGCACCTCCACCGGCGCGCCGCCCGCCGCGGCGGCGTGGGCGTTCAGCGGCGCGGCGACGGCGTTGGCGACCGCCAGGATCGACTCCTCGTTGCGCCACGCGATCGTCAGGTGCGAGACGTCCGCGTTCACACGCCGCGGGGCGCCGCCGGGACCGGTCTCCAGCCGGGGGAAGGCGTGCGGGAAGGCGAAGAGCTGTCCGGCGGAGGCGCCGCGGAAGCCGTAGATCGACTGGTGGGGGTCGCCCACCGCGGTGACGCAGTGCCCCAGCCCGGGCGCGTCGTCCTCGGGGCCGCGCGGGCCGAACAGCCCGGCGAAGATCCGCATCTGGGCGTGGGAGGTGTCCTGGAACTCGTCCAGCAGCACCACGGGGAACCGCGCGCGCTCCTGCTCGCCGGCCGCCGGCACCTCGACGGCGATGCGCGCCGCGTGGCGCAGCAGGTCGCCGAAGTCCATGACGTCCTGCTCGCGCTTGACCTCGTCGTAGCGGGCCACGAGGTCCGCCATGAGGGCGCGGTCCGCCAGGCCGGTCAGGAACTCCTGGATCTCCTTCGAGGGGGTCTTGGCGCGCGGGGGCAGCGGCAGGGCGCTCCCCTGCTCGGCCAGCCGGGCCAGGAACCCGCGCACCTCGTCCGCGGTCACCAGGTGCTCGGCCATGTCCCCGGCCAGCCGCAGGGCCTGTGTGATGAGCCGGGACGGGGCCACGCCGAGGGCGTCCGCGACCACCGGATGCGAACGCACCACGGCGCCCATGAGCCGGTGGGCGTCCGCGCCCCCCAGCAGCCGCGCCTCCGGTTCCACGCCGATCCGCAGGCCGTGGTCCCTGACGAGCGCGCCCGCGTAGGAGTGGTACGTGGACACCGAGGCGCGGCCCAGGTCCTCGGGCTCCCCGTCGAAGCCGGGGATCTCGAGGCCGGAGCGCAGCAGGGCGTCCACGCGCCCGTTGATCCGCTCGGCGAGCTCACCGGCCGCCTTCCGGGTGAACGTGACGCCGAGGACCTCGTCCGGGCGCACGAGCCCGTTGGCCACGAGCCACACCACGCGGTCGGCCATGGTGGCGGTCTTGCCGGATCCGGCGCCGGCCAGCACCAGGCGCGGAGTGAGCGGGGCGGTGACCACCTCGGCCTGCTCCTGCGTGGGCGGGGGCAGCCGCAGCCGCGCCGCGATGTCCTCCGGGGAGTGGACCGCGTCCTCGACGCGCGGACGATCGGTCGGGGCGGCGGGATCGCCGGTCAGCGGGGCCATTCGGTGACCTGCCTTCCTTCGGAGCAGAGCGGACAGACGGAGGGCAGCGCGCACCGACGGGCGCCGGCCTCGTGGAGGGCGAGGAAGCGCGGCCCCGTGGTGCGGCGGGCCGCCGTGAACACCTGCTCGAGCGCCCAGGTGTCCTCGTCCTCGAGGGCCGGCTGGTCCTGCACCTTGGTCTTCTGGGTGCCGGCGCCGAGCTGGACGAGGGCCGCGCCGGCCGGCGTCGTGGGCCGCTCCAGCCCGGCGAGCGCGGCGCGCAGGGCGGGGTCGGTGGCGGGGTCGTCCCGGACCTGCTCCAGACCACCGGCGCGGACGGCCACCTGGTAGGCGGCCAGCTGGGGCTGGCGCGCCATCTCCGCACCGGTGGGCGCGCTGCGGCCGGTCTTGAGGTCGGCGATGAAGGGTCGGCCCTGCGCGTCCGCCTCGAGCCGGTCCACGACGCCGGTGATCCGGACGGTGGTCCCGCCCCAGGTCAGGTCCGCGAGGAGCCGCACCTCCTGGGCCACGGGCCGACGCCCGGCCGCCCGGGCGATGCTCCAGTAGCCGATGTAGGCGTCCACCAGGCCGCGGGCCCGGTCGTGCTCGATCTCCGTGATCCAGCCCTCCGGCAGGCCGAGTTCGGGCAGGCGGCGCTCCAGTTCGGCACGCACGTCCTCGGGCATGCCCTCGGGATGGTGCTCGGCCACCGAGTGCACGAGCGTGCCCACGGACTGGGCGAGGGTTCCGCCCGCGTTCGCGCCGACGTGGTACAGCACCCAGTCCAGCGGATTGCGCAGGGCCGTCTCCACGCGGGAGGGCGAGAGCGCGACGACCTCGTGCTTCGGGTCGACGAGCGCAGCCTCGGTGGACAGCGGCAGCAGGCCCCACCAGCGTCGGGGGTCCGCGACGGTCACGCCGTCCTCGGCGAGGGCCGCCAGGCCGGCGGCCGCCGCCGCCCGGGGTGTCGCCCCGTCGGCCGCGTCCGCCTCGTCCCCGGCCTCCAGGACGCGGCGCAGCCGGCCGACGAGCGCGGGCGCCGTGATCGGGTCGGGGACCGCGGTGAGCCGCCGGACGCCGGCGGCGTCACGCGCCTCGGCGGGCAGCCGTTCGGGCGGGTCCACCAGGTCGAGGAAGTCGGAGGGTCCCTCATCCGGCGCGCGTACGGCCGTGGCGACCACCTGACGCCGTGCCCGGGAGACCGCGGCCGCGAGCATGCGCAGCTCGTCCTGACGCACCTCGCGCAGCCGGGTGCGGTGGTCCGTGGGCCACGGGGCGTCCGCGGGCAGGGTCACGAGGTCCACGAGGTCGGTGGCGCCGAGCAGCTGGCCGCGCAGCCGGGTGTTCGGCCACACGCCCTCCTGCAGGCCCACGACGATCACCGTGTCCCACTCCTGGCCGGCCGCCGCGGCGGGGGTGCGCACATGCACGGCGTCGCCGGACTCGGCCCGGCGGGCCAGGGTGTCCACGGGCAGGTCCTGGGACTCCATGTAGACGGCGAACGACTCGGGCGAGGCGCCCGGGAACTGGTCCACGAAGCGCTCGGCCACCTTGAACAGGGCGACGACGGCGTCGAGGTCCGCGTCCGCACGGCGGGACTCGCGGCGCTCGTTCGCGTGCTCGGCGGGCCGCAGCGCGAGCGAACGCCACCGCTCGGCCCGACCGGAGGCGGACCACAGCGCCCACAGCACGGTCTCGGGCGAGGCCGAGGGGGCGCGGGCGGCCTCCAGGCCGTCCCGGAGCATCCAGTGGACGCGGCGCAGGGCGCGGTGCCGCTCGTGCTCGGGGCCGGCCAGGCTCGGGTCCAGGAGGGCCGCGGCGAGCAGCGCGTCCGAGGTGCGCCGGCCGCCCCGGCCCCGCTCGGCGGCCAGCAGGTCCTGGCGCAGCCGCCGCACGTGCAGCGCGCTGGCCATCCCGTACCGGCCGGTGAGCAGTCCCACGACCTCGTCCGGGTCGAGCACGTCCTCGACCCGGGCCTCCGGATCCTCCGCGAGCGCCCCCGCCGCGTCCAGGAGGGTGAGCAGGGGCGCGACGGCGGGCTCCTCCTTCAGCACGAGCCCGGCGGCGTCCCGCAGCACGGGGACGCCCTCGGCCTCCAGGTGACGGGCGAGCGCGGCCACACGGGAGCCCGAGCGGGCGACCACAAGGATCCGGTCCAGGGGCACCCCGTCCTCGTGGTGGACCCGCAGCACCCGTTCGAGGACGAGCTGGTCCTCGTGGGCGCGGGTGGGCACGACGTGCGCCCGGACGGCGCCGTCGCCGTCCGCCGGGACGGTCTCGGTGCGGGTCCGTTCGACGCCGGCGGTGCGCTGGCGGACCCGGCGGGCCACGCGGAGGTAGGCGTCCTGGACCTCGGCGCGCATGCGGTGCCCGCGCATCAGCACCCGGACGCGTCCGTCCGGGGACGCGGGCGGGGCGGCCCCCGGCACGGGATCGGGGTCGAGGACCTCGGGGTACCGGGCGAGGAGGTCGGGCCGGGCGCCGCGGAAGCCCTCCACGGTGGTGTCCGGTGACGCGGTGAGCAGCACGTCCCGCCCGCGGCCGAGCACGCTGAGCAGGTCGTGCACGGCGGGGGTGGCCTCGTGGAGGTCCTCGACCACGAGCACGGCCAGGCGGTCCCGCTCCTCCGCCACGAACGCCTGCGCCGCGGCGTCGCGCTCCGGGTCCTCCGGATGCCGCTCGGTGAGCACGCGGACGGCGGCGGACAGCAGCCCGGCGGCGTCGAACGCCTCGGCCATGCCCAGGTCGATCCGGTCCCGGTAGTCCTGCAGCAGCACGGCCGCGGCCTCCCACTCGGGGCGCCCGTGGGCGGTGCCGAGCTCCTGCAGGCGGCCCGGCTCGAGGCCGAGCTCGCTCATGCGGTCCACGAGCTCGCGGACCTCACGGCGGAATCCCCTCGCCTCCACGGCGGGGGCGACGTCGTCCGGCCAGTCCGGCGCGGCGGCGAGGCCGGCGGCGTAGCCCTCGAGCAGCTCGGCGATCACCGTGTCCTGCTCGGCACCGGTGAGCAGCCGGGGGGCGACCTCCAGATGCCTCAGCGGTCCCGTGACGCGGGCACGGCGCAGCAGGTCGAACGCGTAGGAGGACCAGGTCCGCACGGGGGTGACGGCGCGGGTGCCCCGACCGGCGGCGGCGAGCCGGCGGGTCAGCGCGTCACGCAGCCGCGCCGCCACATCCCGGCTCGGGGCCAGCAGCAGGAGGGACTCGGGGTCCAGCCCCGCCTCGATCCGGCGGGCCGCGTACTCGACCGCCACGGTGGTGCGCCCCGTGCCGGGGGCGCCCAGCACGAGCACGGCGCCGTGCCCGGGGGCGAGCGAGGCGATCGCCTCCTGCTCGTCCGTGAGCGTGATCCGGTCCTCGGGCGCGGCGGCCGTGCGCACCAGCCGAGCGGCCCGTTCCGGCGCCGCCGCGTCGTCGTCGAAGGGGTCCACCCCGTGTTCCCTGGTCATGGCCTCATCCTCGCACCGGGCCCGGACACGATACGGTCGGCGATCGCACGGATCGCCCGCGCGGCGCCGTCGTCGGGCTCCCAGCGGGCCCGGGGCAGGTCCACGCGCCCGGCCGGGGTGCGGGGCATGGCCTCGCGTTCGTGCTCGACGGCGGCCCGCGCGGCCAGCTCCGGAGGCAGCGAGCCGTCGGCCCGGACCACGCGCCACCAGGGCGTGCCGGGGCTCGATTCGGCCATCGCCCGGCCGGCCTGCCGCGGACCGCCGACCCCCAGCAGGCCGGCCAGCCCCCCGTAGCTGACGGCGCGTCCGGGCGGGACCAGACGGGCGAGCGCCTCGAGCCCCTCGCCGAGGGTGAGCGGTCCGTCGTCGCGGTGGCGGGCGCCGGGGAGCACAGGGTGATCGGTCACGACCCCATCCTGTCGTGTCCGCCGGTCCGGGTAGCGTGAGGCGCGTGACTTGGCATGAGAGCATCCGCGCCGGCTTCGACCTCGAGACCACCGGACGTGATCCGCGCACCGCGCTGATCGTGACCGCCACCCTGGTGATGGTGGACGAGCACGGCCGCGCCGCGTCGTCGGCCGAGTGGCTCGTGGACCCGGGCGTGCCCATCCCGGCCGAGGCGGCCGAGGTCCACGGCGTCACCACGGAGCGGGCCCAGGCGGAGGGCATGCCCGCCGCGCAGGGCGTCACGGAGATCACCGAGACCCTGCGGGACCTGTTCGCCGCGGGCATCCCCGTGGTGGCCTTCAACGGCGTGTACGACTTCACGGTGATGGACCGGGAGGCGCGCCGCCACGGGCTGACGCCGCTCGAGGCCCGCCCCGTGATCGACCCGTTCGTGCTGGACAAGCAGGTGGACCGGTTCCGCAAGGGCAAGCGCACGCTCTCCGCGGTGTCCGAGCACTACGGGGTGACCCTGGAGAACGCGCACACCTCCGCGGCGGACGCCCTCGCCGCCGTCCAGGTGGCCGACGCCCTGGCCGCCCGGTACGAGCAGCTGCGCGTCGCGCCGGCGGACCTGCACGAGCGGCAGGTCCGCTGGAAGGCCGAGCAGGCGCAGAGCTTCGAGCAGTACCTGCGACGCAAGGACCCGCAGGCCACCGTCTCGCGCCACTGGCCGGTCGAGGCCGAGCGCTGAGCGCCCGGCCCCGACCCGCACCCGGGTCTCAGCCCTGGGGCGTCGCCGCCGCGGCCGCCTTCGCCGCGGCCGGCAGCGCGTCGAGCACCCGGGTGACCGCCGCGTCGTCGTGGGCGGCGGAGACGAACCAGGCCTCGAACACGGACGGCGGCAGGTACACGCCGGAGGCCAGCATCGACTGGAAGAACGGGGCGTAGCGGAAGACCTCCTGGCCCTGGGCGTCCCGGTAGTCCCGCACGCCGGTGCCGGAGGTGCCGAACGCCAGCGAGAACAGGGTGCCGGCCCGCTGGATCGAGTGGTCCACGCCCTCGGCGTCGAGCGCGGCCACGAGGCCCTCACGCACGGCGTCCGAGGCGCGCGCCACGGCCGCGTACACGGCCTCGTCGGCGCGGGAGAGCGTGGCGTGGCCGGCGGCCATGGCCACCGGGTTCCCGGAGAGGGTGCCGGCCTGGTACACGGGGCCGAGCGGGGCCAGGTGGTCCATGATCTCGGCGGAGCCGCCGAGGGCGGCCGCGGGCATGCCGCCGCCGATCACCTTGCCGAAGCACCAGATGTCCGGGGTCCAGCCCTCGGGCTGTCCGGACAGGCCCCAGCCGCCCGTGGCGGTGGCGCGGAAGCCGGTGAGCACCTCGTCCCAGATCAGCAGCGCGCCGTGGCGGCGGGTGATCTCGCGCAGGAACGCGTTGAAGCCCTCGGCGGGCTCCACGACGCCCATGTTGCAGGGCACGGCCTCCGTGATGAGCGCGGCGATGCGCTCACCGTGCTCGGCGAACACGGCCTCGACGGCGGCGCGGTCGTTGTAGTCCACCACGAGGGTCTCGGAGGCGGCGGCCTCGGTGACGCCCGCGGAGCCGGGCAGGGCGGCGGTCGCCACGCCCGAGCCGGCCGCGGCCAGCAGGCCGTCCGAGTGGCCGTGGTAGCAGCCGGCGAACTTCACGATCAGGTTGCGGCCGGTCACGCCGCGGGCCAGGCGCAGGGCCGTCATGGTGGCCTCGGTGCCGGTGGACACGAAGCGCACGCGCTCGACCGGGACCTTGGAGGCGATCAGCTCGGCCAGCGCGGTCTCCTCCAGCGTGGAGGTGCCGAAGCCGAGGCCGCGGTCCACGGCGGCGTGCACGGCCTCGACGACCTCGGGGTGCTGGTGGCCCAGCAGCATGGGGCCCCACGAGCAGACCAGGTCCACGTACTCGTTGCCCTCGACGTCGGTCAGGTACGGGCCGCGTGCGCCGGCCATGAACCGGGGCGTGCCGCCCACCGAGCCGAAGGCGCGCACGGGTGAGTCGACGCCGCCGGGGATGACGGCCTGGGCCGCGGCGAAGGCGGCGGCGTTGGTGGTCGGCTGGGACGCGGTCACAGGGACCCCTCCTTCATCCAGCGGCCGAGCTCGGCCGCCCAGTAGGTGAGCACGGAGTCGGCGCCGGCGCGCCGGATGGAGAGCACGGACTCGACGATCGAGGCCTTCCGGTCGATCCAGCCGTGCGCGGCGGCGGCCTCGATCATCGCGTACTCCCCCGAGATCTGGTACGCGGAGACGGGCACGTCCGCCATGTCCGCCACGTCGCGCACGATGTCCAGGTAGCTCATCGCGGGCTTGACCATCACCATGTCCGCGCCCTCCTCGAGGTCGAGGGCGACCTCGAGCAGGGCCTCGCTCCGGTTGGCGGCGTCCATCTGGTAGGTCTTGCGGTCGCCCGTGAGCTGGGAGTCGACGGCGTCGCGGAACGGCCCGTAGAACGCCGAGGAGTACTTCGCGGCGTAGGCGAGGATCGCGGTCTCGTGGTGGCCGGCGCCCTCGAGGGCCTCCCGGATCACGCGGACCTGGCCGTCCATCATCCCGGAGGGGCCGAGCACGTCCGCACCGGCCTCGGCCTGCGCGACGCCCATCCGGGCGTAGATCTCCAGCGTCGCGTCGTTGTCCACGGTGCCCTCGGCGGTGAGCACGCCGCAGTGGCCGTGGTCGGTGAACTCGTCCAGGCACAGGTCGGACATCACGACGAGCCCGTCCCCCACCTCCGCCTTCACGTCCCGGATGGCCCGGTTCAGGACGCCGTCCGGGTCCAGGGCGGCGCTGCCGACGGCGTCGCGCGTGGTCGGCACGCCGAACAGCATGATGCCGCCCAGGCCCAGCTCGGCGGCCTCGGCCGCGGCGGCCTTGAGCGAGTCCGCGGTGTGCTGCACGACGCCCGGCATCGAGGCGATCGGCACGGGCTCGGCGGCGCCCTCCTTGATGAAGGCCGGCAGGATCAGCTCGGCGGGGTGCAGGCGCGTCTCAGCGACGAGGCGGCGCATCGCGGCGGACCGGCGCAGACGCCGGGGACGGTGCAGCGGGAAGGACATACGGGGTCACACGCTCCTGGTTCGGGGACCCGTCCAGTCTAGGCGCGGAGGCTGACCGCGCGCCGGGTACAGTCATGGCGCCCCGTCCGCCGTCGAGAGGCCCGTGATGCCCCCGCGCCTGCGCCCCGGTCAGACCCTGCTGCTGGCCTCGCTCGTCTTCGGCCTGTTCTTCGGCGCGGGCAACCTGATCTTCCCCGCCGGCCTGGGCCGGGATGCGGGCGCCGCGGTCACGCCGGCCACGCTCGGCTTCCTCGTCACGGCGGTGGGGCTGCCGGTCCTGGGCATCGTCGCCTCGGCGGTGACGGGGGCGCGCTCGGTCCGTGAGATGACGGCGCCCGTCTCCCGGCGCTTCGCCGTGGCGTTCACGTGCCTGCTGTACCTGACGATCGGCCCCCTCTTCGCCATCCCCCGCACCGCCACGGTGTCCTATGAGATCGGTGTCGCGCCCCTGGCGGGCGACGGCGGCCTGCGGCTGCTCGGCTTCACGGCGGCGTTCTTCGCGGTCGCCGCGGTCGCGGCGTTCCGTCCGGGCCGGCTCATGGAGTGGGTGGGGCGGTACCTGACCCCGGCGTTCCTGGTCCTGCTCGGCGCTCTGGTGGCGGCCGCCGTCGTGGCCCCGATGAGCACGGGCGCCCTGCCCTCGCCGACCCCCGCCTACGCCGACGGGGCGCTCGTGCGGGGCCTGCTGGACGGCTACGCCACGATGGACGCGCTCGCCTCGCTCGCCTTCGCGGTCGTGATCGTCGACGCCGCCCGGCGCCTGGGCGTGACGGGCCCGCGCCGCATGGCGGTGGAGCTGGGCAAGGCGGGGCTGGTCGGCGGCGCGGCGATGGCGGTGGTCTACGCCTCGCTGGCGTACGTCGGCGCCACGAGCCACGGCGCGTTCGCGCAGGCCACGAACGGCGGCGACGTCCTCGCCCGCAGCGCGAGCCACTTCTTCGGCACGGCGGGCGCGTACCTCATCGCGGCCATCGTCTTCGTCGCGTGCCTGAAGACCTGCATCGGACTGATCGTGGCGTGCGCCGAGATGTTCGCGGAGATGTTCCCCGGGTCCTACCGGCTGTGGGCGGGCCTCTTCCTCGTGGCGTCCTTCGCACTCGCCAACCTGGGCCTGGAGGCGATCATCGCCTGGTCCGTCCCGGTGCTGATGTTCCTCTACCCGATCGCCGTCGTCGTCATCCTGCTCGGCCTCGCCTGGGCCTGGGTGCGGGACCGCCCGGCGGTGGCCCGCTGGGTGGTCGCCTGCACGGGGCTCGCCGCCTTCTTCGACCTGCTGGGCGCCCTGCCGGAGGCGCTCGCGACGACGCCGCCCGTCACCGCCCTGACGGGCCTGGCCGGCCGGGTGCTGCCCGGCTACGCGGTCGGCTTCGGCTGGGTGGTCCCGGCGCTCGTCGGGCTGGTCGTCGGCACGGTGGCCGCCGCCTCGCGGACCCGCCCGCGCCGGGGCGAGCGGGAGGCGACCCCGGTCACCGCCGGCCACGGGCGCACCGCCGCCGACTAGGGTGGGACACATGCCCGAACCCACCCCCGCATCCCTGCGCATCGCCGTCCTGATGGACAGCGACAACGTCTCCCCCAAGTTCGCCCCCCTGATCCTCGAGGAGCTCGCCACCTACGGCACCCCCACGATCAAGCGCGCGTACGGCGACTGGACCACGACCAACCTCAACGGCTGGAAGAAGGCGCTGAACCACCACGCGATCCAGCCGGTCCAGCAGTTCGCCTACACCGTGGGCAAGAACTCCTCGGACTCCGCGCTCATCATCGACGCGATGGACCTGCTCTGGATGGGCAACGTGGACGCGTTCGCCCTCGTCTCCTCCGACTCCGACTTCACGCGCCTGGCCACCCGCCTGCGCGAGGGCGGCAAGCGCGTGATCGGCCTGGGCGCCCGCAAGACCCCCGCCTCCCTGCGCAACGCCGTGGACCAGTTCATCTACCTCGAGCTGCTCGGCACCGCCACGGACCACGACGTCGACGACGACGAGACCGGCGAGGACACCCCCGCCAAGGAGGAGAACGCCAAGGCGTCCGAGGGCTCCGGCCGCTCGGGGTCCCGCCGCGGCGGTCGAGGCCGCGGCCGCGGGTCCAAGACCACCGACGCCGCCGACACCCCCGAGGCCACGGACGCGGACGCCGAGGCCCCCGCTGCCGACGAGGCGCCCGCCGGGGACGCCGCCGCCGGCAAGGACGGGAAGGCCGCGGAGGCGAAGTCCGGGGCCGGTCGGCGGGGCCGCCGTGCGTCGTCGTCGGACGTCACCGAGGACCCGACCCCGCCCGAGGTGCCGGTCGAGGCCGAGCCCGAGCACGACGAGGCCGACGCCGCCCCGCGCATCGACCTGCAGGCCGCGCTCACCAAGGCCGTCAACGCCACGAGCACCGACGACGGCTGGGCCACGCTGTCCCTGATCGGCCAGCACCTGAGCCGCACCCACGTGGACTTCGACCCGCGCGACTTCGGGCACTCCAAGCTCTCCACCCTCGTGGAGGACCAGCCGTACCTGCGCACCCGCACCGAGGGCCGCACCATGGAGGTCTCGCTGGTCCGCCGCCGCAGCCGCCGCGCCGAGGGCTGAGCGGCACGGCCCGTCGTCCCCCGCGGCCGGCGGGCCGGTCAACCGGCCGTTCACCCGCCGGCCACCCGCCCACCACGCCCGCCCGGTAGGCTCCCCGCCATGGGGAACACTCTGGGCTTCCTGCGCGGCGTCGACCGCCTGCACGCCTTCTACACGGAGAACGTGCGCATGCTCGCGCACGCGTACGACCTGACGGACGAGGAGGCCTCGGAGCTGCTCGCCAACACGGGCTTCACCAACGTCTCGGTCGCCATCCTGCGCGGCCCGCGGGTGGACATCATGGCCGCCGCCACCGGCGTGCCGCAGGACGAGGAGCACGACGCCGGCCCGGCGCCGTCGGAGGACGACGCGCCCGACCCGGACGGCGACCGCCCCGACTGAGCCTCGCCTCGCGTGCGGCCGGGCGGCTCAGGCCGCAGCGCGCAGCACGGCCAGCACTCCGGCCGCGTCCGGCGTGGGGGCCGTCCCGAGCAGGGGCAGACCCCGCCGCGCGCACGTGTCACGGGTCGGCGCGCCGATCGCCACGAGCCGCACCCGCTTGCCCACCAGTGGCGTCAGACCCGCGGCCACGAACTCCTCCGCCGCGGAGGAGCTGGTGAGCACCACGGCGGTCCCCGCCGCGACCGCGGCCAGCCGCGCGGGCGTCACGACGTCCCCCCGGCCCTCGTCCGCCGCCCCGTCGAGCAGTCGCCTGCCGGCCTGCGCCGGATACGGCACCGTCCGGTAGGCGAGCCCGGTCCGCACGTCCCAGCCCGCCGCGCGCAGGCCGTCGGCGAGGCGGGGCCGGGCCCGATCGGACTGGGGCAGCCACGCGCGGGCGCCGCGGGGATGCAGGGCGGAGAGCCCGGCGATCAGGCCCTCGGCGGAGCGGTCCTCGGGCGGCAGCCACGGCGCCTCGTCGCAGCCCGCCTCGGTCAGCACCCGTGCCGTGCCCGGTCCGGTGACCGCGATCCGCGCGCCCGCCGGGACATGACCGTCCCAGCCGACGGCCCTGAGCGCGCGCACGGTGTTGGGGCTCGTCACCACGAGCCAGCGGGGCCCGTCCGAGCGCACCGGCCCGACCGCATCGCCGTCGGCACCCGCCCAGTCCGCGAGCAGCGCGCGCAGCGGGCCGTCGTCGTCGGGCAGCGCGAAGTCGGTCAGCGGCAGGAAGCCGACCCGCAGCCGCCGCCCCGCCACCTCGGTGCCGGCGAGACCGGCCTCGAGGTCGCCGGCCTGGGCCGGCTGGCGGGTGAGCAGGACGCGCATCTCAGGCCGGGTCGTCGGGGCGCGGGGCGCCGTCGCCCCGGTCCACCCCGCGCACCGTGCCGGGCAGCAGGTCGGCGCCCTCGGCCACGAACTGCTCGGCCACGTGCACGCCGAGTGCCTCCGCGGCCACGAACAGGGTGTCCTCGAGCCACTCGTCGGCGGCCGCCGGGTCGCCGGCCACGTCGGCCGGCACCGGGTCGAGCTGCACGGACGAGGTCCGGCGCAGCACGCGCGAGCCGTCGAGGGCGGCCACCATCGCGGTCATCTCGATGCGCGGCGCGCCGGCCTCGCCGTCGCTCACGCGGGCCACGGCCCCGATCGGCGCGGCACAGCCGGCCTCGAGGCGACGCAGCAGGGCCCGCTCGGCGGTGACCGCCACGTGGGTGTCCCGATCGTCGACCAGCTCGAGGGCGGCGTGCAGCCTCCCGACCGGCGCCTCGGGGTCCAGGAGCGCCCGGCCGAGGAAGGACTCGTCCTCGGCCCGGATCTCCACGGCCAGGGCACCCTGCCCGGGGGCGGGCACCATGACCTCCGGGTCGATCCGCTCGGTGATCACGTGGTCCAGCCCGAGCCGGTCGAGCCCGGCGCAGGCCAGGATCACGGCGTCGAGGTCACCGCGGGGCGAACCCGCGGCGGCCGGGGCGTGGTCGTCGTGCTGCTCCAGCCCGGGCACGCGGGCCAGGCGGGTCTGCACGTTGCCGCGGATGTCCACGAGCTCCAGATCCGGGCGCAGGGCCTTGAGCTGGGCCACGCGGCGCGGAGAGCCCGTGCCCACCCGGGCGCCCTCGGGCAGGGTCGCTAGGGTGAGGCCGTCGCGGGCGCACAGGGCGTCCCGCAGGTCGGCCCGGGCCGGCACCGCGGCGATCTCGAGGGTCTCCGGCTGGGCGGCCGGCAGGTCCTTGAGCGAGTGCACGGCCGCGTCCACGGCGCCGTCGAGCACGGCGGCCCGCAGCGCCGAGGCGAACACGCCGGTGCCGCCCAGCGAGGCCAGCGAGCCGGTGGTGACGTCGCCCTCGGTGCGGATCACCACCAGCTCGTGGGCCAGGCCGGAGCGCTCCGTGAGCGCCTCGGCCACGTGGCTGGTCTGCGTGGTCGCCAGGGCGGAGCCCCGGGTGCCGATGCGCAGGGGGGTCACGGTCTCAGGCCTCCTCGGCGGGGGCCGCGGCGCCCGCCTCGTGCTCGGCCAGCCCGCGCACGGCGGCGTCGACCGCGGACGTCGTCGGCCGCACCGAGCCGTCCCGCATCACCTTGACGCAGCAGTCCGGCCGACACACGTCGTACCAGGCCGGGAAGCAGCCGGCCGCGGCGCGGCCCTCGCGCCGGCCCAGCCGCTCCTCCACGATGTCCACGAGCCCGGCCACGAACCGCGGGTCGGTGCCCGGCGTGGGGCTGCGACGGAACCCCACACCCAGCCCCTCGGCGGTCTCCTTGGCCTCGGTGTCGAGGTCCCAGACCACCTCCATGTGGTCCGAGACGAAGCCCAGCGGCACGACGACGAAGCCCGCCACGGCACGCCCCTGCGCGTCCGTCTCGGCACCCTCGCCCGCGAGGTGCTCCATCGCGTCGTTGATGTCCGGCTCGAGCCACGGCACCGAGGGCGGGCCGGAACGCGACTGGTACACGAGCGACCACGGCACGTCCGCGGCCTCGGGCACGCCGGCGAGGATCTCGCGGGCCACGTCGAGGTGCTGCGCCGAGTACACGTCCGCACCCTCATCGCCCGGCTCCGCCCCCGCCTGCGCGCGCAGGTCGGCGGCGAGGCCGCGCGGGCCGGCGGCGGCGGCGTCGGAGGTGGGGATCGAGTGGGTCGCGAAGAGCACGTGGATCCGCGCGTCGTCCCCCAGCTCCGCGCGCAGCGAGGCCAGGTCCGCGCGCAGGCCGTCCCGGAACGGCTCGATGAAGCCGGGGTGGTTGAAGTACTGGCGCGTCTTGTCCAGGTCCACCTTCCCGGTCAGGCCGGTCTGCTCCAGGGCCATGCCCATGTCCTCGCGGTACTGGCGGCACGAGGAGTAGCAGGAGTACGCGGATGTGGTGACCGTCAGGATGCGGCGGTGCCCGTCGGCGTGCATCCGCGCGAGGGTGTCCGGGAAGTAGGGCTCCCAGTTGCGGTTGCCCCAGTACACGGGCAGGTCCAGGCCGCGGGCGGCCAGCTCGGCCTCGATGGCCGCCTTCAGCGCGCGGTTCTGCGCGTTGATGGGGCTGACGCCGCCGTTGGCGCGGTAGTGGGTGGCGACCTCCTCGAGGCGCTCGTCCGGGATGCCGCGCCCGCGCGTGACGTTGCGCAGGAACGGGATCACGTCGTCCTGGCCCTCGGGCCCGCCGAAGGAGGCGAGCAGCAGGGCGTCGTAGTCCTTGGGGGCCATCACGCCGCACACGTCGTAGTCGACGCCGGCGGCGGCCTTCTCGGGCGTCCGGAGGGCCGGGGCGACGCCGGCGTCCGGGCCGGTGTGGACGGGCGCGTCGGCGCGGGGCTCGGGGGCGGCGGTCATCAGGCCAGCACCTCCGCGATCTCGGCGGTCTCCAGACGGCGTCCGGTGTAGAACGGCACCTCGCTGCGCACGTGCAGGCGGGTCTCGTTGTTGCGCAGGTGGCGCATCATGTCCACCAGGTCCGTCAGCTCGTCCGCCTCGAGGCCCAGCAGCCACTCCCAGTCGTTCAGGCCGAACGCGCTGGTGGTGTTCGCCCACACCTGCGGGAAGTCCTGGCCGAGCTGGCCGTGCTCGCGGAGCATGCGGGCCCGCTCCTTCGGGTCCAGCAGGTACCAGTCGTACGAGCGCACGAACGGGTAGAAGCACAGCCACTTCAGGGCCTTGCGGCCCATGGCGAAGGCGGGGACGTGGTCCTTGTTGAACTCGGCCATGCGATCTGCGCCCATGGCCGAGAGCACCATCGTGGTGCCCTCGAGCAGACGGGTGCGGCGCAGCTCGCGGATGGCGGCCTGCAGGTCCTCGGGCACCTGGCCGTACATCCACACCATGACGTCGCCGGCCTCGCGCATGCCCGAGACGTCGTAGACGCCGCGCACGGTCACGCCGGTCTGGGCCACCCGCGCGACGGCCTCGTCGAACTCCTTGGCGGCCTTCTTCGCGTCGCGGCCCTCCAGTCCCAGCCAGCCTGGCTCGCCCTGCGGGCGGGCGAACACGGTGTAGGTGGTGAACCAGTCCTTGCCGGCCTCGGCAGGGGTGGTGGTGCTGTCCTTGGTCATGGTCCTCTTCCTTGGGATCCGATTGCGTCAGGGGTGGTCTGGGGGCGAGGTCAGCCGGCGGGCGGTGCGTCGGCGCCGAGGGTGCGGTCCACGCCGGCGACGACGGCGGCCAGCCCGGTGCCGTGCACCCAGCTGCCCACGAGGTCGAGGCCGGGCACGTCCCGTGCCCAGTCGATCAGCGTGTCCGCCTTCGCGCGGTCGGGGCCGGCCTGCGGCGGGATGGAGCGGCGCCAGCGGGTGACGGTGCGGGCGACGACGTCCTCCTCCGCCAGCGGCACCCCGGTGAGAGTCGCCGTGTCCACGAGCGCCTGCGCGAGCAGCTCCTCGTCCGCGCTGCGGTGGCCCAGGGCCTCGGGCCCACCGCCCTGGCGGCCGTAGGACAGGCGCAGCACATGGCGGTGGGGGTGACGGGCGACGCCGTCCTCCTGCGGCCGCGCGACGACCTCGCGCAGCCACGCCCACTTGGCGGTGGCGTGGGTCAGGGCCTTGGCGGCCACGTCCGTCCCGGCGCCGACCAGCACTCCGGTGCCGCGTGGCGCGTCGTCCAGGCCCGCGGCCTCGACGACGAGCGTGGCCAGCGCGATGCCCTCGCCGAGGGCGGGGCCGGCGTCGGGGTCCAGGGCCTCGGCCGAGAGCGGGGCCAGCAGGTCCCAGGCGGTGACGCCGTCCACGGCCAGCACGACGCGGTCCACGTCGAGCCCGCGGACGACCTCGTCGTCCCGGTCCGAGATCTGGGCCCACCAGCCGCCGGTGGCGGGCACGCGGGACAGGGCGGCCACCCGGACACCGCGCAGGACGGTGGCCCCGTCCTCGCGCAGCGCCTCGACGAGCCGGCCGGTGAGGCGGACCATGCCGCCGTCCAGACCGGCCACGAGCGAGCCGGGGGTCCCGGTGGACCGCAGCGCAGCGACGCCCGCGGCCAGCCCGCCGTGCTCCACGGCGGCGGCGAGCAGGCCGGGGGCCACGCGCTCCAGCTCGACGACCGCGGGGTCGGCCGAGTGGACTCCGGCGACGACGGGGGCCACGAGGCGGTCGAGCACCTCGTCGCCGAGGCGGTCGGCCACGACCTGCGCGACGGTCACCGGTTCACCGGCCGCGAGCGCGGCGGCCCAGCGATCCATGGGGGCCTCGGCGTCTTGCCGGGCGCGCTCCAGGCCGGCCGGCGTGAGGGCGGCGGCGAGGTCCTCGGCGTCGAGGTCGCCGGGGATGCCGACGATGCCGAGACGCGGGGCACGCACGGGGCCGGCGGGACCGTGCAGCCACGAGCCGAGGGGCTCGGGCGCGACGATCGTCTCGCCCAGCCCGAGCTCCTCCACGAGCGCGCGCACGGCGGCGCCGCGGACGGCGAACGACTCGGCGCCGCCGTCGAGTTCGAGGGTCTGGGTCTCGGGGGCCCCGGTCTCGCCGTGCGAGGGGACGTCGAGGAAGCGCGGGGAGACCGCGCCCCCGAGCACGGAGGTGGCCTCGGCGAGGGTCACGTCCCAGCCCGCCGCGGACAGTCGGTGGGCCGCGACGAGGCCGGCGATGCCGCCGCCGACCACGAGCGCCGTGCCGCTCATGCGCGCTCCTCCCGCTCGGCGGTCTCGGCCCCCGGTGCCGGGTCCTGGCCCTCCCGCTCCGGCACGGGCAGGGAGTGGATCAGCTCGACCACGCGGGTCAGCACGGCCGCGTCCGTCTCCGGCGGCACGCCGTGGGCGAGGTTGACGACGTGACCGGGCGCGACGGCGCCGGAGGCGACGACGTCGCGCACGTGGGCCTCGAGGACCTCCCACGGGGCGGCGAGCAGGGCCGGGTCGATGTTGCCCTGCAGGGGCACGGCGCCGCGTCCGTCGGGGCCGGGGTTCGCGCTGAGCCGGCGGTGCGCCTCGGCGAGCGTGAGGCGGTGGTCCACGCCGACGGCGGTCGCGCCCGCGTCACGCATGTGGTGCAGGAACTCTCCGGTGCCCGTGCCGAAGTGCAGGAGCGGGGCGCCGTCGGGGACGCCGGGCCCGGCGAGGTCGGCGACATGGGCGAGGGCCGCCGTCGAGTGCGGCTGCACGTGCTCGAGGTAGTCGTCCGCCGAGAGCGAACCGGCCCACGAGTCGAACAGCTGCGCGGCGGAGGCGCCGGACTCGAGCTGGGCGCGCAGGAACTGGCCGGACACGGTGGCCGCCCAGCCGGCCAGGGCGGCCCAGGTCTCGGGGTCGGCGTGCATCATGCGCCGCGGGCCGAAGTGGTCGCGGGAGGGACGGCCCTCCACCATGTACGCCGCCAGCGTGAAGGGGGCGCCGGCGAAGCCGATCAGGGGGCGCGGGCCCAGCTCGGCGACGGTGGCCGCGACGGCCTCGCGGATGACGTCCAGGGCGGCGTCCTCGAGGACGGGCAGCGCGGCGACGTCGTCGGCGGTGCGGACGGCCTGGCCGAGCACGGGGCCCACGCCGGGCTGGATCTCCACGTCCACGCCCGCCAGGCGCAGGGGGACTACGATGTCCGAGAAGAAGATCGCCGCGTCGACGTCGTGGCGGCGCACCGGCTGCATCGTGATCTCCCGGACCAGGTCCGGCATGAGGCAGGAGTCGAGCATCCCGATCCCCTCGCGCACCCGGCGGTACTCGGGCAGCGAACGGCCGGCCTGCCGCATGAACCACACGGGGTGGCGGTCGGGGCGCTGGCCGCGCAGCGCGCGAAGGAGCGGGCTGGCCACGGTCGAGCGTGACGGATCCTCGGTGCGCAGCGGGTGCTCGGCGGGCAGTGCCGGGACGGCCGCGGGGGTCTCGGGGGTCTGGGACAGGGCGGACATGCCCCCAGTGTCCCACCGGTCGTGTCGCGGTGGCACATCTGCGTCCTCCGTGAGCGTCGTCACACTGGCCGACGGCACCCGGGTCAGGTCCGCCTTCCCGGACGGGCGGGGCGGTCGGGGCTAGACTTGGCCCGCTGTGACTGTCTTCTCTCTCGTCGCCTCCCACCATGACCTGGACCTGGACACGGTCGCCCGCCTCAGCGCCGGCGCGACCGGGGTCGGGCCCGCCCTGCCCGGCAGCGGTGCGGCGGGCGCCGTCGTGCTGGCCACGTGCAACCGCGTGGAGATCTACGCCGAGGCCGACGGGGCCGGCGTCGAGGCCGCTCGCGCGGGGCTGCTGTCCGCCGTCGCCGCCTCCACCTCCCTGCCCGACGAGGACGTGCACGCCGCGTTCCGCACACTCGACGCCGACGCCACGGCCCGTCACCTCTTCGAGGTCGGCGCCGGACTGGACTCCGCCGTGGTGGGCGAGCGCGAGATCGCCGGTCAGGTCCGGCGCGCCCTGACGGCGGCCCAGGAGGCCGGCACCGCCTCGGGTCCGCTCGTCCGCCTCTTCGAGTCCGCCACGCGCACGGCCAAGGACGTCGGCTCCCGCACGGCGCTCGGCGCGGCCGGCCGCTCGGTCGTCTCCGTCGCCCTGGACCTCGCGGAGGAGCTGCGCGGTCTCACCGACGCCGCGGCCCAGCGCGACTTCTGGGCCGGGGCCACCATCCTGCTGATCGGCACGGGCGCCTACGCCGGCACCACGCTCGCGCAGCTGGCGGACCGGGGCGCGACCACCGTCGGCGTGCACTCGGCCTCGGGCCGCGCGGAGCAGTTCGTCGCGGACCGCGGCGGCTGGGCCCTCGCGCTCGGCGGCGAGGCCGTGGCCGGCGCCGTCGCCGAGGCGGACGTGATCATCGGCTCCTCCGGCGGCGAACGCCAGATCAGCCCCGAGCGCCTCCAGGAGCTGCGCAAGGGCGGACGGCGTCCGCTCACGGTGGTCGACCTGGCCCTCTCGCGCGACTTCGACCCGGCGGTCGCGGACCTGCCGGACGTCGATCTCATCACCCTCGAGTCGGTGCGGCTGGCCGCACCCGAGCAGGCCGAGGTCGCCGTCGCGGAGGCCCGCGCGCTCGTGGACGACGCCGTCGAGGAGTACCGCGCCGCGCAGCGTGGCCGCAGTGCCGACGCGGCGATCAAGGCCCTGCGCCGCCACACCCTCGGTGTGCTCGACCGGGAGCTCGAGCGCGTGCGCGCCCGCCACGGCTGCACGGCGGCCGCCGAGGAGGTGGAGTTCGCCCTGCGCCGCATGGTGAACCAGCTCCTGCACGAGCCCAGCGTGCGCGCCAAGCGGCTCGCCGCCGAGGGCCGGCTCGACCGCTATGAGGACGCCCTCGAGGCGGTCTTCGGGATCGAGGCCCCCGGCCGCCCCGCCCCCGCCGTGGGCACGGTCGAGGCGGTCTGTCCCGCGCACGAGGACGAGGGCGGCGCCGCGCGCATCGCGTGAGCCCGCCCCGCGCCAGGAGGACCCCGTGACCGACCACCCCGCCGCCACCGCGCCCGACGAGCCCGGGCGAGGCCGCCGTCTGCCCCGGCAGGAGCGTCGTCGCCAGCTGCTGGACTGCGCCCGCGCGGTCTTCGCCGCCGAGCGGTACGCGGGGGCTTCCATGGAGCAGATCGCCGAGCGGGCCGAGGTCTCCAAGCCGGTCCTCTACCAGCACTTCCCCAGCAAGCACGAGCTCTTCCTCGAGCTGTTGGACGCCGAGGTCGCGAGCCTGCGCGCGCTCCTCGAGGCGGCGATGGACACCCGTCGGGGCAACCGTGCACGGGTGCGGGCCACCGTGGCCGCCGTGTTCGAGTACATGGCCTCCCCCGAGCGGACCCACCGCCTCATCTTCGACTCCGGCATCGACGGGGACCCGGAGGTGCGCACGCGCAGCGAGGCCGTCCACCGGCTGCTCTCCTCCGAGGTCGCGCGCACCATCCGCGCGGACACCACCGTGGCCGAGGCCGAGGCCGAGGTGCTCTCCCGCGGACTCGTCGGCTACCTCCTGGGCGCCGCCCGTCACTGGGCGGACCGGCTCGACGCCGACGCCCGCCCCGCCGCGGCTGAGATGGCCCGCACGGTGGACGACCTCATCTGGCGCGGCCTCACCTCGTTGCCCTCCGCGGACGACGCCCCGCGCTGACCCGGCCGTCCGGCCCGTTTCGCCCGCGGGTGAACCTCGTGGGCGCCCGCCCACCTCACCGAGCGGTCCCGTAGGCTGACGGCGGACCGCACAGGACGCGACGAAGAGAAGAGGTTCCCCATGGAGATCCGCATCGGTGTGCAGCACGTCGGCCGCGAGGTCGTCATCGACAGCGAGCAGTCGGCGGACGAGGTCCGCTCCCTCGTGGACGCCGCCGTCGCCGACGGCACCCCGCTGGTCCTGACGGACGCCAAGGGCCGCCAGGTGGTCGTCCCCGGTGACCGCATCGGCTTCGTGGAGATCGGCGCGAAGAAGTCGGGCCCGCTCGGGTTCGCCGCCTCCTGACCCGCCCCGCACGCCCCGGTGATCCGCCGGGGCGTACGTCGTCTCGGCCCCCTTGCCCAGGAGCATCGCCATGTCCTCCCACGCCCTCGGCCTCCGCGGCCCTGCCGACCCGACCCTGCTCGAGCGCCTCGCCGCCCTGCGGACGGAGCTCGAGCTACCGCCGGCCTTCCCCGCCCCCGTCCTGGCCGAGGCGGAGGCGGCCGCGCGTGAGGTGCACGCGGGCCTGACCGGGAGCCCGGACCACGCGGACCGCACGGCCCTGCCGTTCGTCACCGTGGACCCCGCCGGCGCCACGGACCTGGACCAGGCCCTGCTCCTGACCCCCTCCGACGACGACGGCATCCTGGTCCGCTACGCGATCGCGGACGTGCCCGCCTTCGTGGCACCGGGCGGCGCCGTGGACGCCGAGGCCCACCGCCGCGGCCAGACCGTCTACCTGCCCGACGGCCGGGTCCCCCTGCACCCGGAGGTGTTGAGCGAGGACGCCGCCTCCCTGCTGCCGGACCGGGACCGACCGGCGTTCGTGTGGACGTTCCTGCTGGACGCCGCGGGCGCCGTCGTCGAGACCGGCCTCGAACGCGCCCGCGTCCGCTCCCGGGCGCAGCTGACGTACGGGCAGGTGCAGGCCTTCCTCGACGCACAGCCGGGGGCGCAGGCGCCGACGACGCCGCGTCCCGGGGTCACCGACGCGGACCGGGCCGCCGCCGAGGGGTGGCCGGCCGAGGTGCGCGACTCGCTGGCGCTGCTGCCGGAGGTGGGCCGACGGCGGGCCGCGCAGGAGGCCGCCCGCGGCGGCGCCTCCCTGAACCTGCCGGACCAGGAGGTCCGTGTCACCGAGGACGGGGCGCACGAGCTCGTGCACCGGGCGCCGCTGCCGGCGGAGGAGCACAACGCCCAGCTCTCCCTGCTGACCGGCATGGCCGCGGCCGAGCTGATGCTGGCCGCCGGGGTCGGGATCCTGCGCACGATGCCGGCGCCGGACGCCGAGGCCGTCGCCGCCTTCCGAGAGCGCACACGCGCCCTGGGCGCCCCGTGGGACGAGGGCCAGGACTACGGCGCCTACCTGCGTTCCCTCGACCCCGCCGACGCGCGGCACCTGGCGGTGCTGCACGCGGCGACCGGGCTGTTCCGCGGCGCCGGGTACACGGCCTTCGACGCGCAGGCCGAGGACCCGGCCCTGCGCACACCGCCGGATGAACCGGCCCAGGCCGCGCTCGCCGCCCCCTACGCCCACGCCACCGCTCCTCTGCGCCGGCTCGTGGACCGCTTCGTCCTGGCCCTGTGCCACGCCCACGCCTCCGGCGCCCCCGCCCCCGCGTGGGTCCGCAGCGCCCTGCCCGAGCTGCCCGCCCTCATGGCGGACTCGTCGCGCCGGGCCTCGGCCGCGAGCCGGACAGCGGCGGACCTCGTGGAGGCGGCGGCGCTCGAGTCTCGCGTCGGCGCGGAGCTCGAGGGGATCGCGGTGCGCGAGGCGAAGGACGGCACGGAGGTGTGGCTGCTCGACCCGGCCGTGAGCCTGCGGGTGCCGGGCAGCGTCCCGGCGGGCACCCGGGTGCGCGTGCGGATCGAGGGCGTGGACCGCGCCTCGGGTGCGATCACGGCCGCGGGGGTAGACTGGTCGCACAGCTCACGCTGACCCAGGATGACCGGTCGCTCTCTGATCACCCTGACCCGCCGCCCGCGCCCCTGACGCCCGGGACGGCACCATGACCTGCCGGATCCGGCACGGCCCGCCTCGCACGGCGCGCCCAGCCCGGTTCCACGGGGCGCCGCCCGTCGGCCGCTCCGCGTGCTTGCCTCGCGATCGGCTTCCGCTTGAACCGCGCGCACGGCGGAGCCGGGCCTTCCGCCCGCCGTGACGACGCCCGACCAGGAACGCGAGTCGCCATGACCCAGAACTCCGAGCACACCCCCGCCCCCGCCGACGTCGACCCGACGGTCGCGGAGATCGCGGAGGACATCGTCACCGAGGACGCCGCCCCCGTGGCCCCCGAGCAGACCTTCGCCGACTTCGGGGTGCACCCCAAGATCGTCGAGGCCCTGGAGGCCAAGGGCATCGTCCACCCCTTCCCCATCCAGGCCATGACCCTGCCGGTCGCCCTCGGCGGCCACGACATCATCGGCCAGGCCAAGACCGGCACCGGCAAGACCCTCGGCTTCGGCATCCCCGCGCTGCAGCGCGCCATCGGCCCGGGTGAGCCCGGTTGGGACGGCCTCGAGGCCAAGGGCACCGCGGGCGCCCCGCAGGCCCTGATCGTCGCCCCGACGCGCGAGCTCGCCGTCCAGGTGGCCGGCGACCTCACGGCCGCCGCGGCCTGGCGCCCCCTGCGCATCGCCACCATCTACGGCGGCCGCGCCTACGAGCCGCAGATCGAGGAGCTGCAGCGCGGCGTCGAGATCGTCGTCGGCACCCCCGGCCGCCTCATCGACCTGATGCGCCAGCGCCACCTGCGCCTGGACCTGGTGAACACCGTGGTGCTGGACGAGGCCGACGAGATGCTGGACCTCGGCTTCCTCCCGGACGTCGAGACCCTGCTCGCCGCCGTCCCGGCCGTGCGCCAGACCATGCTGTTCTCGGCCACCATGCCGGGTCCCGTGGTCGCGATGGCGCGCCGTTACATGACGCAGCCCACCCACATCCGCGCGGCGGACCCGGAGGACGAGGGCCTGACGAAGAAGGACATCCGTCAGCTCGTCTACCGCGCCCACCACATGGACAAGGACGAGCTCGTGGCTCGCGCCCTGCAGGCGGAGGGCCGCGGCCGGACCATCATCTTCACGCGCACCAAGCGCACGGCAGCCCGCGTGGCGGACGAGTTGACGGCGCGCGGCTTCGCGGCCGGCGCGCTGCACGGCGACCTCGGCCAGGGCGCCCGTGAGCAGGCGCTGCGCGCGTTCCGCAACGGCAAGGTGGACATCCTCGTGGCCACCGACGTCGCGGCGCGCGGCATCGACGTCGACGACGTCACCCACGTGTTCAACTTCCAGGCGCCGGAGGACGAGAAGACCTACGTGCACCGTGTGGGCCGCACGGGCCGCGCCGGCAACAAGGGCGTGGCGGTGACCCTCGTGGACTGGGAGGACATGCCGCGCTGGTCCCTGATCGACAAGGCGCTCGGCCTCGGCCAGCCCGAGCCGGTGGAGACCTACTCCTCCTCCCCGCACCTGTTCTCCGACCTCGACATCCCGAAGGGCACGAAGGGCCGCCTGCCCCAGGCCAAGCGCGTGCTCGAGGGCCTCGAGGGCGAGACGCTCGAGGACCTGGGCGGACCCGAGGCGAAGCAGCGCGACGGCGGCCGCGGACGGGGTCGCGAGGGCGGCCGGTCCCGCGACGGCGAGCGCGGCGGCCGGGGCCAGGGCGGCCGCTCCGGCGAGGGCCGAGACGCGGCGCGGGGCGGGAGCCGCGGCGAGCGCTCCGAGCGCTCGGGCCGCAGGCGTGGTGAGGCACCCGCCGAGCAGCGCGCCGAGGGCCGGGGCCGTGGTCGCGGCGAGGGCCGCGAGCGCACCGCCTCACGCCCCGAGACCCCCGCGGCCCGGACGCCGGAGCCGGTGGCCGGCGTCGAGCTCACGGAGGCCCGCCGGGCCGAGCGCGCCGAGGCCCGGGCCGAGGCCCGTCGTCGCCGGGGCGGCCGCACCCGCACGCGCCGCCGCAACGGTGAGGTCGTGGACGGCTGACCGTCCCTCCCGGGCCCCGGGAATCTTCTGCGCGAATGACCCTTCTGACCGCCTGCGCGGCGGCTGGAAGGGTCATTCGCGCAACCGATCCTCCGCCGTCGCCCGGGCTGTCCGGGCTCAGCCGCGGATGATCGCCGTGCCGGTACCCTGCCGCTCGATCTCGGCGAGCACCTCCGCGCCCGTGGTGTGCTCGCCGATCGGATTCGGCTTGCCGGTGCCGTGGTAGTCGGACGAGCCGGTGACGAACAGCCCGTGCCGGTCCGCGAACGCGCGCAGCCAGGTGCGTTCCTCCGCCGGGTTGTCCCGGTGCTCGACCTCGACCCCCGCCAGTCCGGCCTCGGCCATCTGCTCGAACACCTCGTCGCCCACCACGCGGCCCCGCATGCGCGCCCGGGGATGCGCGAACACCGGCACCCCGCCGGCGGCCCGGATGAGCGCGACCGCCTCGGCCGGGTCCGGGGCGAAGTGCGGCACGTAGTACTTGGACCGGCCGGCGAGGATCTCCCGGAACGCCGCGGAGCGGTCCGGGACGGCCCCGATCGTCACGAGGGCGTCGGCCAGGTGGGGCCGGCCGATCGTCGCGTTCTCCGCCGCGTGCTCCTGGACCAGCTCCCACGTGATCGAGAAGTCCGCGCCCAGGCGCCGCACCATCTCCTGCGCCCGGGTCAGCCGCGCGTCGCGAGCCCGGCCGACTTCCCGCAGCAGGGCGGGGTCCTCGGGGTCGTGCAGGTAGCTGAGCACGTGCACGCTCACGCCGTCCGCGGAGGTGCAGGACATCTCCATGCCGGGCACGAGCGTCAGCCCGGTCTCCCGCGCGGCCTGGGCGGCCTCGGCCCAGCCGGCGGTCGTGTCGTGGTCGGTGAGCGCGAGGCCGTCCAGCCCGGCCCGCGCCGCCGCACGCACCACGTCGGCCGGCGGCTCGGTGCCGTCGGACTCGGTCGAGTGCGTGTGGAGGTCGTAGCGGGCCATGGCGGCCATGGTACCGAGACCCGCGCGCGGCGGCCCCGACCTGCCCGCGCCCACCGGTGCCATGATGGAGGGCATGACCGATGCCGCACAGCACCCCGCCCAGACCACCCCCGACCAGCCCGCCGCCACCCCCGAGGCGGGCGCCGACGGCACCGGCGCGGTGAACCCCCAGCCGCTGGCCGAGCGCGTCGACAACCGCTCGCAGCGCCCCGCCTCGAACGCCTTCCGCGACTTCATGGCCTCCGACTGGGCGCCCTCGTCGCAGGCCCTGCCCGACCCCGACGCCTCGGCCCCGTACGCCGCCCGGCGGCGGGCCGCCGTGTCCGCGCGCTTCCCGGGCGAGCGGATCGTGGTGCCGGCCGGCCGCCTCAAGGTCCGCTCGAACGACACCGACTACCGCTTCCGCCCGCACTCCGCGTTCGCCCACCTGACGGGCCTCGGCGTGGACCACGAGCCGGACGCCGTGCTCGTGCTCGAGCCCACGGACCCGGGCGCCGGCGACGACGGCACGGACCACACCGCCACCCTGTACTTCCGTCCCCTGGCCGGCCGGGACACCGAGCAGTTCTACGCGGACTCGCGCTCGGGCGAGTTCTGGATCGGCCCCCGTCCGACCCTGGCCGGCCTGGCCGCCCGCACGGGTCTGCGCACGGCGGGGCTCGAGGAGCTCGAGTCCGCCGTCACCAAGAACGTGGCCGCGGACGGCACCGCGGTGCGGCTGCTGGCCGAGACCGACCAGGACGTGGACGCCCTGCTGGCCGCCGTCCGGACCGAGGCCGGCCTGGACCTGGCCGCCGCGGCCGAGGCCGACGCCCAGACCGCCGAGTTCCTCTCCGAGCTGCGCCTGGTCAAGGACGCGTGGGAGATCGAGCGGATGCGCGCCTCGGTGGCCGCCACGATCGCGGGCTTCGAGGACGTCGTGCGGGCCCTGCCGCGCGCCGTGGGACACGACCGCGGCGAACGCGTGGTCGAGGGCGCCTTCTTCGCCCGCGCCCGCCTCGAGGGCAACGACCTGGGCTACGACACGATCGCGGCCTCCGGCAACAACGCCACGATCCTGCACTGGATCCGCAACACGGGCGCCGTGCGCCCGGGTGAGCTGCTGCTGCTCGACGCCGGCGTCGAGGACGACTCCCTCTACACTGCGGACATCACCCGCACCCTGCCCGTGTCCGGCACGTTCACGGACGTGCAGCGCCGCATCTACCAGGCGGTCCTCGACGCCGCGGACGCCGCCTTCGCGATCGTGCGCCCCGGCATCCGGTTCCGTGAGCTCCACGCCGAGGCCATGCGGGTGCTCGTCGACCGCCTCGACGGCTGGGGCCTGCTGCCGGTCTCGGCCGAGGTCGCGCTCTCGGACGAGGGCCAGCACCACCGGCGCTGGATGCCCCACGGCACCTCGCACCACCTCGGCCTCGACGTGCACGACTGCGCGCAGGCCAAGCGCGAGCTCTACCTGGACGGCGTGCTCGAGCCGGGCATGGTCTTCACGATCGAGCCGGGTCTGTACTTCAAGGAGGAGGACCTGGCCGTGCCGGAGGAGTACCGCGGCATCGGCGTGCGCATCGAGGACGACATCCTCGTGACCGAGGACGGGGCCGAGAACCTCTCCGCGGCCTTCCCCCGCACCCCGGACGAGATCGAGGCCTGGATGGCGCGGCTCCAGGCGTGATCCGGCGCGGAGGGCGCGCCTAGGGTTCGGACCATGGGTATCGACCTGACCACCGAGCTCACCGCCCTCCGCGACCGCCTCCTCTCCGCCGAGGCGGAGCACGCCGACCTCATCTCTCGCGTCCGGGACCGCCACCGGGCCTCGGCCCGGAACCTCGTGCACTACGTCGCCCTGCGCGGCACCGATCTGCGGCCCCTGCAGGAGGCGCTCAGCGACGCCGGCCTGTCCTCTCTGGGCCGCATGGAGGCCGGCGTGCTGGGCCACGTGGACGCGGTGCTGGCCGCCGCCCGCGCGCTCGAGGGCGACCCCGCCCCCGCGCCCGAGGACGACGCCCTGACCTCCGCCGAGGGCCGCGCCATCCTCGCCCGCAACGCGGCGAGCCTGCTCGGTCCGGCCCGCGCCGACCGGGACGCGCGCATCATGGTGACGATGCCCTCCGAGGCCGCCACGGACCCCGAGCTCGTGGCCCGGATCGCCGAGGCCGGCATGGACCTGGCGCGCGTGAACTGCGCCCACGACGACGAGCAGGCGTGGGCCGCCATGATCGCGGCGGTCCGCCGGTGTGCCGGTGCGGGCCGCCCCCCACCCCTGGTCGCGATGGACCTGGCCGGGCCGAAGGTGCGCACCGGCCCCATCGAGCCGGGACCGCGCGTCGTGAAGGTGAAGCCCGCCCGGGACCCCTCCGGGATCGTCACCGAGCCCTCCCGCGTGTGGCTCGCCGCCGGGCCCCACGACGCCGTGGCCGCGGCGGACCGGCCGGACGGCGCCGTCGTCGTGCCGCTGGCGGCCCCGGAGGGGACGACCCTGGCGGGCCTGCAGCGCGGCGACGAGATCGAGCTGACCGGCGCGCGGGGTGCACACCGCAGGCTGGAGGTCGAGCAGGTGGACGGCGAGGGCGTGCTCGTGCGGGCGGAGAAGACGGTCTACTGGGCGACGGGCACGGCGCTGACGACGCCGCACGGGCCGCTCGAGGTCGGGCCGCCGCCCCCGCTCGAGCAGTCCATGCGCGTGCACGAGGGCGAGGAGATCGTGCTGGCCCGCTCGCTCGAGCCGGTCCCCGCGGTCGACACGCCGCCCTACCGGATCGGCCTCACCCTGGCGCAGGCGTTCGCGGATGCGGCGGTCGGCGACCGGGTCTCCATCGACGACGGACGGATCGGCGCGCGGATCACAGCGGTGTCCGCCGACGAGATCACCCTCGAGGTGACCCAGGCCGGCCCTCGCGGGGCGAAGCTCAAGGCGGAGAAGGGCGTGAACTTCCCGGACACGCACCTGGCCATCCCGGCCCTCACGGACGAGGACCTCGCCCACATCCCGTTCGCGGCCCGCCACGCGGACATGGTGAACATGTCCTTCGTCCGCTCGGCCGAGGACGTGGCCCAGCTGATCGACGCGCTCGAGGCCGAGGACGCACCGGACGTGGACATCACGCTGAAGATCGAGACGGTGGAGGCCTTCCGGCAGCTGCCGCGGATGCTGCTCGAGGCGATGCGCTGGCGGGACGTCGGGGTGATGATCGCCCGTGGCGACCTGGCGGTGGAGGCCGGCTTCGCACGGATGGCCGAGCTGCAGGAGGAGATCCTGTGGCTGTGCGAGGCGGCGCACGTGCCCGCGATCTGGGCCACCCAGGTCCTCGAGTCCCTCGCCAAGACCGGCCTGCCCTCACGGGCGGAGATCACGGACGCCGCGATGGCGCAGCGGGCCGAGGCCGCGATGCTGAACAAGGGCCCGTACATCGACCGCGCCGTCACCGTCCTCGGCGACATCCTGGGCCGGATGCACGGTCATGCGAGCAAGAAGCGCGACATGCTCCGGCGGCTCGAGTCCTGGTCCCTCTGACGGGGCTCAGCCGCGCGGCTCGTCCTGGGGCCGGGGCGGGTGGCCGCCGCGCGCCTCGATGAGCTTGGCGACCTCCTCCGGGGGCAGGGTCACGCCGTAGGAGCGGTCCAGGCCGGTGGGCGCGGGGTCCGCCTCCGGGACGGGCCGGGCCGGCGCCTCGGGTCCGCCGGGAGCGGGCGCCGCGTGGGACCCGCCCGACGACGGCGCGGCGGCCGGGGTGGCCTGCACGGGCCCGTCCTCGGCCTCCTCCGCGGCGGGCGCGGGCGCCGGCTGCGGGGCCGCGGGCGGCGTCGGGGCCGCGGCACCGCCCAGGCCCAGCTCCTGGCGGGCGCGGGCGGCGTGGTCGAACGCGACCACGAGGTCGAAGGCCGTGGGCACGACGGCCTGCGAGGACGCGAAGCCGTGCTGGCCCCGACGCATCGCGAAGCCGATCACGCCGAAGATCAGCCACACCGCCAGGCCCAGCAGCATGGAGGTGAGGATCTGCCCCGGGCCGGCCTCGGGGGCCAGCAGGTAGAGGAACACGCCGATCAGTCCACCGAAGAACACGCCGCGTACTCCCGCGGACAACGCCACCTGGGCGTAGTTCAGCCGGCCGCGCACCCGCTCCACGACCCGCAGGTCCTTGCCCACGATCGACACGGCGCTCACGGGGAAGTCCGTGGCGGCGAGGCGGTCCACCTGCTCGCGCGCCTGCGCGTAGGTGGCGTAGGTGGCCAGCAGCTCTCCGCGGGGCAGGCCCTGCTCGGCGCCGGGCTGAGGGTTGGACATCATGAACGACATGGACCCATTGTGCCCGGCCCGGCGCCCGGGCGGGCGGCGGTCCGCCGTCCGCGGACACGGAGCCGCGGCCCGGCACGCCGTAGGCTGGGTCGGTGAGCTCCCCCAAGATCTTCGTGGCCCGCCTGCTGGGCCTGGACGTCTTCGACCCCCTCGGCGACCGCCTGGGACGGCTGCGCGACGTCGTCGTGCTGGACCGCGGCCCCGCCGCAGCCCCGTTCGCCACCGGCCTCGTGATCGAGGTCCCCGGCAAGAAGCGCGTCTTCGTCCCGATGACGCGGGTGACGTCCATGGACTCGGGCCGGATCATCACGACCGGGCTGATCAACCTGCGCCGGTTCTCCCGCCGTGGCGCCGAGCAGATGGTGGCCGCCGACCTCTTCGACCGGAAGGTGCGCCTCTCCGACGGGTCGGGCGAGGCCTTCCTGGAGGACATCGGGCTGGAGCAGCAGCGCAACGGCGACTGGCTGGTCTCGGACCTGTACGTGCGCCGCATCGTCGGCCGCGGCCCCTTCGGCCGCGCCCAGCGGGGCGAGCACCTCCTGCTGAACTGGGACGAGGCCCGCTGGACGGCGCAGGCCGACCCGCAGGGGGCCACGAGCTTCCTCGCCGCGCACGAGGACCTCAAGCCCGCCGACCTGGCGGACATGCTCCACGACATGTCGGAGAAGCGCCGCGTCGAGGTCGCCAGCGAGCTGCAGGACGAACGCCTCGCGGACGTGCTCCAGGAGCTGCCCGACGACGACCAGGTGCAGATCCTCTCCCAGCTGGACATCGACCGCGCCGCCGACGTCCTGGAGGAGATGGACCCGGACGACGCGGCGGACCTGCTCCACGAGCTGCCCGACTCCCAGCAGGAGCTGCTGCTCGAACGCATGGAGCCGGAGGACGCCGAGGACGTCCGGCGCCTGCTCGAGTACGAGGAGGGCACCGCGGGCTCGCTCATGACCCCCGTGCCGGTCATCCTCCCCCCGGAGGCCACCGTGGCCGAGGCCATGGCGACCATCCGACAGCAGGAGATCTCCCCCGCGCTGGCCTCGCTCGTGATCGTGGCCCGGCCGCCCCTGGAGACGCCGACGGGCCGGTTCCTCGGCGTCGTCCACTTCCAGCGCCTGCTGCGGTACCCGCCGCCGGAGGCGATCGGCAACATCATGGACAAGGACCTCGAGCCCGTCTCGGACCTCGCCCCCATCGCCCATGTGACCCGCGAGCTCGCGACCTACAACCTCACGTGCATCCCCGTGGTGAACGAGCAGGACCGCGTCGTCGGGGCCGTGAGCGTGGACGACCTGCTCGACCACATCCTGCCCGACGACTGGCGGGCCATGGACCTCGACGACGCCGAGACCCGCCCCGCAACCTGACCCCCGCGGCCCGCCGCCGCACGACACCGGAGGTGTGAGCATGACCCAGACCGCGCGAGACCTGCGCCCGGGCCGCGGCACCGGCCTGGACACCCCGCTGAGCGCCAGCGGGCGCCGCGTGCCCCGGCTGGCCCCGAACCCGGACGCCTTCGGCGAGGCCACCGAGGGCATCGCCCGCTTCATGGGCACCCCGCAGTTCCTCGTCTGGATGACGCTGTTCTGCGCCGCCTGGCTGGGCTGGAACACGTTCGGCCCGATGGAGTGGCGGTTCGACTCCGCCGAGCTCGGCTTCACCGCGCTCACGCTCATGCTCTCCCTCCAGGCGTCCTACGCCGCACCCCTGCTCCTGCTGGCGCAGAACCGCCAGGACGACCGGGACAGGGTCGCGCTGCGCGAGGACCGTGACCGCGCCGAGCGCAACCTCGCCGACACCGAGTTCCTCACCCGCGAGATCGCCGGTCTGCGGCTGGCCGTCCAGGAGGTCGCCACGCGCGACTTCGTGCGCGGCGAGCTGCGCGGCGTCCAGGACGACCTCAGGGACGACCTCCGCGAGGCGCTGCGCGCCGAGCTGCGGGAGGAGATCCGGGAGGAGATCCGGGAGGAGCTGCGCGCCGGCCTCCCGGGCGCCGAGGCCCAGCCCCGCAAGAACAAGAAGACCAAGGGCCGCGGCCGGGATGCGCGGCGCGGCGACGCCGGCGCCGAGCCCACGACCACCACGCTCGCCACCCTCGCGGCCCAGGAGGCCCGCGAGGCCGGGGGGTCCGGTCCGGCGGCCGGTCCCGCCGACGGTGCGGGCCCGGTGGACGGGGGCGGCCGATGAGCGCCCTGGGCCTGCCCGTGCCCGAGGTCCGCACCGACCTCGAGCGCCGGGTGCTGGAACGGCTCGCCACGGTCCAGGACCCCGAGATCCGCCGCCCGATCACCGACCTCGGCATGGTGGAGTCGGTCGTGGAGACCGCCCCGGGCGTCGTCGAGGTCGCGGTCCTGCTCACGATCGCCGCGTGCCCCCTGCGCGGGACGATCCAGACGGACGTGGCCGCCGCCGTCGCCGTCGTGCCCGGCTGTGAATCCGTGGACGTTCGCGTCGGGGTCATGGAGCCCGAGCGCCGCCTGGCGCTGCAGGACGCCCTGCGCGCGACTCGGCCGACGAACCCGTTCGGGGAGGGGACGCTCACGCGCGTCCTCGCGGTGGCCTCGGGCAAGGGCGGCGTGGGCAAGTCCTCGGTCACGGCCAACCTCGCGGTCGCGCTCGCCGCGCGCGGGCTCGCCGTCGGCCTGATCGACGCGGACGTGCACGGCTACTCCATCCCCGGGCTCCTGGGCGTGACCGGCACCCCGACGAAGCTGGACCGGATGATCCTGCCCCCCGTGGTGCGGGACGTGAAGGTCATCTCGATCGGCATGTTCCTCGACGCGGACCGGCCGGTGGCCTGGCGCGGGCCGATGCTGCACCGCGCGCTCGAGCAGTTCGTCACGGATGTGCACTGGGGCGACCTGGACGTCCTGCTCGTGGACCTGCCCCCGGGCACCGGGGACATCGCGATCTCGACGGCGCAGCTGCTGCCCGCCTCGGAGCTGCTCGTGGTGACCACGCCGCAGCACGCCGCCGCGCAGGTGGCCGCGCGCGCCGGTCAGCTGGCGGAGCAGACGGGCCAGACCGTGGCCGGCGTCGTGGAGAACATGGGGCCGATGACCCTGCCAGACGGCACCGTCCTGGATGTGTTCGGGACCGGCGGCGGCGCCGAGGTGGCGGAGCGGCTGTCCGGGGTGCTGGACACGCAGGTGCCGCTGCTGGGCACCGTTCCCCTGGACCCGGCGCTGCGCGCGGGCGGCGACGCCGGCGAACCCGTGGTGGTGTCCGCGCCGGAGAGCCCCGCGGGCCGGGCGCTGACGCAGATCGCGCAGCGGGTGGCCGTGCGACCGCGCGGGCTGGCCGGGCGGCGCCTTCCGGTCACCCCGCGCTGACCTCGGGTGCCGGCGCCCCGGCCGGCGCGCGCGACGGCGTCAGGTCGCGTCGACGTCGAAGGGGGCGGGTGCCAGCCCGAGCAGCTCGAGGGGGTCCGGTTCGGTCTCGACGGCGGCAGGGCGCTCCTCGGTGAGGGCCTCGGCGCGGCCGGAGGCCATCAGGGCTGCGGCGGCACCGCCCACGGCTGCCGCCCCCGCGGCGGGCTCGGTCGACCGGGTCTGTGCGGCGGCGGCGCCGGACTCCGCGGCGGCGGTGCTGCCGGCCCCGGCGGGGCGGCGGAAGAGCGTGCGCGGATCCATGTCCGTCAGGTCTTGGCGGGTGAGGCCGCCGTGCACGTCCTCGGCGCTGATGCCCGTCGCCTGCGCCGCGCGGGACGCGGGCGTGGACGAGCCGCCGGCGGGCTCGCGGAGCGCGTCGCGGATGATGCGGCGCGGGTCGTACTGGCGGGGGTCGTACTTGCGCCAGTCCACCTCGTCGAAGTCCGTGCCGGTCTCCTCCTTGAACTGCGCCTTGGCACCCTCGGCCTTGTCGCGCATGACGCGCAGCCAGTCGGTGAAGGCGCGCGTGTACTCGGGGAGCTTCTCCGGCCCGAGGATGACGATCGCGAGCACCGCCAAGATGATGAACTCGCTGCCGTTGATACCAAACACCCTCCGAACTCTACTAGAGCGGCACCGCCCCACAGCCCGGAGCCGCGGGGGCGGGGCGGCTCAGCCGCGGGGGCGCGGCACGGCGTCCGCGATGCGTTCGAGGCCTCGCTCCAGGCGCTCCTCGACGGCGTCTCCGCCGCCCAGCTCGAGCACCCGTGCCCGCTCGGAGACCAGCAGGTGGGTGAGGACCGCGTCGGCGCGCTCGTCCGGCAGGCTGGCCTCCACGCGGTAGGAGGCCTGCGGCGTGGTCAGCTCGGCCGTCCAGCCGTCCTCGCCCCCCGCCGGGACGATCCGGTAGACGCCGCCGCCGGCCAGCCGACGCTCCTGCACCCCCGTGCTCAAGGGCGCGGTCGAGGCACAGCCCTTCGGGGTGGCTCCCACGATCCGGGGTCGGCACTCACGGACGGTCACGGTCGGCTCGTCCCGGCCCCAGCCGACGACGACCTCCACGTCCTCGGCCGTCTGGGCGGTGTCGACGGTGAGCGGCTCCAGGCCGGCCCCCACGAGGGAGGGCACCGTCCAGCCCTGACCCCGCAGCTCCGCGACGGTGCCGCGCCGGTCCGTCGACGCGGTCCCGGCTGCCGGCAGGGCGACGGTGTCCGTCGGGGTCGGGGCCGTGCGCACGGCCGCGGTGCGGGGCGCGCCGGCCACCCAGACCGCGGTGAACAGCCCGCCGAGCAGGACGACGAAGGTGAGCAGCCCCACCACAAGGCGGCCGGAGACGCCGCGGGCGCGCAGCACCGGGGCGACGACGGCGCCGGCCGGACGCTGGTGCACCGTGCGGGCGGCGTCGAGCACGCGGGCCCGGGCCTGGACGGTGGCGCGGCACTCGGGGCAGCGGTCCAGGTGGCGGGCGATGCGCGCCCGGGACGCGGCGGGGAGGGAGCCCTCGAGGTAGGCGTCCATGTGGCGCTGGGTGTGTCGACGTCCCATGCGGCCACCTCCTCGGTCCTCGCGTCCTCGGTCCGGCGAACGGCCTCCCGCACGGCGGGAGCCGGTTCGTGCCGTGTCCCATCATCGGCCCGCCTCCTGGGAGAACACTGGGTCGCGGCCGCGTGCCGGCCCGTACACTGGCCCGCGTCGCCCGTGCCGCGGGCGAGGTCCCGCCGTCGTCGTCCCGGAGTCACCCATGAGCGCCCTGCAGCCCCAGCCCACCGACAAGCACGCGTCCTGGGCCTGGTCGGAGAGCCGGGCCACCGAAGACGACGTCGTCCTGCGCGCCCGCGAGCGCGCCGCCGAGCTGGAGGTGCCGCCGGTGAGTGAGGGGACGGCGGCCCTGTTGACGGTGCTGGCGGCCACGCGTGCCCCCGCGGCGGTCGTGGAGGTGGGCACGGGCGCCGGCGTCTCGGGTCTCGCCCTGATGCGCGGTCTGCCCGAGCGCACGGTCCTCACCACCGTGGACCCGGACGCGGAGGCACAGCGCGCGGCCCGCGAGGCGTTCTCGGAGGCCCGCCTGCCCACGAGCCGCACCCGCATGATCACGGGGCGCTCCCGGCTCGTCCTCCCCCGGCTCACGAGCGGCGCCTATGAGATGGTCCTGGTGGACGGGGACCCGGCCGCACGTCAGTTCGACGTCGAGCAGGCCGCGCGCATGCTCGCCCCCGGCGGCGTGCTCGTGGTGGTGGACGCCCTCGACGGCGACCGCGTTCCCCGGCCCGCCGTGCGCGACGAGTCCACCGTGTCCGCCCGGGCGGTGGACCGCCTCATCCGGGAGGACGAGCACTGGCTGTCCGCCGTCGTCCCCTCCGGCACGGGCGTGCTGATCGCGGTGCGCCGCTGATCCGCGGCGTCGCCGGGGACGCGGACGCCCCGCGCACCGTGACGGTGCGCGGGGCGTCCGCGTCGAAGGGGTCCGGGCTCAGGCCTGGATGACGCCCTCGAGGCACTCCTTGAGCTCGCGGGCCTCGTCCGCGTTGATCTCCAGCACGAGACGGCCGCCGCCGTCGATCGGCACGCGCATGATCAGGCTGCGCCCCTCCTTGGTCACTTCCATGGGACCGTCCCCGGTGCGGGGCTTCATGGCGGCCATTGCGACTTCCCTTCTGGATGATGTTCCCGTCACGGCGTCCGGCGACCGCGGGAGCGGGCACTGTCCGGACGCCTCCGGCGCCCCCGCACGCGAGCGTGCGCGAGGCCGGTCACATCACCATTATCGCGGATTCCGCGTGCTCGCGCCAAACGATGGCCTGCACCGAGCCCGGCCCGCGACTCAGGCACGCCCCGCCGGATCGCTCCGGGACGGGTCGGCGGCCTCGAGCTCGGCCACCCGGGCCCGCAGGGCGGTCACCTCGTCCTCGCGCTGCGCCAGGGCGTCCCGCAGCCGCAGCAGGACGGCGTCCACCTGGTCCCGCTGGTAGCCGGGCACCGCGACGGCCAACCGCAGCAGGTCGACATCCGCCGCGCGTGGCCGCTCCGGCAGCAGGACGGGGTGCCCGGGCGTCTGTCCGGCCGGGTCGTCGGCCCGGAGCGTGAGCCGGCCCGTGAGGGCGGTGGCCAGGGCCGCCAGCACGACGACGAGCACGGCCACCAGGACGGTCCCCTGCGGTCCGCTCACGCGTCGGCCCTCCCCGCCGAGCGGAGCACGCACGCGACGGCCTCCTCGGCCGTGTCCACGAGGTGGAACAGGTCCGGGTCCTCGGGCGAGATCATGCCGCGCTCCACGAGCGTGCCGCGGATCCAGTCCACGAGCGGGCCCCAGAAGCCGCGGTCCACGAGGACCACGGGGAAGCGGGTGACGGTGCCGGTCTGCACGAGGGTGAGGGCCTCGAAGAGCTCGTCCAGGGTGCCGAGGCCGCCGGGCAGCACGATGAACCCCTGCGCGTACTTGAGGAACATGACCTTGCGGACGAAGAAGTAGCGGAAGTCCACGCCCACGTGCACCCAGGGGTTCAGGCCGGTCTCGAACGGCAGCTCGATGCCCAGGCCCACGGACTCTCCACCGGCCTCGTGGGCGCCCCGGTTGGCGGCCTCCATGGTGCCGGGCCCCCCGCCGGTGATGACCGTGTACCCGGCCTGGGCCAAGCGGCTCCCGACCTCGTGCGCCAGGGCGTACTCGACGCTGCCCTCGGGCGTGCGCGCCGAGCCGAACACGGAGACCGCGGGTCCCAGACCCGCGAGGGTGCCGAAGCCCTCGACGAACTCCGCCTGGATGCGCAGGACACGCCAGGCCTCGGACGTCGTCGAGGCGACGTCGGCGGTGGGGCGCGCGGCGTCGCCGGGCCGTCGGCCGTCGAGGAGGAGCTGGTCGAACGTGGGGGTGTGCGCCGCCTCCCCGCGCAGGACCTGCCCGCCGCGGCGGACGCGCTGGGGCGCGGCGGCGACGTCGCCGCCCGAGGGGTGCTCATGTGGGGCCATGGCGCCAGCCTAACGAGCCGGCGGGCCGCCAGGGCCGGCGTCGCACGGCGCACCGCGCCGGGTGTGGCGTGCGCTATATTCCACTGGCATGACGCAGATCACGCCTGAGCAGCCCCACGGCGCCCACCTCCTCGACGAGGCCGGCACGCGGCGCCGTCGCGGTGCCGCAGGCGACGACCTGATCGTCCTCGAGGGCGTGAACAAGCACTTCGGCGACTTCCACGCCCTCCGACAGATCGACCTGCGGATCCCGCGCGGCCAGGTGGCGATCGTCCTCGGCCCGTCGGGCTCCGGCAAGTCGACCCTGTGCCGCACGATCAACCGGCTCGAGACCATCGACGACGACGGCGGCCGCATCCTGATCGACGGGCGGCCGCTCCCCAGCGAGGGCCGGCAGCTCGCCCAACTGCGCGCCGAGATCGGCATGGTCTTCCAGTCGTTCAACCTCTTCGCACACAAGTCGATCCTGGAGAACGTCACCCTCGGGCCCATCAAGGTGAAGGGCAAGCGCCGGGCAGACGCCGAGCGGCACGCGATGGAGCTGCTCGAGCGCGTGGGCGTGGCCGCCCAGGCCAGGAAGATGCCGGCCCAGCTCTCCGGCGGGCAGCAGCAGCGCGTGGCCATCGCCCGTGCCCTGGCGATGGAGCCGAAGGCCCTGCTCTTCGACGAGCCGACCTCCGCCCTCGATCCCGAGATGGTGCAGGAGGTCCTCGACGTCATGGTCCAGCTCGCCGAGGGGGGCATGACCATGGTCGTGGTCACCCATGAGATGGGCTTCGCCCGCAAGGCCGGGGACCGCGTGGTCTTCATGGCCGACGGCGCCATCCTCGAGGACACCGACCCCGACACCTTCTTCACGAACCCCCGACACGAGCGCGCCCAGGACTTCCTGGGCAAGATCCTCGCGCACTGACCCCGTCCCCCGTCGCACCCCATCCGCACCGAACCAGAGGAGAGCACCATGCTCCGCACGAAGCTCCTGACCCTGTCCGCCGTCACCGCCGCGGCCGCGCTGTCCCTCACCGCCTGCGCGCCCTCCTCGTCGCAGGGCGGCGGTGGCGACGCCGCCGGCTCGTCTTCGGCCGGCGAGTCGACGTCGTCCGGCTCCGGCGAGCGCCTGCGCATCGGCATCAAGTTCGACCAGCCGGGCCTGGGCTACCGCGAGGGCTCGGCCCAGCCCACCGGCTTCGACACGGACGTGGCCCGCTACGTGGCGGACAAGCTCGGCGTGGCCGAGAAGGACATCGAGTGGGTCCAGACCCCGTCCGCGAACCGGGAGAACGCCCTGGAGAACGGCGAGGTCGACATGATCTTCGCGACGTACTCCATCACGGACGCCCGCAAGGAGCGCGTCGACTTCGCGGGCCCGTACTTCGTGGCCGGCCAGGACCTGCTGGTCCGCGCGGACGACACCGCGATCACCGGCCCCGAGTCCCTCGAGGGGAAGAACCTCTGCTCCGTCACCGGCTCCACCTCGGCCCAGAAGATCAAGGACCAGTTCGCCTCCGGCGTGAACCTGGTGGAGCAGGGCGGCTACGCCGAATGCGTGACCTACCTCGAGTCCGGCCAGGTGGACGCCGTGACCACGGACGACATCATCCTCGCGGGCTTGGCCGCCGCCGACGCCAACAAGGGCAAGTTCAAGGTCGTCGGCAACACCTTCACCACGGAGCGCTACGGCGTCGGTCTGCCGAAGGACTCGGAGCGGTGCGAGGACATCAACGAAGCCATCAAGGAGATGAAGGACTCCGGCGAGTGGGAGAAGGCCCTCGAGTCCAACACCGAGGGCACGGGCTACACCTACGACGAGACGCTGAACTCCGGCGAGGACGCCGAGTTCGAGCCCTGCGCCTGACGACCTGCGCCGCCGGGTGGGCCTGGGACGTGACCTGAACCGTCACCCTCGGCCCGCCCGGCGGCTCCCCTGCCCGTCAGCCTTGTCCCGACCCTCGGAGAAGTCATGGAATCGATCTCCTCGCTCCTCGCGGACTACGGCGCGGACATCCCGCTCGCGTTCTGGACGAACATCAGGCTCGCGTTCCTCGCGACCCTCGGCTCGTTCGTCCTCGGCGTGGTGCTCGCCCTGTTCCGCATCTCGCCCGTCCCCTCGCTGCGCGCCCTCGGCGCCGGCTACGTCAACGTGGTCCGCAACACCCCGCTCACGATCATCATGCTGCTCGGCGTGCTCGCCGTCTGGGGACAGCTGAAGATCAGCTTCTCGTCCGACTTCACGCTGAACTTCTTCATCTACGCCGTGATCGCCCTCTCGCTCTACCACGCGGGGTTCATGTGCGAGGCGATCCGCTCCGGCGTCAACACCGTCCCGCTCGGGCAGGCCGAGGCCGCCCGCTCCATCGGCCTGGGCTTCCTGCCCGCGGCCCGCCACGTGATCCTGCCCCAGGCGCTGCGCGGGGCCATCACCCCGCTGGGCAACACCGTGATCGCGCTGACCAAGAACACCACCGTCGCCGCCGCGGCGTCGGTGGCGGAGGCCTCGGGCCTGATGAAGCGCATGATCGAGTTCAGCCCGGACTTGATGGTGGCGATCTTCCTGACCTTCGCGATCGGCTTCTGCCTGATCGTCATCCCCATCGGCCTGCTGACCACGTGGGCCTCGGAGAAGTGGGCGGTGGCCCGATGAGTGCCCAGGCCTCCGTCCTCTTCGACGCCCCGGGTCCGATCGCCCGCCGGCGGATCCTCCTCGCCAACCTCGTCTCCCTCGCCGCGGTGTTGGTCGTGGCGGTGCTCGTGCTGATCCAGATGAACGCCACCGGCCAGCTCTCCGGCCGCCGCTGGCTGGCCGCCGTCGACGGCAACGCGTGGCGGAACTATTACCTGCCGGGCCTGCAGTTCACCCTGCAGTCCGCGGGCATCGCCGTGGTCTCCTCCGTGGTGTTCGGCCTGGTGTTCGGCTTCCTGCGGCTGGCCCCGGTCGGCCCGGTGCGCTGGCTGGCCGCCGTCGTCGTGGAGTTCTTCCGGGCCGTGCCGGTGCTCGTGATGATGGTGTTCTTCTACCAGCTGTTCGCACAGGTCGCGCGCTCCGGGGCGATCCAGCCCCAGGACGGCCCGTACTACGCGGTGATCGCGGCGCTGACCCTGTACAACGGGTCTGTGATCGCGGAGCTGGTGCGCTCCGGGGTGCGCTCGCTGCCGCGCGGCCAGCGCGAGGCGGCCGCGGCGGTGGGCATGACGAGCACCCAGTCCCTGCGGCTCGTGGAGGTGCCTCAGGCCCTCATCGCCATGCTGCCGTCGCTGCTGAGCCAGTTCGTGGTGATCCTCAAGGACTCGGCGCTGGGCTACCTCATCGGCTTCTTCGAACTCCTGCATTACGCCCGCCAGCTCGGCTCCGGCAACGGCAACATCCTGCAGTCCCTCGTGGTGGCCGCGATGATCTTCATCGTGATCAACTTCCTCCTCACCTGGGCGGCCACCCGGCTCTCGCGGCGGCTGTCGTCGCGGACGGCCGGCGACGCCAGCGCCCCCACGACCCCGCGCGTCGGGGCGCCCACGGACACGGCGGGCTGACCGGGCGGCGGGCGAGGCGGGCCCGCGGGTCGGGCGGCTGGCACCGGCCGACGTCGTCGGGTCAGCCGGCCAGCCAGGCCGCGAGCGCCGCGAGGCACGCGTGGACCGCCTCGCGGGACACGTGCTCGTCGTCCGTGTGGGCCAGCAGGGCGTCTCCGGGGCCGAAGTTGACCGCGGGCACGCCCAGCTGGGAGAACCGGGCCACGTCCGTCCACCCGTACTTGGGCTGGGGCTCTCCCCCGACGGCGGCGACGAACGCGGCGGCGGCCGGTCGGTCCAGACCGGGGCGGGCGGCGGGCGAGGCGTCGTCGATCCGCACCTGGGCGTCCCAGTCCACGCCGGCCCCCTCCAGCACCGCGCGCACGTGCGCGTGAGCCTGCTCGAGGGTCTTGTCCGGCGCGAACCGGTAGTTCAGGTCCACGGACGCCTCGTCCGGGATGACGTTGCCCGCGACGCCGCCGGCCACGCGGATCGCGTGCAGCCCCTCGCGGTACTCCAGGCCCTCCACCGTGACCGTGGCCGGCTCGTACGCCGCCAGGGCGGTGAGCACGGGGGCCAGCTTGTGGATCGCGTTGTCGCCGCGCCACGCACGGCCCGAGTGCGCCGCGACACCGGAGAAGGTGACGCGGTACCGGCACGTGCCGTTGCAGCCGCCCTCCACGACGCCGTCGGTCGGCTCGAGCAGCACCGCGAAGTCGCCCTCCAGCAGCTCGGGGGCCTGGCGGGCCACGCGGGCGAGGCCCGACAGGTCCGAGGAGACCTCCTCGTGGTCGTAGAACACCCACGTGACGTCGTGCACGGGGGTGGGGCCGTCCGCGCGGCCGAAGCGGCCGGCCAGGGCCAGCTGCACGGCGACGCCGGACTTCATGTCCACGGCCCCGCGGCCGTACAGCACGTCCCCGTCCCACGCCGAGGGCACGGTCCCGCGCGAGCCCGGCACGGTGGGCAGGGGCACCGTGTCCAGATGCCCGGCCAGGATCACGCGGGTCGGCCGCCCCAGAGCGGTGCGGGCGACGACGGCGTCCCCGAACCTCCGCACCTCGAGGCCGCCGAGGGCGCGCAGGGCCTGCTCGACGGCGTCGGCCAGCGGCCCCTCCTCCCCCGAGACGGAGCGCACGTCCAGCAGGGTGGCGGTGAGCGCCGCGACGTCGAGGTCCGGATCGGCGAGGTCGGGCAGGGTGTTGGGGGTGAGACTCATGTGTCCAGTCTACGGACGCGCCTCCCGTCGCCCCGCAGCGTGCCACCGCCACTCAGTAGGCTGAGGCGCATGACCCAGACCGCCGCACAGCAGCCCTCCTCCCGTCTCGTCTCCGGCCACGGCCTGGCCACCACGGCCGCCGACGGCGCCGTCCTGGACGTGTGGTTCCCCGCCCCCGTGGCCGGCCCGCTCTCCGCTGCGGACGCCTCGCTGCGCGACACCCTGCGCGCCCTCGCCGCGGACGACGCGGACCGCGGGACCACGCAGGCCGTCGTCGAGCTGGAAGTCGACCTGGACGCCGCCCCGGCCTCCACCGCGGACGCGTGGCTGCGCCTGCACGCCCTCTCGCACCGCCTGGCGCGGCCGAACGAGCTCAACCTCGACGGCGTCTTCGGGCTGCTCACCAACGTGGTGTGGACGAACCACGGACCCTGCGCGGTCGCCGACTTCGAGCTGACGCGGGCGAGGCTGCGTGCCCGCGGCGCCGTGCAGGTGTACGGCGTGGACAAGTTCCCGCGCATGACGGACTACGTCGTGCCCTCCGGGGTGCGCATCGGCGACGCGGACCGGGTGCGCCTGGGCGCCCACCTGGCCGAGGGGACGACCGTGATGCACGAGGGCTTCGTCAACTTCAACGCGGGCACCCTGGGGCACTCGATGGTGGAGGGCCGGATCTCGGCCGGCGTCGTGGTGGGCGACGGGTCCGACGTCGGAGGCGGCGCGTCCATCATGGGCACGCTCTCCGGCGGCGGCACCCAGCGGATCGTGATCGGCGAGCACGTGCTGCTCGGCGCGAACTCCGGCGTGGGCATCTCCGTCGGCGACGACTGCGTGGTCGAGGCCGGTCTGTACGTCACCGCGGGCACGCGCGTGAGCGTGCTCCAGGACGGCGAGGCGGCGCGGACCGTGAAGGCCGTGGACCTCTCCGGCGTGCCGAACCTGCTGTTCCGCCGCAACTCCACCACGGGCCGGGTCGAGGCCCTCCCCCGCGCCGGCCGGACCGTCGAACTGAACGCTGCGCTGCACGCGAACTGACCCGTCGCGCCAGGCCCGCGGCTCTTCCCTCCCCTCCCCGTTCCCCGCCGCGTTGGGGGGCGATTTCCGGTGGTATCCCGCCGGGATAACGCCCACTATCGCCCCCGGAGCTCCACGGCGGTCCGGGGGCGGGGCGACGACGGCGGCACGCGGCGCGGGCCGCCGGCTCCTGCACAGCGGCGCTCGCCCCGCGCGTCGTCCCCGTGCCACGTCCACCTCGCCCCGGGCGCCCCGCCGGTGTCGTCCGATGGGTGCATGCCGCGCGTCGTGACTCCTCTGCCGCCCGACCAGCCCGCCGTCCTGTTGGCCACGGACCTGGCCCGACTGGGACTGCCGCCCGACCGCGCCCGCCGGTCGGACCTGGAGCGGGTGGGGCAGGGCATCCACCGGCAGCGGGCGCACCCTGGCACGGGATGGGCCGACCTGGGCCTGCCCGAGCCCGGGCACGGCTTCTCCCCCGATCACCTCGCCGCGCTTCTGCGCCGACGCCCGGATGCCGTCCTCTCCCACGAGACCGCGGCCCACCTGCACGGTCTGCCGATGCCCGCGCGTGCCTGGCGGCGGCGCGACCCGGCGACCGGCGAGCTCGACGTCGACCCGCCGGTTCACCTCACCGTGGCCCGGGGGACACGACGCGTCCGGCGGGCTGGTCTGATGGACCACCGGCGGCCGCTGGCGCCCGAGTTCGTCACGCACGTGCACGGCCTGCGCGTCACCACGGTCGATCGCACCTGGCTGGACCTGTGCTCCCTGACTCCCCCGTGGACGTTCGAGGACCTCGTGGCCGCCGGGGACCACGCCGTCCGGCACCCGTGGACGCCCGCGGGCCGGACGGATCCGGCCACCACGATCGCCGCGCTGCGGTCGGCGCTGCACGCGTCCGGACGCTTCCACGGCCGCCCGGCCGCCCGGGAGGCGCTGGATTCCGTTCGCGTCGGGGCGGACTCGCCGCCCGAGACCCGCCTGCGCCTCGCCCTCGTGGCCGGCGGGCTGCCGGAGCCGGGGCTGCAGGCCGCGCTCGAACCCGAGGACCCCTTCTCCCCCGTGGCCGACCTCGCCTACCGCCACGTGCGCCTGGCCCTGCAGTACGACGGTGCCGGGCACCGCACGCGGGAGCAGCAGGCGCGCGACGCCCGCCGGGACCGCTACGGCCAGGCGCGCGGCTGGACGACGCTCCGCGTCACCTGGGCCGATGGGCGCGAGGACTTCCGTGGCGTCGTCGCGGTGGTCCGACGCCGCCTCGGCCACTCCGCCTCGACATGAAGACGCTCCGGCGAACGCATTGGGGGCGGTTTCGGGTGGTATTCCGTCGGAATACCACCCGAAACCGCCCCCAAACGCAGGGTCAGCGCCCCAGGGTCAGCGCCCCCGGGTCAGCGCTGCGGGTACTGGCGCAGCTGCTCGCCCACGTAGATCTGGCGCGGGCGGCCGATCTTGGTGGCCGGGTCCTCCATGAGCTCGCGCCACTGGGCGATCCAGCCGGGCAGGCGGCCCAGGGCGAAGAGGACGGTGAACATCTTCTCCGGGAAGCCCATGGCCTTGTAGATCACGCCGGTGTAGAAGTCGACGTTCGGGTAGAGCTTGCGCTCCACGAAGTAGTCGTCGGCGAGGGCCTTCTCCTCGAGACGCTGGGCGATCTCCAGCAGCTCGTCGTTGCCGCCCATCTTGCCCAGGATGTCCTCGGCGGTCTTCTTGATGATCTTGGCCCGCGGGTCGTAGTTCTTGTACACGCGGTGCCCGAAGCCCATCAGACGGACGCCGTCCTCCTTGTTCTTCACCTTCTCCATGAAGTCCTCGGGCGTGATGCCCTCCGACTTGATCTTCCGGAGCATGTTCAGCACGGCCTCGTTGGCGCCACCGTGCAGCGGGCCGTAGAGGGCGTTGATGCCGGCGGACACCGAGGCGAACAGGTTGGCCTGGGTGGAGCCGACCAGGCGCACCGTCGAGGTGGAGGCGTTCTGCTCGTGGTCCGCGTGCAGCATGAGCAGCAGGTCGAGGGCCTTGACCACGTCCGGGTCGATGTCGTATTCCTCGGCCGGCACGCCGAAGCACAGGCGGAGGAAGTTCTCCACGTAGTTCAGCGAGTTGTGCGGGTACATGAACGGCTGGCCCAGCGACTTCTTGAACGCGTAGGAGGCCAGCACCGGCAGCTTGCCCAGCAGACGCACGGTGGAGATGTGGACCTGCTCCGGATCGTGCGGGTCCAGGGAGTCCGGGTAGAACGTGGACAGCCCGGACACGGAGGAGGACAGCACCGGCATGGGGTGCGCGTCCCGCGGGAAGCCGTTGAAGAACAGCTTGAGGTCCTCGTGCACCATGTTGTGGCGCAGGATGTTGGTCTCCCAGGCCTCCAGGGTCTCCTGGGACTCGGGCAGCTCACCGTAGATCAGCAGGTAGGCCACCTCCATGAACGAGGAGTGCTCGGCGAGGTCCTCGATGGCGTAGCCGCGGTAGCGCAGGATGCCCTGGTCGCCGTCGATGAACGTGACGGCCGACTTGGCGTTCGCCGTGTTCATGAAGCCCGGGTCGTAGGTGACGTCGCCGGTCTCCTTCAGGAGCGGGGCGATGTTGATGCCGTTGTTGCCCTCTGTGGCGTACTCGACGCCCAGGTCCAGGCTCTGCTCGCCGACGGTCAGCCGGACGGACTCGTGATGGGTCACGGGTGTGCTCCCTCGTCTTGTCTTCTCGATGGCCCGGGTTCGCACGCCCATGTGGGCGCGCCCACGCGGGGACGACTCTGCTCCAAACTATCAAGGACCGGCCCGGGACGCGCGGTCGCTTCCCCCGACGACGGCCCCCGACCCCGGCTCAGCCGGTCCGCGGCCCGCGGGCCGTGAGTCTCGCCGCGGCCCGGGCGACCGCCTCGTCCGTGGCGGTGATCGCCACGCGGACGTAGCCGTCGCCGCCGGCACCGTAGAACACGCCGGGCCCGGCGATGATGCCCAGGTCCGCCAGGTCGCCCAGCAGGTCCCACGAGTCCTGCGCCGTGGCGTCGGCCGGGTCCAGGTCCGCCCGCCGGGTCCACAGGTACAGCCCCGCCTCGGAGTGGTCCACCGTGTGGCCGGAGGCCTCCAGCGCGGTGCGCAGCGCGTCCCGACGGCGGCGGTAGCGGTCCTTCTGCTCCGCGACGTGTGCGTCGTCGGCCAGGGCCACGGCCATCGCGTGCTGCACCGGGGCGGGCACGATCATGCCCGCGTGCTTGCGGGTGTTGATCAGGGTCGCCACGAGCTGCGGATCCCCCGCGGCGAACGCGGCGCGGTAGCCGGCGAGGTTGGACTGCTTGGACAGCGAGTAGACGCTCAGCAGGCCCGTCAGGTCGCCACCGGAGACCTCGTCGGACAGGATGCAGGGCACGACGGCCCCGTCCCACGCGTCCCAGCCGAGCTCGGCGTAGCACTCGTCCCCGCACACCACGGCGCCCACGTCACGGGCGGCGTCCACCGTGCGGCGCAGCGCCGCCGCGTCCAGCACGGCGCCGGTGGGGTTGGCCGGCGAGTTGGTCCACACGAGGCGCACCCGCTCCCGCACCTCGGGCGCCAGCGCGTCGAGGTCGTCCGCGGCCACGGCCTCCGCCCCGGCCAGCAGCGCGCCCACCGCATAGGTGGGGTAGGCGGCCTCGGGGTGGACGACGACGTCGCCTGCGCCCAGCCCGAGCAGCGTGGGCAGCCACGCGATGAACTCCTTGGACCCGACCGTGGGCACCACGGCCGCCGGGTCCAGCCCGGACACCCCGCGACGCCGGGCGTACCAGTCGACGACCGCGCGGCGCAGGTCGTCCGTGCCGTGCGTCGTCGGGTAGCCGTGCGCGTCGGCGGCCTCGGTCAGGGCCCGGCGGATCAGCGCCGGCGTCGGATCCACGGGCGTGCCGATGGACAGGTCCGCGACGCCGTCCGGGTGGGCGGCGGCACGCTCACGGTAGGGGGTGAGCGTGTCCCACGGGTAGTCCGGCAGCGTCAGCATGGGGCTCAGGCGTCCGCGTTCTGCAGGGGCAGAGCGGAGATGATCGGGTGGTCCTTGGCGATCATGCCCAGCTTGGCGGCGCCGCCCGGGGAGCCCAGGTCGTCGAAGAACTCGACGTTGGCCTTGTAGTACTCGGCCCACTCCTCGGGGGTGTCGTCCTCGTAGTAGATGGCCTCGACGGGGCACACCGGCTCGCACGCACCGCAGTCGACGCATTCGTCCGGGTGGATGTAGAGCATGCGCTCACCCTCGTAGATGCAGTCCACGGGGCATTCGTCGATGCACGCCTTGTCCTTGACGTCCACACACGGCAACGCGATCACGTAGGTCATGGCTGACCGTCCACCTCTCTCTGGGCACGGGGTTGCGGGGCTGCGGTCCAGGGTACTCGCTCCCCCGGACGCGTTTCGCGGGCGGTCACAGTGGCCCGGCGGGGGCGCGTGGCGGCCTCGGCGGCCTCCGCGGGTCGGCGGTCCAGCCGCCGGCCCGCGGCCAACAGGACCATACCGAGCACCGGCTGGCCGACGTTCCAGGCCACGGAGGCGACGACGGCGCCCGGCGCCGCCGCCCACAGGCCGGCCGTCCAGGACAACCCCAGGGCGTCGTCCACCGGCAGGCGCTGCAGGGCCAGGACGGCGGTGAACGCGCCGGCGACGACCGCGGCCCCCGCCGGCAGGGCGCGCCCGCCGCGGCCCGCGCGTCGGACCATCCACCAGCGCTGTGTCGAGCCCACGAGCACAAGCGCCAGCACCGCACCCCAGGGCAGGGTCCAGCCGCCCGGCAGGGAGGCCAGGTTCAGATGGACGGCGGTGCCGAGCGCGCCGGCGACGACGCCGAGCAACGCCCCGCCCACCACGTCGGCGGGCCGGGCGCGGCGGCGGGGACGCTCAGGCACGGGCGCGGGCGCGCGCGGCCTTCAGGCGCTCATTGGCGTCCAGGACGACCTTGCGGATGCGGATGTCCTCGGGGGTGATCTCCACGCACTCGTCCTCGCGGGCGAACTCGAGGGACTCCTCGAGGGTGAGCCGGCGCGGGGGCGTCAGGCCCTCGAACGACTCGGAGGAGGCCGCACGCATGTTGGTGAGCTTCTTCTCCTTGGTGATGTTCACGTCCATGTCGTCGGCGCGCGAGTTCTCGCCCACGATCATGCCCTCGTACACCTCAGCGCCCGGCTGCACGAAGAAGGTGCCGCGCTCCTGCAGGTTGATCATGGCGAACGGCGTGGCGGTGCCCGCCCGGTCGGCCACGAGGGAGCCGTTGGTGCGGTACTCGATCTCACCGGTCCACGGCTCGTAGCCGGCCGCGTAGGAGGAGGCGATGCCTGCGCCGCGGGTCTCGGTGAGGAAGCGGGTGCGGAACCCGATCAGGCCGCGGGCCGGGACCAGGAACTCCATGCGGATCCAGCCCGTGCCGTGGTTGGACATCTCCTGCATGCGGCCCTTGCGCGCGGCCATGAGCTGCGTGACCGCGCCCATGAACTCCTCGGGGATGTCGATGGTCATGCGCTCCATCGGCTCGTGGACCTTGCCGTCCACGGTCCGGGTGACCACCTGCGGCTTGCCCACGGTGAGCTCGAAGCCCTCGCGACGCATCTGCTCCACGAGGATGGCCAGGGCGAGCTCGCCGCGGCCCTGCACCTCCCACGCATCCGGGCGCTCGGTGGGGAGCACCTTGAGCGAGACGTTGCCGATCAGCTCCTTGTCCAGGCGGTCCTTCACCTGGCGGGCCGTGACCTTGGCGCCCTTGACGCGGCCGGCCAGCGGGGAGGTGTTGATGCCCACGGTCATGGAGATGGCCGGGTCGTCCACCGTGATCAGCGGCAGCGGCTTCGGGTTCTCCGCGTCGGTGAGGGTCTCACCGATCATGATGTCCTCGATGCCGGCGACGGCGACGATCTCGCCCGGGCCGGCCTCCTCCGCGGGCACGCGCCCGAGGCCCTTGGTGGCCAGCAGCTCGGTGATCTTCACGGTCTTCAGGGCGCCGTCCTGGCGGGCCCACGCGACCTGCTGGCCCTTGCGAAGGGTGCCGTTGAAGATGCGCAGCAGCGCGAGGCGGCCGAGGAACGGGGAGGCGTCCAGGTTGGTGACGTGCGCCTGGAGGACCTCGCCCTCGGTGTAGGACGGGGCCGGGATGTGCTCCATGATCACGTTGAAGAGGGCCTCGAGGTCCTCGGCCTCCGGCAGGGCGCCGTCGGCGGGCTGGGTCAGGGAGGCGCGGCCGGCCTTGCCCGAGGCGTAGACGACGGGGACGTCCAGCACCGAGTCGAGGTCCAGGTCCGGGTCCTCCTCGGCCAGGTCCGAGGCCAGGCCGAGCAGCAGGTCCATGGAGTCGGAGACGACCCCGTCGATGCGCGCGTCGGGGCGGTCCGTCTTGTTGACCACAAGGATCACGGGCAGCTTGGCCGCGAGGGCCTTGCGGAGCACGAAGCGGGTCTGGGGCAGCGGGCCCTCGGAGGAGTCCACGAGGAGCACGACGCCGTCCACCATGGACAGGCCGCGCTCCACCTCGCCGCCGAAGTCGGCGTGGCCGGGGGTGTCGATCACGTTGATGGTGACGGTCTCGCCCTCGGGGGCGGACGGGCCGGAGTAGAACACCGTGGTGTTCTTGGCGAGGATCGTGATCCCCTTCTCCTTCTCCAGGTCCCCGGAGTCCATGACCCGCTCGGCGACGTCGCCGTGCGTGTTGAAGGCACCGGTCTGGCGCAGCATGGCGTCCACCAACGTGGTCTTGCCATGGTCCACGTGGGCCACGATGGCCACGTTGCGCAGATCGGAGCGGCGGGTTTCGGTCGAGGTCATGGGCGTCCTGTCCGGTTCGACATCAAAGGGGTGGAGGCACACGCCGACGGCGGCCCCCGTGCGATTGTACGCGCAGGGGCCGCCGTGGACAGGCGGGCCGGTGGGCCCGAGCGGTCAGTAGACGCCCTCGCCGAGGGAGGCGAGGAATTCCCGGCGCTCCTGGCGACGCTCCGCCTGCTGGTCCGGGTCCGGCACGGGCGCCGCCGCCAGGAGGCGACGGGTGTACTCCTCCTTCGGACGGTGGAGCACCTCCTCCGTGGGGCCCTGCTCCACCTGGCGGCCGTCCTTGAGGACGAGCACCTTGTGGGCCAGCATGTCCACCACCGCGAGGTCGTGAGACACGAACAGGCACGCGAACTCGTAGCGCTGCTGCAGCTCCGCGAACATGTCCAGCACGGCGGCCTGGACGGACACGTCCAGGGCCGAGGTCGGCTCGTCCGCGATGAGCACCTGGGGGTCCAGGGTCAGGGCGCGCGCGATCGAGATGCGCTGGCGCTGACCGCCGGAGAGCTCGTGCGGGTACCGGTTCACCACGGAGCGCGGCAGACGCACCGCATCCAGCAGCTCCTCGGCGCGGGCCAGGCGCGAGCGCCGGTCCCCCACCTTGTGCACGACCATCGGCTCGGTGATGATGTCGCCGATCGGGAACCGCGGGTCCAGTGAGGCCGCCGGGTCCTGGAAGACCACGCCGATGTTCTTGCGTAGGGCGCGCTGCTCGGCCTTGCGCATCGTCGCCAGATCGTGGCCCTGGATGCGCAGAGAGCCCTCCGCGATGGTGAGCAGACCGAGCACCGACTTGGCGATGGTGGACTTGCCCGAGCCGGACTCGCCCACCAGGCCCAGGATCTCGCCCGGGGCCACCTGGAAGCTGACGTCGTGGACCACGCGGTTCTTCTTGCCGCGGTGGTCGTACTCGAGGTGGAGGTTCTCCGCCTCGATCGCGTACCGGGCCTGCGTCTGCGTGGCCGTGACCGGCTCCGGCTCCGCCACCTCGAGGGGCTCGCCGAGGCGCGGCACCGCCGAGAGCAGCTTCTGGGTGTAGGGGTGCCGGGCGTGCTGGAGCACCTGGTGCACCGAGCCCTGCTCCACGAGCTCGCCGTGGAGCATCACGCACACGCGGTCCGCCATGTCCGCCACCACGCCCATGTTGTGCGTGATGAGCAGGATGCCGGTGTTCATCTTGTTCTTCAGGGAACGCAGCAACTCCAGGATCTCGGCCTGGACCGTCACGTCGAGCGCCGTGGTGGGCTCGTCCGCGATGATCACCTTCGGCGAGCAGCTGATCGCCATCGCGATGACGATGCGCTGGCGCTGGCCGCCCGAGAACTGGTGGGGGTACTGCTTGAGGCGGGTGGCGGCGTCGGGGATGCCCACCATGGTGAGCAGCTCGACGGCGCGCTTGTCCGCCTCGGTGCCGTAGGCGATGCCGTGCAGCTCGAGGGCCTCCGTGAGCTGGTCTCCCACGGTGAGGACGGGGTTCAGGGCCGTCATGGGCTCCTGGAACACCATCGCCACCTCGTCGCCGCGGATGCCGCGCAGCTGCCCCGGGGTCATGGTGAGCACCTCGCGGCCGGCCAGCTTCACGGAGCCGGTGACGTCCGCATTGCCCGGGAGCAGGCCCATGGCGGTGGCGCTCGTGACGGACTTGCCGGAGCCGGACTCGCCCACGAGGGCGACGACCTCGCCGGGCTTGACGTCGAACGTCACACCCTTGACCGCGTGCACCTCGCCGAACTCGGTCGCGAACTTCACGTCCACGTCGCGGAAGGCGAGCACCGGCTCGCCGCCCAGGTCGTCGTGGCGGGCCACGACGCCCATCGCGCTCGTCGCGGGGCCCGGAGGCACGCCGCCGGCGCCGGAGGAGCCGGGCACGGCGGCGCCGCGCGCCTCGAGGTCGGCCGACGACGCCGCGTGCGAGCCCTGCCCGCCGGCGGTCACGTCGTTCTCGTTCTTCTTGCCGAACATGGATCGGCCTTTCTTGTCGTTCGCGCTCATCGCTGACCGTCCTCGTCCGCGTCGGAGATCCGTGCGGATCCGCCGGCCTCCTCCGCGGGGGCCTCGATCCGGCCGGCCGTCGGGGCCGCGGCCAGACCGCCCGCCGTCGTCGCACCGGCCTCGGTGGCGGCCGCGCGGCGACCGAAGAAGCGGGGCCTGCGGTGGGCGCCCGCACCCTGGCGTGGGTCGAAGGCGTCGCGCAGGCCGTCGCCGAGGAAGTTCACGGACAGGGCGATCGCGAGGATGATCATGCCGGGCCACCAGAACAGCCACGGACGGGTGGTGAACGCGTTCTGGTAGTCGGAGATGAGCAGGCCCAGGGACGAGTCCGGCGCCTTCACGCCGAAGCCGAGGAAGGACAGCGAGGTCTCCAGCAGCACCGCGCCCGCAATCGCGAACGTCGCGTTCACGACGATCACGCCGATCGTGTTGGGCAGCAGGTGCTTGAAGATCAGGCGGCCCGGCTTGGCGCCCATGGCGACGGCGGCCGCCACGAACTCCTTCTCGCGCAGGGACAGGACCTCGCCGCGCACGAGGCGGGCCAGGGACGTCCAGGACACGAGGCCGAGCACCACCGCGAGCGGGAGGATGCCCATCTTCATGCCGCTGGCCATCTGGCCGAGCACCGCGGCGAGCACGAGCAGCGGGATGACGATGATCAGGTCGGTCAGGCGCATCAGGACGGAGTCGACCCAGCCGCCGAAGTACCCGGACACGGCGCCGACGATCGCGCCGATCACGGTGGAGAGCAGGCCCACGATGGCCGCGATGATCATGGACTGCTGGGTCCCGCGCATCACGAGGGCGAAGTAGTCCTTGCCCGTGGTGTCCTGGCCGAAGGGGTGCTCGCCCCAGCGGAGGCCCTCGCCCCCGAAGGCCTGCGGCACGACCGACAGCGTCGGGCGACCGCCGTTCACCACGGAGGCCGCGGCCGTGTAGGACTTGTCCCACCAGCCGGGGATGCCGGCGAAGCCGATGGAGGAGAACGCCATCAGCGTGATGAAGACCAGCACGATCAGGGAGATCATCGCCGCCTTGTGGCGGAAGAACCGCTTGCGGACCAGGGCGCCCTGGGAGTAGGACTTCCCGGCCTTGGCGCGGAGCTTGGCGTCCTCCGCCTCCGCAAGGTCGAAGATCTGCTTCTCGTCGAGCTGCGCGCCCGTCATCGAGGAGTTGTTGGTGGTCATCTGGCTCACACTCGAATCCGGGGGTCGAGGACGGCGTAGAGCACGTCCGCCACGAGGTTCATCAGCACGGCGGCGGTGCCCGTCACGAGGAAGAACGCCATCACGGGCATGGGGTCCACGTCGCGCAGGCCGGTGGCGAACAGCTCGCCCATCCCCTTCCAGCCGAACACCTGCTCCGTGATCACGGCGCCGCCGATCAGGCCGGCGAAGTCGAAGGCCATGATCGTGGTGATGGGGATCAGGGAGTTGCGGAACGCATGCTTCAGGATCACCTGGCGCTCCGGCAGGCCCTTGGCGCGCGCGGTGCGGATGTAGTCCTGGCGCGAGACCTCGAGCATGGAAGAGCGCGTGTACCGCGAGTACGTGGCCACCGAGATGATGGTCAGCAGGATGGTGGGCAGCAGAAGCTGCGCACCGCGGTCCAGGAACACCACCCAGAAGTGGGCGTCCAGGTTCGGGGTGCCCGAGCCGATCGTGGAGATCGGGCGCGGCTTGACCTTCAGGAAGGTCGGCCAGTAGTTCATCAGGTGTTCCGCCACGATCGCCACGCCCATGATCAGGGCGGTCACCAGCGAGGCAGACACGGCCGAGCCCTTGGAGAAGCCGCCGAGCAGCCGGCCCACCAGGATGGCCACCAGCACGAGGATGACGCCGAGGCCGGCCAGCAGCAGTGCGGACGGCGTCCGCCACAGCAGGCCGTAGGTGGCGTAGTAGGCGACGAGGCCGATCGCGACCGTGACCAGAGCGGCCTTGAGGACCGACCGGTTGCGCAGACCGGAGATCACCGCGGTGGCGCCGACGGCGGCGGCCAGGCCGATGACCAGCTGCACGACCGGGCCCATCTGCGGATGCCGCCAGAAGTCGACGGCGAACAGCACCCAGCCGGCGAGGAGGATGAACGCGGCGGTGGCGCCGAACGTGAAGGCGCGCCGCCTGAGGTCGCCCGCCATGACGGCCTGCAGGACCAGGCCCGCGAGGACGGCGACCCCGATGAGGAGGGGCCAGTTCAGCTCGGGGCTGCGGATCCAGTCGTTGAACCGGATCCCCATGTACTCCTTCAGGAGCACGGCCGCCCAGAACACGGGCAGCGAGAAGAAGAGGAAGATCAGGAACGTGACCACGTAGTCGAGGCCGGAGTACTGGCGGATCGCGGTGACGATGCCGATCGCGATGCCGATGATGATCGCCAGGACGGTCGCGAGCACCACGAGGCGCAGCGTGGAGGCCGCGGCGTTGCTCAGCAGGTCGGCGACGGACTGGCCGTTTCGGCTGAGGCCGAGGTCGCACTGACCGGTGACGCAGCCGCCGATGCCCTGGAGCCAGTCCCAGTACCGGGCGTACCAGGGCTGGTCCAGCCCCATGAACGCGGTGCGGGCGGCGATGAGGGTCTCGCGGTTGGGGTTCTGTGACTCTCGCAGGTCCTGGAGGGGGTCACCCGAGTGGGCCACGAGGAAGAAGAGCAGGATCGACGCGCCGAACAGCACCAGGAGGGAGCTGCCGAGGCGCTTGAGGATGAATTTCAGCACAACAGGGGGTGACCTTCCGTGCGCGTGCAAGGGAAAGGGAGGGGTGCGGGTTCGCCGCGGTTCACGGCCGGTGCCCGGCCGGGCTCTGTCCTCGATCCCGACGCCGGCGGTCCGCGGGAGGCGGACCGCCGGGTCAGAGGTCAGCGGGGTGTCACTCCTGGACGCGGACCCACTGCTCCACGTTCCACAGCGCACCCGACTGGGCGGCGGTGTCGCGCACGTTGGCGACGTCGGCCTTGTGGCCGACCAGACCCGGGTGAGCGTACAGCGGGATGGCCTGGAAGTCCTCCCACAGCAGCTTCTCGATGGTCTTGACCTGCTCCAGCTGCTCGTTCTCGTCCAGCGAGGTGGCGAGCTTGTCCCAGGCCGCGTCCACCTCGGGGTTGTTGTAGCTCTGCTGGTTCTGGGCGCCGTCCGACTGGTAGATGTTCGCGCCGGAGGCCTTCTGGCCCGAGCCGGCCCAGGCGAAGAGGGCGGCGTCGTAGTCACCGGCCGGCATGACCTCCTTGAAGAACACCGGCGAGTTGGCGTCCTGCACGTCGAAGCCGGCCTGGTCGCAGGAGCTCTTGATGAGCGCGACGGTCTCGGTGCGACGCTGGTTGCCGGCCTGGTAGCCGAGGCGGACCGTGGGCTTGGAGACGCCCGACTTCTCGACGAGCTCCTTGGCCTTCTCGATGTTCGGCTGGTCCATCTCCTTCGGGTAGGCCGCGTCCACGACCTCCTGGTACTTGTCCTGGAAGGGGAAGACCTCGCGCAGGTTCATGACCTGGGCGTCCGCGTAGATCGGCTTGATCAGGTTGTCCACGATCTGCTGGCGGGGCAGGCAGAGGGCGAAGGCCTCGCGCAGCTCCGGGGAGTCCGCGAAGACCGAGCCCTCGCCGCGGTTGTAGTCCACGTGCTCCCAGGTCAGCTGGTCACCGGTCTGGACGTTGACGTCCTCGCCGAGGCCCTCGAGCTGCTGGAGGGTGTCCACGGTGGCCTGCGGCTCGATGACGTCGAGGTCGCCGTTCTGCAGGGCCTGCACGTGGGTCTTCGGGTCGGCGAAGCGGAGGACGAGCTCCTTGGTGGCCGCCGGGGTGCCCCAGTACTCGGGGTTGGCCTCAAGGGTGATGGACTGGCCGGCCTGCCAGCCGCCGTCCTTGAACTTGTAGGGGCCCATGGAGGGCACCAGCGAGGCGTCCGGCAGCTCGCCGGGGCTGAAGTCCCAGCCGTCGTTCCAGAACTCGGCCGCCGGGGTGAGCGCCTCGACGTCCTTCTCCTTCGCGGCGGTGACGAGCTCCTCGAAGCTCATGCCCGCCTCCTTGGCGACGATGTGCGCCGGCAGCGCGGTGCTGATGAGGATCTCCCAGTCCGCGTAGGGCTCCGGGTAGGTGACGGTGAACTCCTTGCCGTCGGCCTCGCCCTCGGGCGCCTCCGGGATGTACTTGCCCTGCTCGAAGGAGATCGAGTCGAACAGCGGGGTCTCGGCACCCTCGGCCTTGATCGTGTCGTTGTTCGCGGCCCAGTGGACGATGAAGTCGCCCGCGGTGACGGGGGTGCCGTCGGACCACTTGGCGTCGTCGCTGATGGTGTACTTCACGGTCAGCGGGTCGTCCGAGGTCTTCTCGTACGTGCCGAAGTCCTTGTCCGGGATGATCGAGCCGTCGGTGCCGAAGTACCAGAAGGACGAGAACATGCGGTCCGCGACGGCCGAGTTGTACGTGGTGTACGTGTTCGACTGCAGGCCGTTGTAGGACAGGAAGTCGTCGGCGCCCACCGAGTACGCGATGGAGCCGTCCTGGGTCTTGACGTCGCCCAGGTCGGCCTTCCCCGGCCCGGAGGCCTCGGCGGTGAGCTTCTGACCCTTGTCCCCTTCGATGACGTTGCCGGCGCCCGAGTCGCCGCCCTGGCTGGCGCCGGAGGCGCTGTTGCTGCTGGAGTCGCCTGCATTGCCGCCGCCCGGGGCGCACGCGGAGAGGATGAGGGCCGAGCCGGCGGCCAGGGCCGCGGCAGCGGAGAGCTTCGTGTACTTCATGGAAGGTGCTTCCGTTCATGAGAGGTGCAAGGACGTCGCGCGCCCGCATCCCTGTGGGGACCTGGTGGTGCGAGACGACCCCCGGGCCGTTCCGTCGAGACGGGACGTTCCGTGAGATGGAGCACACTGTAGCGGGAACATTCAGGTTCGCGAAAGTCCGAATCTGGATCCGTCCCGTCCGTGGCGCCGGCGCGGTCAGCGACGACGGTCCGCCAGCAGAGTCCGCACGGCCCACGCCCCGCCCATGCCATGGACGCCGGCGCCCGGCGGGGTGGAGGCGGAGGCCAGATACAGCCCGGTCCGACCCGCCCGGTGCGGCCGGGGCGACGCGGTGGGGCGCAGGAGCGCGCGCGCTCCCGCGAGCGATCCCCCCGCGATGTCACCGCCCACGAGGTTCGGGTTCCACGCCTCCAGATCGGCCGGGCGCATCGCGACCGCGGCCCCGATCCGGTCCCGGAAGCCGGGTGCGTGCCGCTCCACCTCCGCCTCGATCAGCGGACGGACGTCGCCGGGGTGGCCGTGGGGCACATGGGCGTAGGACCAGACGACCGTGTGCCCCCGGGCGGGCCCGGTGGCCCGTGAGGGGTCCGCCGCCTGCTGCTGACAGAGCATGACGAAGGGCCGCGTCGGCATCCGGCCGGCCGCGACGTCGTCCTCGGCCCGCCGGATCTCGGCGGCGGTCCCGCCCAGGTGCACCGTCCCCGCGCCCGCGAGCCGGGCGTCGCGCCACGGGATCGGCCCGTCGAGCAGGAAGTCGACCTTGGACACGGACGGCCCGGGGCGCCACCGGCGCAGGGCCGCGGCGTATCGCGGCGGCAGGCCCGTGCCGGCGACGCGCAGCACCTGGCGCGGGGTCAGGTCCAGCACGACGGCGTCCGCGGCGGGCAGCGCGCGCAGGTCCGTGACCTCGTGGCCCAGGTGCAGCCGACCGCCGTGCGCCCGCAGCACCGCCACGAGCGCGTCGACGATCGCCCCCGACCCGCCGCGCGCCACCGGCCAGCCCGAGCTCATCCCGAGCGCGCCGAAGAGCGCACCGAACGCCGCCGTCAGGGGCCGGCTCGAGGGCAGGATCGCGTGGGCGGCCGAGCCCGTGAACAGGGCGCGGGCGGCCTCCGTGCGGAACATCGCCCGGCCCAGCAGATCGGCCGGCCACGGGGCGCGCAGGCCGAAGCGGGCCATCGCCACCGGATGGGGCGGGGGTCGCAGCACCGGGCCGAGCGCGCCCGCCAGGATCTCGTCGACGTGCGCGACCAGGGCCCCGTGCACGGCCCGCCAGGCCCGCGCGTCGACGCCGAGACCCGCGGCGGTGGCCTCGAGGTCCCGGTGCAGGAGGGCGGCCGGCCCGTCCGGCAGCGGATGTCCCATCGGCATGGCCGGGTGCAGCCAGGCGAGCCCGTGGTCCGTCAGCCCCAGCTCCCGGAACACGGGGCTGGCGACGCCGAACGGATGGCCCGCCGCCCCGAGGTCCACCACGGTCCCCTCCCCCAGCACCGGCGCGGACGCGCACGCGCCGCCGGGCACCGGGGCCCGCTCGAACACGTCCACCTCCCAGCCCTCGCGGGCCAGCAGGGCGGCGGCGGTCAGGCCGTTGGGGCCGGCGCCCACGACGACGGCGCGGCCCGGCTCGACGCCCCGGGGCAGCGCGAATCCGGGGCCGGCGGCGGTGTCGGTCATGGTCTCCTCCTGTGGTCCCTAGGATGGTCCCACCCCGCCCGCCGCCCGTCAGGAGGCCCTCCCCCGTGGACCCGTTCTGGACCGCGCTCGCTCTCACGACGTTCGCCGGGCTGGCCACGGTGCTGGGCGGCGTCCTGGCGATCGTCGGACGCGAGCCCTCGGGCCGCGGGCTGGGGGCCGCCCTCGGCCTCTCCGCGGGCGTCATGCTCGCGGTCTCCTTCCTGGAGATGCTGCCGGCCGCCGTCGAGGGGCTGGGCGGGGCGGTCGGCCCCGCGGCGACCGCCGTCGCGGTGGCCGCCCTGGCCCTCGGCGCAGGCGCCTACGTGCTGCTCGAGCGCGCCGTCCCCGACCCCGTCTCGGAGATGCCGGGCGACGTCGACGACCCGGCCGGCCTGGACCGGCGGAGGATGCTGCGCCTGGGCACGGTGACGGCCCTGGCGATCGGCCTGCACAATCTGCCGGAGGGCTTCGTCACCTTCGCCGGCACCCTGCAGGATCCGTCGGTGGGCCTCGCGCTGGCCGTCGCGATGGCCGTGCACAACGTGCCCGAGGGCGTGGCCGTGGCCGTGCCCGTGCGGCAGGCCACCGGGTCGCGGCGCAAGGCCTTCGCGTGGGCCGCGTTCACGGGGATCGCGGAGCCGCTGGGCGCGCTGATCGGCTGGCTGCTGCTGGCCCCGTTCCTCACGCCCGCGCTCGTGGCCGCCGTCTTCGCGGCCGTGGCAGGCGTGATGGTGACCGTGAGCCTCGACGCGCTGCTGCCCGCCGCCCGGGCGGCCGGGGGCCGTGCCGCAGCGCTGGGCGGCGTGCTGCTGGGCGTGGCCGCGATGGCCCTCTCGCTGGACCTGCTCGCCTGAGCGCGGGCGCCGGTCAGTTCACGAGGGCCGGCTGCAGGACCGCCTCGGCCTCGCGCACCCCGCCGTCGGCGGTGCGCCACTGGACGATGATCCGGTCCCCCACGTTGTGGTCGTTGACCAGGCGGGACATCCGGGAGGCGTCGTCGCCGACGGGCCGCCCCTCGATCTCGAGGATCACATCGCCCTCGACCAGGCCGATCTGCTCGGCCGCCGAGCCCGCGTCCACCTGCATGACCACGACGCCGACGTCGGGATCCGCGCCGACCATGATGCCCAGGGCGCCGTCCGCGCCGATGCTCACGGTGTCCGTCTCCTCACCCGAGAGGACCTGCTCCACCACGTCGAAGGCCACCTCCAGCGGGATCGCGAAGCCGTCCACCTCGTCTGCGGTGGTCCCATCGCTGGCCGCCACGGTCACGCCGACCACCTGGCCGGCGTCGTCCACCACCGGGCCGCCGGAGTAGCCGGGCACGACGTCCGCGTCCGTCTGGATCAGGCCGGACAGGCGCGCGTACTGATCGGTGCCCTCGGCCGCGGCCATGATCGAGCGGTCCGTGCCGAGCACGGTGCCGCGCACGGCCGTCAGGCGGCCCTGGCCCCCGCCGTTGCCGACGGCGGCCACCGTCTCCCCGCGCCGCACCGGGTCCAGCGAGACGCTGGCCACCGGCAGGTCTGAGACGCCCTCGACGTCGAGCACCGCGATGTCGTGCTCGGCATCGCGCCCGAGCACCGTGGCCGTGTGCCGCGCGCCGGTGTCCGCGACCACCACGTGCACCTCCGAGGAGTCCTCGACCACGTGGTAGTTGGTCACCGCCAGCCCGTCCGGGGAGAGCACCATGCCCGTCCCCGTGCCGGTGCGGGCGCCGAGGGCGGTCTCCACGAGGAGGATGCCCGGGGCGTCCGCGACCGGCTGGCCCGGATCCAGGGACGATCCGTCGTGGGCCGACGCGGACCAGTCCACCGCCACGCCGTCGTGGACGTGCGTCAGGCCCGCCGCGAGCTCGCCCGCCTCCCGGGCGGGGGCCTCGGCGGCGGGCACATTCGGGGCGGAGTCCGCGGCGACGTCGACCATCCGGCCGGCGAGGAGCGCGGTGAGGCCCCCGGCCAGGACCAGCGCGCCGAGCACGCCGAACAGCGCGATGACGAACGCCAGGGGCGAGCGTCGTGCGCGCGGCGGCCAGCCCGGCGGCGTCACGCTCAGCCCCGGGCGGCCGCCAGGGCGGCCTCGTAGTCCGGCTCCTCGGAGATCTCGGGAACGAGCTGGGCATGACGGACCACGCCGTCGGCATCGACCACGACGACGGCGCGGGCCAGCAGGCCCTCGAGAGGACCGTCGGTCATGCGCACGCCGTAGTCGTCGCCGAAGGACGAACGGAACACGGAGCCGCTGCGGACGTGGTCGATGCCCTCGACCGAGCAGAAGCGTGCGGCGGCGAACGGCAGGTCCGCGGACACGGCCACGACGGTGGTGTCCCCGAGGTCCGCGACGCGGGAGTCGAACTCGCGGACGGAGGCGGCGCACACGCCCGTGTCCAGGGACGGGAAGATGTTCAGGATCACGCGGCGGCCGCGCAGCTCCCGCAGGGTCACCGGGGACAGGTCCGCCCCGGTGAGGGTGAAGTCGGGGGCGGGGGAACCCACCGGGGGCAGCTCACCGACGGTGTGGACGGGGGTGCTCTTCATGTGGGTCGTCGCCATGGGGACAGCCTAGGATGGGCGCGGCCGGACGGGAGCACTCCGCGCCCGGCTCGGCGGACGGCGAACACGGAGGTACCGACCATGACCGAGCCCATGACGTCCAACGTCACCGACACGGCGCTGCTGTTCGAGGGCGGGGGGATGCGCGCCGCGCTCACCTCGGCCGTGGTGGCGGAGCTGCTGCGCGAGCGGATCCACGTGGACTTCGTGGCCGGCATCTCGGCGGGCTCGTCCAACGCCGTGAACTACCTGTCCCGCGACCCGGCCCGCGCGCGGCGCTCGTTCGTGGACTTCGCCGACGATCCTCGGTTCGGCAACTGGCTGAGCTTCCTGCGCGGCAAGGGCCTGTTCAACGCCGAGTACATCTACGAGCACGCCGGCCTGCCCGAGGCGGACCTGCCCTACGACTTCGCCACGTTCCGCGCGAACCCCGCCCGGCTCGTCCTGGGCGGGTTCGACGCTGCGAGCGGCGAGACCCGCTGGTGGGACCGCTCCGACATGACCACCTTGACCGACCTGATGGTCCGCGTCCGCGCGTCGTCCACGATGCCGGTCCTCATGCCCCCGGTGCATGCCGAGGGCACGGTGTTCGTGGACGGCGCCCTCGGCGTGGACGGCGGGATCCCGCTGACCGCGGCGGAGGACGCGGGGTTCGAGAAGGTCCTCGTGGTCCTGACGCGGGAGCGCGGGTACGTGAAACGGCCCGAACGGTTCCCCTCGTTCTACCAGCGCACCTTCCGGCGCTACCCCGCCGTCGCGGACGCGCTGCTCACGCGCTGGCGCCGGTACAACGCGACCCGCGAGCGCCTGTTCGAGATGGAGCGGCAGGGACGGGCCTATCTGTTCGTGCCCGAGACCATGCCCATCGCCAACGGCGAGCGGTCCGTGGCCAAGCTGGCCGCCGCCCACGAGCTCGGCCTGGACCAGGTGCGCCGCGAGATGCCCGCGATCCGCGCGTTCCTGGGGCTGCCGACGTCCCGTTGAGCCGCGCCTGATCCGATCGGCGGGTCAGGCCTCGGCGCGGGCGGCCGAGTCCGGCAGGCCGAACACCGAGTCGAACGCGTAGGCGTACACCGCGGCGTAGACGAGGAAGAACACGAGCAGGCCGGCCTCGATGAGGAACGCCTCCCCCAGCCCGATGCCGAGGATCAGCGCCACCGCGGGCACGAGGAACACGATCAGCCCGCCCTCGAAGCCGACGGCGTGGGCCACGCGCACCCACCAGGGCCGGCCCGTGATCCCGAGGCGGCGTTCGAGGGTCTCGAACACCGAGTTGAACACGATGTTCCACAGCAGGGCCACGGTCGAGGACACCACCGCCACGGCGAGTGAGGGCCCGCCGCCGTTGCCGAGCGCCGCCAGGATCACGGTGGTGAAGAGGATGGCGAGCAGCTCGAAGACCACCGCGTAGACCACGCGGCGCAGCAGGGGCGTCCGGAACACGCGGCGGCGCACGAGCGCGTCCCGGCCTCCCGGGCCCCGCGGCACGTCGGAGGGCGGCGTCGACGCGGGGTCGACGCCCGGGCGGGCGTGGTGGGTCTCGGACACGGCGCCCAGCCTAGGGCCGGGGCCGCGGGGCGCCGAATCCGGCGGGACCGGCCGCCCGCCGTCGTCGTGCCCCGATGACGGGGCGGGCGCGCCTTCACCGCGCCCCGGTCGCCTGCCTAGAGTTCGAGGCATGAAGCTCACCGATGACCTGCTGCAGAAGTTCAACGACCAGATCACCCTCGAGTTCGAGGCGTCCATGGTCTACCGCCAGCTCGCGATCGCCGCCGACGACCTGGACCTGTCCGGGATGGCCGCGTGGCTGCGGCACCAGGCGGACGAGGAGATCGTCCACGCGAACAAGTTCATCGACCACGTCGCCGACCGGGACAGCTTTCCGACGATCGGTGCCATCCCGGCCCCGCCCGTGCAGGCCGGCCTGTCGGCCCTGGAGATCTTCCGGTCCGCGCTCGCGCACGAGCAGAAGGTCTCCGAGGCGATCCGGGAGCTGTACCGGGCCACCGAGTCCGCGGGCGACCTCAACTCGCGCCCGCTGCTGAACTGGTTCCTGGACGAGCAGATCGAGGAGGAGTCCACCGTCTCCGAGATCGTGGGCCAGCTCGAGCTCGTGGGCGACGACGGCTCGGGCCTGCTCCGCATCGACGGCCGTCTGGGCTCCCGCCCCGTGGAGACCACCGAGAACGACGCCTGAGCCCACCGGCGGCCTCGTCGGCCGCGCACGCACCGGCCCGGTCCCCCACGGGACCGGGCCGGTGCGTGTCCGTCCCCGCCGCTATGCTCGACCTGCGCCCTGCCCGCGCACCGGCGCGCCCGTCGGCCCCACCCCAGGAGGAACCATGGTCGGACTCGTAGCCCTGCTCGACGACGTCGCCGCCCTCGCCCGCCTCGCCGCCGCGAGCGTGGACGACGTGGCCGCCGGAGCGGGACGCGCCGCGGCCAAGGCGGCGGGCGTGGTGGTCGACGACGCCGCGGTGACCCCGCAGTACATGGCCGGCGCGGCCGCGGCCCGCGAGCTGCCGATGATCTGGCGGATCACCAAGGGCTCCCTGCGCAACAAGCTCGTGTTCATCCTTCCCGCGCTGCTGCTGCTCGACTGGCTCGCCCCCTGGATCCTGCCGTGGCTGCTGCTGGCCGGCGGCACCTACCTGTCCTATGAGGGCGCGCACAAGGTGTGGGGCAAGCTCGCCGGCCACGGGCATGCCGACGACGAGGAGCCCGCCGTCGAGCGGGGTCCGGAGGCCGAGGACACCGTGGTGCGCGGGGCCATCACCACGGACTTCATCCTGTCCCTGGAGATCATGGTCATCTCCATGAACGAGGTGGCCGACCTGGGCTTCTGGATGAAGGCGGCGATCCTGGCGGTGGTGGCCGTCGTCATCACCGCGGGCGTGTACGGGGTGGTGGGGCTGATCGTGAAGATGGACGACGTCGGCCTGCACCTGCACCAGAACGCCTCCACCTCCGGCGGCCGCTCGTTCGGCGCCGGGCTGGTCAAGGCCATGCCGCACGTGCTGCGCGTGGTGACCGTCGTCGGCACCGTGGCGATGCTCTGGGTGGGCGGCCACATCGCCCTCGTGGAGCTGGACGCGCTGGGCGTGCCGTGGCCCTACGCCGTGCAGCACGGGATCGTCGAGCCCGTCACGCACGCCGCCGGCGCGTTCCTCGGCTGGCTCACGGAGACCGCGACGTCGGCCGTGTGGGGCCTGCTCTGGGGCTCGGTCGCGCTCGGGGTGGTCCTGCTCGTCGGACGCCTGCGCGGGAAGAAGGCCGCGCCCGCCCACTGATGCGGCGGGCGACGGGTCCGCCCCCACCCGCGCCCGACGCTGAGGCCCCCACCCGCGCCCGACGCTGAGGCCCGCAGACGCGCCGCTACGCACGGAACGTGGCGGCGCGTCTGCGGGCCTCGGCGCTGTCTCCGTCTCCCGACGGGCCCCGTCAGTCGGCGGTGAGGAAGGTGCGCACCGCGGAGACGAAGGCCTCGGGCTGGTCGGCGTGCAGCCAGTGGCCGGCGTCACGGACGGTCACGCGCACGACGCGCGGGAACAGCTCCTTCATCCGCGGCACGTCCTCATCCTGGACGTAGTCCGACTCGGCGCCGGCCAGCCACAGGACCGGATGGTCGAACACGCGCTCCGGATCCTCGGGGACCACCGGGTCCGGGAACGAGCCGATCTCCCGCAGGTGCTCGAAGAGCATGGCCACGTTGGGCTGCCACGCGAAGTGGCCGGCCGTGCGCCGCAGGTTCTGCAGCAGGAAGCCGCGCACCCGCGCGTCGTGGACGTGCTCGGCCATGGCCGCGTCGGCCTCGGCCCGCGAGTCGTACGCGTCCAGGTCCATGCGCAGCATGGTGCCCAGCAGGTGCACGAACTCGTCCGTGGCCTGCGGTGAGAGCCGCGGGGAGATGTCCTCCACGATCAGCCGGTCCACGAGCTCCGGGTGCCGCAGGGCGAGCACCATCGCGACCTTGCCGCCCATCGAGTGGCCCAGCAGGTGGACCGGCCCGTCGGCGGCGAGGCCGGCGCGCAGGTGGGCGGCCACCCGGTCCGCGATCTCGCGGTAGTCCACCCGGTCCGTCCAGGGCGAGGCGCCGTGGTCCGGCAGATCGATCAGCTCCACCGTGAAGTCGTCGCCCAGCTCCTTGGCCGGGCCGGTGAAGTTCCGGCCCCGGCCCATGAGGCCGTGCAGGAACGCGACGCGGCGCGGGCCCTCCCCGATGCGGGTGGAGGCCAGGGGGGCGTCGGACGGGGCGGAGGCGGCGGTCGTGTTCACCCGACTCAGGCTAGCGCGGGAACGCGTCGGCACCTCCCCCGCCTTACAGTCATCTCGACCCTCTGAGATGGGCGCGAACAGTGTCATACTGACCAGAACAGCCCCGCCAGTCCGCCCCGGGAGGTCCCATGCCGGTCGCTGAGGCCCGCGTCAGCGTGGCCGTGTCCACGGCCGTCTTCGGCGTGCGCCCGGACCCGCACGGCGTGCCCCGCCTCTGTGTCGCCCTCGTCCCGCGGATGCGCGAGCCGTTCCTGGACCGGTGGGCGCTGCCGGGCGCGTGGCTCGGCGCGGACGAGGAGCTGGCCGACGTCGCCGCACGCGTGGCCGCCGAGTGCGTGCCCGGTCCCGTCCGTCGCCTCGAGCAGCTGGCGGCGTTCGGCGCCGTGGACCGTTCCCCCACCGGACGCGTCCTCACGGTGGCCCACTGGGCGCTCAGCCCCGCCCTGGACGACGACGGCGCCGCCCCGGCGTCCAGCCCGGACCCGGACGTGGCCGGGCTGCCCATCGGGGTCCATGTGCGCTGGCACCGGGCCGACGCGCCGCCCGCGCTGGCGTTCGACCACGCGCAGATCCTGGCGGCGGCCGTGGCGCGCCTGCGCGCGGACCTGCCGCGAGCCGGCGTCGGGCACGCGCTGCTGGGGCCCTCCTTCACCCTCGCCGAGCTGCGCGCCGTGCACGAGGCCGTCCTCGGCCGCGGCCTCGACGCCGCCAACTTCCGCCGCGCCACCCTCGCCGCCGGGACCCTCGAGGAGACCGGCGAGGTCCGCGGCGGCACCCCGCACCGCCCGCCCAAGCTCTACCGGTACCGGCCCGCCGGGCCCGGGACCGACCCCGATCCCGCCGGGCCGGACGCCCGCCGCTGACCCACCAGCCCCGACCCAGGAGTCACCCATGACCACCCCGACCGGGACCACCGCCTCGGTGGCCCGCACCCTGACCCTGATCGACAAGGACGCCGCGCGCGGCTCCTCGTGCTCCCCCGACCTGACCCGCGGCCCCTGGGCGTTCGACGCCGGCCTGCCCGCCTACGGCCCCGGCGCATCGCAGGACGACGCCGTCCCGGCCGACGCCCCCGTGCAGGGCCGCATCCCCGAGGAGTACCAGCGGGCCTCGGACGAGGAGCTCCACGCCCGGATCAGCGCGGCGCGGCAGACGCTCGGCGACCGCGTCGTCGTGCTGGGCCACTTCTACCAGCGCGACGAGGTCGTCCAGCACGCCGACTTCGTGGGCGACTCCTTCCAGCTCGCGCGCGCCTCCCAGGGCCGGCCCGAGGCGGAGGCGATCGTGTTCTGCGGCGTGCACTTCATGGCGGAGACCGCGGACCTGCTCTCCACCCCGGACCAGGCCGTCATCCTGCCCAACCTCGCCGCCGGCTGCTCCATGGCGGACATGGCCGACCTGGACTCGGTCGAGGACGCGTGGGAGCAGCTCGAGGCGGTCTACGGCACCGAGCCGGACGACGACGGGCGCGTGCCCCTGCTGCCCGTGACCTACATGAACTCCTCCGCGGCCCTCAAGGGCTTCGTCGGCGAGCGCGGCGGCATCGTGTGCACGTCCTCCAACGCCTCGGCCGTGCTGGACTGGGCGTTCGAGCGTGCCCAGCGCGTCCTGTTCTTCCCGGACCAGCACCTGGGCCGGAACACGGGCCGCGCCAGGGGGATCCCACTCGAGCAGATGCCGACGTGGAATCCCCGCCTGCCGCTGGGCGGGAACTCCGAGGACGCCCTGCGGGACGCGAAGGTCCTGCTGTGGCACGGCTTCTGCTCGGTGCACCGCCGCTTCACGGTCGCGCAGATCGAGCAGGCCCGCGCCGAGCACCCGGACGTGCAGGTGATCGTGCACCCCGAGTGCCCCCTGCCCGTGGTGGAGGCCGCGGACTCCTCCGGGTCCACCGACTTCATCGTCAAGGCCATCCAGGCGGCGCCGGCCGGCTCGACCTTCGCGATCGGCACCGAGATCAACCTCGTGCAGCGCCTGGCCGCCCAGCACCCCGAGCACACGATCTTCTGTCTCGATCCCGTGATCTGCCCGTGCTCCACGATGTACCGCATCCACCCCGGCTACCTCGCGTGGGTGCTCGAGGAGCTCGTGGCCGGCCGCGTGGTCAACCGGATCACCGTGCCCGCGTCCGTCGCCGACCCGGCCCGCACCGCTCTCGAGCGGATGCTGGCCGTCGCGCCGAAGCAGTCGGCCGCGCAGTCCGCCGGGGCCGGGACGTGACCCCGGCCGACCGCGCCCCGGCGGCACCGGCCCCGCCACCGGACGTGGAGCGGATCGTGGCCGCGGCGCTCGCCGAGGACGCGCCCTGGGGCGACGTCTCCTCGGAGACCTTCGTCCCGGAGCAGGCCCGGATCACCGCGCGTGTGGTGGCCCGCGAGGCCGGGGTGCTCTCCGGCACGAACGCCCTCGAGGCCGCCTTCCGGCTCGTCGACCCGGCCGTGTCCGTCACCCTGCACCTGGCCGACGGCGCCGACCTGTCCCCCGGCGCCGTCGTCGCCGAGGTCGCGGGCCCCGCCCGCTCGGTGCTGCGGGCCGAACGCGTGGCGCTGAACCTCGTCCAGCGCCTGTCCGGGATCGCCACGACGACGGCCGCCCACGTCGCCGCCGTGCGCGCCGGCGGCGGGCACGCGCGGGTGGTGGACACCCGCAAGACCACCCCGGGTCTGCGCGTGCTCGAGCGGCAGGCGGTGCGGGACGGAGGCGGGCACAACCACCGCTTCAGCCTCTCGGATGCCGTGATGCTCAAGGACAACCACCTGGCCGCGCTGGGGTTCGGCGGCGCCGGCGACCCGGGTGAGGCCCTCACCGCGGCCCTGCGCGCCGGGATGGCACGCCTGCCGCACACCACCCACGTGGAGGTGGAGGTCGACCGGCTCGAGCAGATCCCGGCGGTGCTCGCCGCCGGGGTCGGCACGATCATGCTGGACAACTTCTCGCCGGCCGAGCTGCGGGCCGGCGTCGAGCTCGTGGCGGGCCGCGCCGTCGTCGAGGCCTCCGGCGGGGTGAGCCTGGAGACGATCGGGGCGATCGCGGCCACGGGTGTGGACGTGATCTCGGTGGGTGCGCTGACCCATACCGTCCGGTCCCTGGACCTGGGCCTGGACGCCGTGGTCGAGGAGGGCTCGCCGCGCCGATGAGCACCACCCTCGACCTGGACCACGCGGCCACCGCGCCCGTCCGGCGCAGCGCGCTGGAGGCGATGTGGCCCGCCCTCACCGGCGTCTACGGCAACCCGTCCTCGGCGCACGAGGCCGGCCGGGCGGCGGCGGCCCTGCTCGAGGACGCCCGCGCGCGGGTGGCCCGCGCGATCGGCGCCCGGGCCGGGCAGGTCGTGTTCACCTCAGGCGGCACGGAGGCCGACGCGCTCGCCGTGCTCGGCACGGTGCGCGCCCGGATCCTCGCCGGACGCCCGGCGGGCCACGTGCTGACCACGGGGATCGAGCACAGCGCGGTGCGGCAGTCCTGTGACCAGCTGGCCCGGCTGCACGGCGTCGAGGTCGAGCACCTCGCGCTGGACCGTGACGGCCTGACCTCGGCGGACGACCTCGCCGCCCGCCTGCGCCCGGACACCGCGCTGGTCAGCGTGCACCTGGCCCACAACGAGGTGGGCACGGTGCAGCCGGTGGCCGAGCTGGCCGCCGTCGCCCGGGAGGCGGGCGTGCCGCTGCACGTGGACGCGGTGCAGGCCGCGGGGCAGATCCCGGTGGACGTGCGCGCCCTCGGGGCGGATCTCGTGGCGCTGTCCGGGCACAAGGTGGGCGGGCCCAAGGGGGTCGGCGCGCTGTGGGTGCGCCCGGGCCACACCCTGGAACCGCTCGTGCCCGGTGGTGGCCAGGAGCGGGGCCGACGGTCCGGGACGCAGAACGTGGCCGGCGCGGCCGGGTTCGCAGCGGCCTTCGAGGAGGCCGAGGCGGAGCGCGCCGCGGCCGCGGACGCGTGGGCCGAGCTGCGGGACCGGTTCGCGGCGCGCGTGCTCGACGGCGTCCGGGGGCTCGTGCCCGACGCGCGGCTGACCGGCCATCCCGCGCGGCGGCTGCCGCGTCACGCCTCGTTCGTGCTGCCCGGCGTGAACGGCGAGTCGGTGCTGGAGGAGGCGGCCCGCCGGGGCGTGCTGGCCTCGGCGGGGTCCGCGTGCTCGGCCCACGACGCCGAGCCGTCCCCGGCCCTGCTCGCGCTGGGCCTCAGCGAGGACGAGGCCCGCACGGCCCTGCGCTGCACGTTCGGCCCGGACGCCGACGCCCCGCTGCTCGACGCCGCGGCGGACGCGATCGTCGACGCCGTCCGGACGGTCGCCGCCCTGCGCTGAGCGGCCCCGGGCCGGTCGACCCCGATGCCGCCGGGGCCGGCGTCGGAAGTTCACCCGAGGGTCAGCCCGAGGCCACATGTCCCTCGCCTGCGTGCCCCACCCTGGCCCCGTGAAGCAGACCACCGCACCCCTGTCCCACTCCGCCTCCCGCCGTTCGGTGCTCGCCGCGGCGTCCGCCGCCGTACTCGCCCCCGCCGCCCTCGCCGGCCCCGCCGCCGCCCGTCCGGCTCGCCACACCCCCGGTGGCCTGGTCGCGTCCCGTCTGACGCTGCCGTCCGGCGTCGCCACCGGCGATGTCACCTCGAACTCGGCCGTGCTGTGGGCGCGCTCGTCCGGCCGTTCGCGCCTGCACGCCACGCTGCGCGCGGTCGACGAGGACGGGAAGGCGCTGCGCGGCCGCTTCTCTCGCGGGCTGACCCTGCGCTCCGGCTGGGTCGACGGGGCCACCGACCACACGGCGAAGATCCTCGCGGACACGCTGCCCTCCGGCACCCGCTTCGAGGTGACGTACGCGTTCGAGGACGAGGCCGGCCGCCTGGGCGAGTCGGCCGTGGCCCGCTTCACGACGGCGCCCGGCGCGCGGTTCGGCCGGAAGACCTCCGCCGCCCAGTCCTTCGTGTGGACCGCGGACACCGCGGGGCAGGGCTACGGCATCAACCCGGAGATCGGCGGCATGCGCGGCTACGCGGCGATGCACGCCACGCAGCCCGACTTCTTCCTGCACTCCGGCGACACGATCTACGCGGACAACCCCATCCCGGAGACCCTCGAGGTGGCCGGCGAGCCCACCTGGCGCAACCTCGTCACGGAGGAGACGTCCAAGGTCGCCGAGACGCTGAACGAGTTCCGCGGCCGCCACCGCTACAACATGATGGACGACAACCTCCGCGCCCTGTACACGGACGTCCCCGTCATCGCCCAGTGGGACGACCACGAGACGACCAACAACTGGTGGCCGGGCGAGGTCCTCGAAGACCCGCGCTACACCCAGGTCCGTGACGTGGACACACTGGCCGCCCGCGCCCGCCGCGCGTGGCAGGAGTACATGCCGATCGCCGACTCCACGGCCCTGCGCCGCGGCTCCGGCTTCGAGCCCGCCCGCATCTACCGCAGGATCCCCCGCGGCGCGACGCTCGACGTGTTCGCCCTGGACATGCGCACCCACAAGGGCGAGAACACCCCGGGGCTCGAGACCCACGAGACCCCGATCCTGGGCGAGGAGCAGCTGCAGTGGCTCATCCGCGGGCTGCGCGCGTCGACCGCCACGTGGAAGGTCATCGCCAACGACCTGCCGCTGGGCCTGATCGTCCCCGACGGCACGGGGCAGGAGTCCCTGTCCAACGGCGACGACGGCGCCCCGCTGAGCCGCGAACTGGAGATCGCCCGCCTCCTGAAGGCGATCAAGGACCACGGCGTGAAGAACGTCGTGTTCCTCACCGGCGACGTCCACTACTGCGCGGCGCACCACTACTCCCCCGACCGCGCGGCGTTCACCGACTTCGAGCCGTTCTGGGAGTTCGTGGCCGGCCCCATCAACGCCGGATCGTTCGGCCCGAACACACTGGACGGCACCTTCGGCCCTCGCCTGGACTTCGAGGCGCACGGGCCGGTCATGGGCTCGCCGCGCTCCGGCGAGCACCAGTACTTCGGCCACGTCGAGATCCCCGAGGACGGCCGCGAGTTCCGGGTGCGTCTGATCAACGCCGCCGGCCGGACGGTGTACTCGCGCACGCTGACGGCGGCCTGATCCGCCGTGCCGCGCGGCGGGTGACGCTCCCCAGCGGGGCGTCCCCCGCGGTGTCGGCGGCGTCGGCGGACCGTCAGTCGGTGATCAGGCCCTCCTCGCGGAGCCAGTCCCACGCGACCTGGGTGGGCTCCTCGCCGTCGACGTCCACCCGGGCGTTCAGGCGCGCGGCCGTCGCGTTGTCCAGGCGCGCGGTCACGGGCGCCAGCAGGTCGGCGATCTCGGGGTGCTCGGCCAGGACCTCCTCGCGCACGATGGGGGCCGCGTTGTACTTCGGGAAGAAGCTCAGCGGGTCCTGCAGGGTCGTCAGGTCCAGCGCGGCGATCCGCCCGTCCGTGGCGTACGCCTCCCCGAAGGTGCACGTCCCGTCCGCCACCGCGGCGAACACCGCCCCGATGTCCATCTGGCGCAGCCGGGATCCGGTGGGCCGTTCGATCCCGTAGGCCTCGAGCATGGGCAGGAATCCGTCGTTGCGGGCGGCGAATTCGGCGCTCACGCAGAAGGACTGGTCCTCCGTGGGGAGGTCCTTGATGTCCGCGAGTGTCTCCAGGCCGAGCTCCTCCGCCCGGTCCTGGCGCACGGAGAAGGTGTAGGTGTTGTCGAGTTCGGCCGGCGGCAGCCACACCAGGCCCTGTTGCGCGTCCTCGTCCCGGACCGCGGCCCACTGCGCCTGGGCGTCCGGGATCGGATCGGTGTGGCCCAGGTACGTGATCCAGGCGGTCCCCGTGTAGTCCCACTCGACGTCCACGACGCCTGCGACCTGGGCCTGGCGCGCACTGAGCGAACCCGGCATGTTGGTCAGATCCTCGACGTCGGCACCCGCGGAGCGCAGCAGGATCGCGGTGATCTTGCCGAGCACGACGCCCTCGTTGAAGTTCTTGGACCCCACCGCCACGTGGGCGCCCTCGAGGTCGATCCCGGCGACGTCGCCGGCGGGCGTGCCCGAGGGCAGGTAGCCGCCGGCGGTGCTCAGCCCGCACCCGGACAGGACCAGGGAGGCCGCCAGGCCGAGCGCGGCGAGCGCGGCACGAGCGGGGGTCCGGCCGCGGCGGCGGGATGGGATGGTCGCGCGCGAGGTGGTCATGCGAGCCCCCTCGGGGTGGCCAGCGTCTCGACGAGGCGGCCGATCCACTCGATCATCAGGGCGAGGGCGGCCACGAGGATCGCCCCCGAGACGAGCAGCGGGAAACGGAACAGGACGATCCCGGTCTGGATGAGCAGGCCGAGGCCGCCGGCGTCGATGAACGTCGCGAACGCCCCGGTGCCCACCAGCAGCACCAGGGCGGTCCGCAGACCCGCCATGATCACGGGCAGGGCCAAGGGCAGCTCCACCCGGAGCAGGGTCTGCAGCGGTGACATGCCCATGCCGCGGGCCGCCTCGACGACGGTGGGGTCGACGCCCCGCAGCCCGGCCAGGGTGTTGGCCAGCACGGGCAGGAACGCGTAGAGGGACAGGGCCAGGACGGCGACCCGGAAGCCGAACCCCCACGCCATGGCGAGCAGGACGATCACACCGATCACGGGAGCGGCCTGGCCGGCATTGGCCAGCCCCATGGCGACGGGGGTGAACCGCCGGGCGGCGGGGCGGCTCAGCAGCACGCCGAGCGGGACGGCCGTCGCCACGACCAGAACGGTGGACACGCCGACGAGGGCCAGGTGCTCGGCGGTGAGGCGCAGGACGGTGGGCCAGGTCAGCAGCCGGGCCTCGACGTCGTCGAGGGCGGCTCCGCGCACCCAGACGGTCCACCCGATCAGCAGGGCGGCCACGAGCAGCGGCAGGCCGATCAGGAGCAGGCGGTCCTCGGCGGAGGCCGCACGCAGCCGGGCGATCATGGCCGAGCCTGCTCGTCGCCGGCGCGGGCGTGCGCGCGCAGTGTCGGATAGTCGAGCAGACCGATGACCGTGCCATCACGGACCACGGCGATCTCCTCCGTCGGGGCCATGACCAGCGCGGCGAGGGCCTCGCTGATCGGGGTGGCCGCGTCGAGCACGGGCTCGCCCGGCAGCGTGCCCGTCGGGTGCGGTGCGATCGGGCGCAGCGGCAGCGAGTCGACCGACCGCAGCCCCAGCCGTTTGAGCCCCGCCCCCGACCCCACGAAGTCGGCCACGAACTCGGTGGCCGGCCGCGCCAGGACCTCTTCGGGGGTGGCGTACTGGGCCACGTGCGCGCCGGGTTCGAGCACCAGGATCCGGTCGCCCAGGAGCACGGCCTCGTCCACGTCGTGGGTGACCATCACGATGGTCTTGCCCACCCTGGCCTGGATGTCGAGCATCTCCTGCTGCAGGCGCTGGCGGGTGAGGGGGTCCACGGCGCCGAAGGGCTCGTCCATGAGCAGCACGGGTGGATCCGCCGCGAGGCCCCGCGCCACGCCGACGCGCTGCTGCTGTCCGCCGGACAGCTCGCGCGGGAAACGGTCTCGGTAGATCGCCGGGTCCAGGCCGACGAGCTCGAGCAGCTCGTCCACACGGTCGGCGATGCGCCGGCGGTCCCACTTGAGCAGGCGCGGCACCAGGCCGACGTTCTCGGCGACGGACAGGTGGGGCATCATCCCGCCGCCCTGCACGACGTAGCCGATCTGACGGCGCAGCCGGGTGGGGTCACGGCGTGTGATGTCCTCCCCGCCGATCAGGATCCGCCCGGAGGTGGGCTCGATGAGGCGGTTGATCATCTTCAGCGAGGTGGTCTTGCCGCAGCCGGACGGGCCGACGAACACCACGGTCTCCCCCGCGGGGATGATGAGGTCCAGGGCGTCCACGGCGGGACGGTCCTGCCCCGGATAGAGCTTCGTCAGGGACTCGAGACGGATCTCGGCCCCGGCGTCACGGTCGGTGCTCATGCGCGCAGTCCCTTCGAGATGGTGAGCCGGCCGAGCAGCACGAGCAGCCCGTCCAGGACGAGGGCGACGACGACGATGCCGAGGGTGCCCACGAGGGCGTAGTTCAACGCGTTGGCGCCGCCCAGGGAGACCAGCCCCGTGAAGATGTACGAGCCCAGTCCGGGCCCCAGGACGTAGGCCGCGACCGCGGCCACGCCCATGCCGAGCTGGCCCGCGACCCGGATGCCGGTGAGGATCACGGGCCAGGCCAGCGGGAGACGCACCCGGGTGAACAGCGCCACCGGCCCCATGCCCATCCCCCGGGCGGCCTCCAGCACCTCCGGGTCCACGCCGCGCAGACCCACGAGCGCGTTGCGGAGGATGGGCAGCAGGGCATAGAAGACCACCACCACGACGGCGGGGACGGTCCCGATGCCCACCAGGGGGATCAGGACGCCGATGAGCGCGAAGGAGGGCAGGGTCAGCCCGACGGCCGTGAAGGCGTTCGCGATCGGGGTCAGGGCCTTGATCCGCGTGGCGATCACGGCCAGCGCGATGGCGAGCACGGTGGCGATGGCCAGCGCCTGCAGCACGAGCCACCCGTGCTGCCACGCCCGGAAGAGGATGTCGGGCCAGCGTGAGGCGAGGAACTCGCTCATGCGGCCTCCACGCCGGCAGCGCACCCCTGGGCGGCCCGGGCGTCTGCGGGGCGGGGCAGGACCGTCATCGTCGTCTCCTTCGGTCCGGGTGGGTCGGGCGTGCTCTTGCACGCTCCCCGAGATGGTGGCGCTCCCTGTGTTCTGCGCCACGAAGGGGGTCACCGGCACCGCCAAGGATGGCCTACCGACCGGGCGACGGGCAGGACGGCCTCCGCTAGCGTGTCGGCCATGTCTCGCTCCCACTCCGATGCCCTCGACGCGTCCGGCCCCGACTCCGGGGGCGCCGTCGCCGTGCCCCGCCGCCGCGTCGGCCTGCTGCCCCGCATCCTCGTCGCGATCGTGGCCGGCGTCCTCGTCGGCCTGGTCGCGCCGACCTGGCTCGTGCAGGCCTTCGCCACCTTCAACGGGCTGTTCTCGAACTTCCTGGGTTTCATCGTCCCGGTGCTGATCCTGGCGCTCGTCGCCCCCGCGATCGGCGACATCGGCCGGGGCGCGGGGAAGCTGCTGGCCCTGACCGGCGGCATCGCCTACGGCTCCACCCTGGTCGGCGGCTTCGGCGCCCTGCTGGTCTGCCTGCTCGTCTTCCCGCTGATCCTCACGCCCGGGTCCTTCGAGGGGATGGCCAACCCTGAGGACGCGCTGCTCGGCCCGCTGTTCGAGGTGCAGATGGACCCGCCCTTCGGCGTGATGACGGCCCTGCTGCTCGCGTTCGTGCTCGGCATCGGCCTGACGATGCTGCCGCGCGGCGCCCTGCACGAGAGCTTCGACCAGCTGCGATCGATCATCGAGCGGGTCGTCATGGGCCTGATCGTGCCGCTGCTGCCCGTCTACATCTTCGGCGTGTTCCTGAACATGACCGCCGCCGGCGAGGTCTTCAAGGTCATCACCACGTTCCTCGGCGTGATCCTGCTGGTCTTCGGCCTCACCGTGGTGCTGCTGCTCCTCCAGTACGTCGTCGCGGGCGCGATCGCGGGCCGCAACCCGTTCACGGCACTGAAGACGATGCTGCCGGCCTACGCGACGGCCCTGGGCACCTCGTCCTCGGCGGCGACCATCCCGGTGACCCTGCGCCAGACCCTGCTGCTCGGCGTGCGCCGGCCGATCGCCTCGTTCGTCGTGCCGCTGTGCGCGACGATCCACCTGGCCGGCTCCACCGTGAAGATCGTCTCGTTCTCCATCGCGGTGCTGTTCCTCTCGGGCCAGTCGATCGACGTCCCGGTGTTCGTGGGCTTCATCTTCATGCTGGGCGTCACCATGGTCGCGGCGCCCGGCGTGCCCGGCGGCGCGATCGTGGCGGCCTCGGGCCTGCTGACCTCGATGCTCGGCTTCACCGAGCCGCAGGTCGCGCTCATGGTCGCCACGTACATCGCCATCGACTCCTTCGGCACCGCCACCAACGTGACCGGCGACGCCGCCATCGCGATGATCGTCGACAAGATCGCCGGAGACCGTCTCATCGAGGACTCCGAGGACGAGGGCCTGGAGCGCCTCGACGACGAGGGGGCCGCGACCGGCGCCGACGCCGGCTGACCCGCCCCGCACACACCACGGCCCCCTCCCTGTCTGCAGCTCAGGGAGGGGGCCGTCGTCGGGACGGGCGGTGTCAGCCGCGCAGATCCCGCTCCGCCTCGGCGCGCACCGCGCGCCGCTGCCCCGGGGAGCGCACGACGACGTCGCTCATCTCCTCGAGCGTCTTGCCCTTGGTCTCGGGGACGAAGGCCGCCACGAAGGCCAGGGACAGCGCCGCCATGACCGCGTACAGACCGTAGGCGAGGGTCAGGCCGATGTCCGCCAACCACGGGAACGTGGTGGAGACGGTGAAGTTCGCCGCCCACTGCGCGGCGGCGGCCACGGCGAGCGCGCCGGCGCGGATGCGGTTCGGGAACATCTCGCCCAGCAGCACCCAGACCAGCGGACCCCAGGTGGCGCCGAAGAACACCACGAAGGCGTTCGCGGCCACCAGCGCCACCGTGGACCACGGCTGCGGCAGGGAGACGGACTCGGCGCCGCCGGTCTGCGCGAAGGAGAAGGCCAGTGCCATCAGGCCGAGGCTGACCGTCATGCCGGCGGAGCCGGCGATCAGCATGGGGCGACGGCCGACGCGGTCCACCAGGGCGATCGCGATGAGGGTGACGGCGATGTTCGTGACCGAGGTGATCACGGTGACCGTGAGGGCGTCCGACTCCCCGAAGCCCACCGAGCGCCACAGGGTGGTGGAGTAGTAGAAGATCACGTTGATGCCCACGGCCTGCTGGAAGACGGAGAGCAGGATGCCGATCCACACGATCGGCTGCAGGCCCGCCGCCGGTCCACGCAGGTCCGCCAGCGACTCGCGGCGCTCCGAGTCCAGCGAGCGCCGGATGTCCTCGATCATCAGGTTCACCCGGTCCACACCGGTGAACTCGTGCAGGACCTCGGCCGCCTCGTCCGTGCGGCCGCGGGCGACCAGGTAGCGCGGGGACTCCGGCAGCTTCAGGGCGAACAGGCCGTACAGCACCGCCGGGACGGCCTCGGCCAGGAACATCCAGCGCCAGGCGTCGACGCCGAGCCAGAACGGCTGCGCCGCTCCCCCGGCCATCGTCGCGAAGAGCGCGTCCGTGAGGAGCGCGGCGAAGATGCCCAGGACGATCGCCAGCTGCTGGAGCGAGCCGAGGCGACCGCGCACATGGGCCGGGCTGACCTCCGCGATGTACGCCGGAGCGATCACGGACGCGGCGCCCACGCCCAGGCCGCCGACCATGCGCCAGAAGATCAGGTCGACCACGCCGAACGCCAGACCCGAGCCGATGGCGGAGACCAGGAACAGGATCGCGGCGATTACCATCACGGGCACGCGGCCGCGGCGGTTGGCGATCGGCCCGGCGAACCAGGCGCCGAGAGCGCAGCCGATCAGCGCCGAGGAGACGGCGAAGCCCGTGAGACCGGCGCCGAGGCCGAACTCCCCGGCGAGGGCGTCCACGGCACCGTTGATGACCGAGGTGTCGAAGCCGAACAGGAAGCCGCCGAGCGCGGCGGCGACCGAGATGCCGACCACCTTGGCGTTGAGGCGAGACGTCGCGGCGCCGCCGGACCGGGTCGCTGTCATGGTGGGTCCTCTCTGGGTGGCGCCCGACGGCCCGCTGCGCGCCGGTGCGTCCGCACAGTGTGTTCTCCGCTCAGCGAGCGTGCAAGTCGCACAGCCCCTCGCCCCGCCCACGGTGAGGCGGCGGGGCAGAATGAGGGCCATGTTCGTCGTCCTGGGCCCCGCCCCCGCCTCCGTCGGCAGCCCCGGCGCCTGGTGGGCCCTGGACGGGGAAGGCGACGGCGCCTCTCCCCTGGGATCCTGCGCCGCCGGGTCCGTGGCCGGGCTCGTGGCCGGTCTGCCCGCCCGCCTGGGCGTGGACCCGAGCACGGTCCGCTGGGTGCTCGCCGACGTCGGGACGGAGTACGCCGCCTGGCTGGTGGCGGGGGTGCGGGTGGATCGGTGCTGGGACCTGGCCCTCGTCCAGCGGATCCTGCGGCACGCGGCAACGGCGCCGGGCAGCGGGGTGCGTTACACGCCCGTGGCGCAGCTCGAGGTCGCCGACCCGGCGGAGCCCGAGCGCCCGGCGCGGGTGCCCGCCGGTCAGGAGTCCTTCTTCGACCTGCCGGACGAGGCCGGCCCCGCTCCGGACGTCACCGTGCTCGCGGCGGAGCTGGCCGCGCAGCGGGCGGCCGTCGAGGGCTCGGCCCACCCGCACCGGCTGCGGCTGCTCGCGGCGGCGGAGTCGCAGGGCGCACTCGTGGCCGCAGAGATCCGGGCGGCGGGTCTGCCGTGGGACCGGGGCGTGCACGAGGCGCTCCTCGCCGAGCAGCTCGGCCCCCGGCCTGCACCGGGCGAGCGTCCCGCCCGCCTGCAGGCCCTGGCCGAACGCATCGCCGACGTCCTGGGCTCCCCCGGGCTGAGCCCCGACTCGCAGCCCAGCCTGCTGCGGGCGCTGCAGACGACGGGCGTGGCCGTGGAGTCCACGCGGCAGTGGGACCTGAAGCACTGGATCGACGCCGGCGGCGCGGAACGCGAGGCGCGGGCCGCGCTGCTCGCGCCGCTGCTGGAGTACAAGGCCCTGGCCCGGCTGTGGACGGCCAACGGCTGGCACTGGCTGGACCAGTGGATCGGCGACGACGGCCGGTTCCACGCCGCCTACCTGGTCGGCGGCGTGGTGACCGGGCGGTGGGCCGCCCACGGCGGTGGGGCCATGCAGGTCCCGGCCGGGGTGCGCGACGCCGTCCGCGCAGACCCCGGGTGGACGCTGACCGTGGCCGACGCCTCCCAGGTGGAGCCGCGCATCCTCGCCGCGATGGCCGCCGACGAGGCGCTGGCCCGTGCCGGGACCACGCCCGACCTGTACCGGGAGGTGGCGGAGCAGGGCCGGGCGGCCGGCACCGCGCTGGCCGACCGCGGGCGCGCGAAGATCGCCCTGCTGGGTGCGATGTACGGCTCGACGACGGGCGACTCCGCGGCGCTCATGCCGCACCTGCGCCGGCTCTACCCCCGAGCGATCGGCCTGCTCGAGCGGGCGGCCTCCGTCGGCGAGGGAGGCGGCCAGGTGTCCACGTGGCTGGGCCGCTGGTCCCCCGCGCCGGGGCGGAAGTGGCAGGAGTCCGTGTCCGACGTCGGCACCCAGGCCGCCGAGTCCGCGGCCCGGCGACGGCGGCGCTCCCAGGGCCGCTTCACCCGGAACTTCGTGGTGCAGGGCACCGCGGCCGAGTGGGCGCTGTGCTGGATGGGCGAGATCCGCCGTCGACTGCGCTCGGCCGGCATGCGCACGGAACTCGTGTTCTTCGTCCACGACGAGGTCGTCCTGCACGGCCCGGCCACGGAGGTCGAGGCCGTGCGGACGGTCGTGGCGGAGTCCGCGAGCGCCGCCGGCCGCCTGCTGTTCGGTCCCGCCCCCGTGGACTTCCCGCTCACCGTCTCCAGCGTGGGGTCGTACGCGGACGCGAAGTGAGCGACGGGGCGGCAGGGCGACGGTCGCGGTCATGGCCTCCGTGCGCCGCACCGGGCCGAGGACCCTCGGACCTGGCACGATGCGGGACGAGGGCCGATCCTGGAGAGCGCCCGAGACACCCTTGTGAAGGAGACCGCATGCCCGTCGCCCCGCGTCCGTCCGACGGCGCCGCGTCCTCGGTCTTCACCCCGCACCAGCAGCGCATCCTCGCGGTGCTCCTCATCCCGATCTTCATGTCCCTGCTGGCCGTGTCCAGCATCAACGTGGCCCTGCCCGCCCTGCAGCGGGGCCTGGACGCCAGTGACGCGGAGCTGCAGTGGGCCATCTCCGGCTACACCCTCGTGTTCGGCATGGTGCTCGTGCCGGCGGGCCGGGCGGGTGACCTCTTCGGACGACGCCGGCTGTTCATGGTGGGCCTCGGCGTGTTCGCGCTCGGTGCGCTCCTGTCCGGCCTGGCGCCCACGGGCGTCCTGCTCGTGCTCGCGCGCCTGGTCATGGGCGTGGGCGCGGGCCTGCTCAACCCGCAGGTCACCGGCTTCATCCAAAGCGAGTTCTCCGGCACCTCCCGCGCCCGGGCGTTCGGGGCGCTCGGTGCCGTCGTCGGGGTGTCCGTGGCGGTGGGGCCGCTGCTCAGCGGCGGGCTCATCGCGTGGCTCGGCGGCGACCTCGGCTGGCGCGCGACCTTTCTGGTGAACGTGCCCATCGCCCTCGGCGCCCTGATCGTGGCCCGCCAGTGGCTGCCGCGCACCGTCCCCGAGCGGGCGCGGCGTCCGGACCTGGACCCGGTCGGCGTCGTCCTGCTGGCCGGCGCCCTCGTGGCCGTCATGCTCCCGTTCCTGGACCGGGGGCTCGGGCCGTGGCGGTTCGTGCTCGTGCCCGTCGGCATCGGCCTGGCCGCCCTCTGGACGCGGTGGGAGGCCCGCTACGCACGACGGGGCCGCGCCCCGATGGTGGACCTGCGCCTGTTCCAGACCCGCAGCTTCGCGTGCGGCGCCCTGCTGATCGCCATCTACTTCACCGGCTCGACCAGCATGTTCGTCGTGATCGCCATGTTCATGCAGAACGGGCTGGGCTACCCGGCGCTGCACGCCGCGCTCATCGGCCTGCCTTCGGCGGTCATGTCGAGCGTGATGTCCACCGTGGCCGGGCGCGTGGTGCTGCGCACGGGCCGGAAGATCGTCGTCCTCGGCATCGCGCTGGCGCTGCTCGCCGTCGTGGGCTCCATCGGGGTGGCGTGGGCCAACCGGGAGTTCGGCCTGAGTCCGTGGTGGCTGCTGCTCACCCTCGCCATCTTGGGTGCCGGGCAGGGGCTGGTGGTCTCCCCCAACCAGACCCTCAGCCTGGCCGAGGTCCCGCCGCGGCACTCCGGCACGGCCGGCGGCGTCCTGCAGACCGGCCAGCGCGTCGGCACGGCCGTCGGCACCGCCGTGATCGTGGGGGTGTTCCTGGGCGTCGCCTCCAGTGCCGACTGGGACGGGGCGTTCATGGCCGCCTTCGCGCTGGTGGCCGGGTGCATGGCCCTCGCGCTCCTCGTCGCACTCGCGGACCTGCGCGGACCACGGACGGCGGCCCCCCGTGGCTGAGCCCCGCCCCGGCGACGTGCGCGTCACCCCCGGCCCCGGCGCACCCCGCGGGCTGATCATCCCCGCGGGCGAACTCGTCGAACGCTTCTCCCACGCCTCCGGCCCGGGCGGTCAGGGCGTGAACACGGCGGACTCGCGGGTCCAGCTCAGCCTGGACCTGGCGGCCACCTCCGCCCTCGACGACGTCCAGCGCGCCCGCGTCCTCGCGCGGCTGGCGCCCCGGCTGGCCGGGACGGTCCTCACCGTCAGCGTGGCGGAGCACCGGGCCCAGTGGCGCAACCGGGTGGCCGCCCGCGAGCGGCTCGCGGCGCTGCTGCGCGAGGCCCTGGCCCCGCCGACGCCGCGGCGGGCCACGACGCCGACGCGCGGCTCCCGGCGGCGCCGCCTGGAGGCCAAACGCCGTCGCTCCGAGGTGAAGCGCACGCGCCGCCGCCCCGGCCTCGACTGAGGCCGCCCGCCCGCAGGCGGCGGCTCAGTCCCGCCCGGTCACCCCACGGCCGGCGGCCGAGCGGTGACCCCACGCGTCGCCACGCCGGGCGAGGTAGTCCTCTTCGGGCCAGCTGCTCACCCCGGACACGCGTATCCTCACCACCCGGCCGTCGTCGCCGAGGTCGAACGGGATGCGCTCCCCCGACGCGCCGAAGCCATCCTCGTCCTCGGGCAGGAACGTGGTGGCGTCCAGCGCTCGCAGCTCGTGCATCCCATCGCGGGGGCCGGGCGTGCCGGGGTCGATCAGCACGAGGCGCTCACCGGCGCGAATCACGTCCGTCTCGCCCCACAGGGAGACGTAGCGGCCGGTCAGCCGGTCGAGGTCGTCGGTCGTGACGCCGGCGGGCAGCGCCTGCCCGTCGGCGGCGTCATGGGCGAGCAGATCGATGAGCTCGACGAGGCCCACCGCGAGCGCGTCCGCCGGACCGTCCACGGCGTTGGTGAGCACGCTGACGGTCAGGCCGGTCACCGGGTCCACCAGGGTCCGGGTGATCTGCCCGGGGAAGCCGCCGGAGTGGCCCACGAGCCGTCGTCCGCCCACGCTGATCCCGATCAGGCCGAGCCCGTAGGTGCCGGTCCCGGTCCCCCGCGGGAAGGAGGCCTCGGCCCGGTGCATCAGGCGCAGCGCGTGCTCGTCCAGCAGCTCACGCCGATCCAGTGCGAGAGCGGAGAAGAAGCGGCTGAGCTCCTCCGCCGTGGAGACGAAGCCGGTGGCCGCGGCCAGCGCGCCGGTGGCGGTCGGTGCCACGCTCACCCGACGCCCACGGCCGTGGGCCCGGGTGTGGCCGACGACGGCCCGGCCCGCCGCGTCGTCGTCGATCTCGGGGCGGGTGTCGGTGAGGCCGAGCGGGACGAGGATGTCCTCCGTGACGTGCTCGGCGTAGCCGCGGCCCGTGACTGCCTCGATGATCGCCCCGAGCAGGCCGTACCCGATGTTCGAATACTTGAACCGCTCCTGCGGGGCGTAGGTGGCGCCGTGCTCCCGGACGATCGCGCGCAGGGCGTCGGCGTCCGGGAAGGGGCCGTCGAGCTGCCAGTGGTCCGCGTCCACCCCGTCGCGGATGGCGCCGGAGGTGTGCGAGAGCAGCTCGCGGACGGTGACCCGGGCCAGCGGCGTGTCGGCACAGTCGGGCAGTCGTCCGGCCACGGTGTCGTCCAGGCGCAGACGACCGGCGGCGACCAGACGCAGCACGGCGACGGCCGTGAAGGTCTTGGAATGGCTGGCCACGCGGAACAGGTGGCCGGTGGTCAGCTCCGCCCCGGTGGCCTCGTCGGCCACCCCGAACGCGGCGGAGAGCACCAGCTCGTCGCCGAGCCGCACGGCCACCTGGGCACCGGGCACGTGCCGCGTCTCCACCTGGGTGGCCAGCCACCGGGACAGGTACGGGGCCGCCTCCCGGAGGCGGTCGAGGGACGGAGCGGGCGGCGGGGCGGGGGTGGTCTGGGTCACGAGAGGCCACTGTACGATGCCGGCCGCGCGGGCTCAGGCGCGGGCGTTCTGCGATTCCGGGGCCAGGGGCGCGTGGGCGGGGTTGGACAGGGAGAGCACGACGGCGGCCACGCGCGGGTGCTCGAGGAGGGCGTCCTCCACGCGCTGGAGCAGGACCGCGGCCTCGCTCTCCCGCTCGTCCCCGGCCAGGTCCACGGCCCCGACGACGAAGAGCTTCTCCGGGCCGACGTACTCGAGGTGCAGGTAGCTCACGGAGAGCACCTCGGGCCGCTCCAGCAGCCAGCGCAGCACCCGGGTCCGGACCGCCGGGTCGGCGACCTCGCCGACGAGGAACGCCATGTTCCGCGAGAGCAGGAAGATCGCGACGACCCCGAGCAGCACGCCCACGAGGATCGAGCCGGCGGCGTCCCACCGGGGGTCCCCGGTGAGCTGGTGCAGGGCGAGGGCGGCCGCCGCGATGACCAGGCCGATCAGGGCCGAGGCGTCCTCCACCCACACGGCGCGCAGGGTGGGGTCCGAGGTCTGGCGCAGGAACGTGGCATCGCTGATGTGCCGCCGCTCCGCGTCGCGGCGGAGGCGCCGGTGCGCGTTCAGGAACGAGATGCCCTCGAGCACGAACGCGACGGCCAGCACGATGTACGCGATCGTGTACTCCGCCTCCTCCTCGGGGGCGGACCAGGCCGTGATCCCGTGCCAGACCGAGACCGCCGAGCCCACCGCGAACAGGCCGAAGGCCGCGACCATCGACCACACGTAGGCCGCGCGCCCGTAGCCCAGCGGGTGCCGCGCGTCGGGGGCTCGGCCGGCCCGACGCTCCGCCAACAGCAGGAAGACCTCATTGCCGGCGTCGGCCCAGGAGTGCGCGGCCTCCGCCACCATCGCGGCTGAGCCGGTGACCGCGCCCACGATCGACTTGACGACGGCGATCACCGTGTTCACGCCGAGGGCGATCAGGACGGTCAGCAGGCTCTCGCCGCCGGTCTCGGCGGCGGGCGAGGCGGAGTGAGCGGGCGGGGCGACGGCGGGCGGGGTACGGGTCATCCCCCGAGTCTGCCCCTGCAGGCGGGTGCCGGGCCAGGCTCGCCATGTCCGGGTCCGCCGGTCCGGGAGCGCGAGATGGGGTCCACGCGGATCGGCGTCGCCGAGCCCGTGAGGTCTCCGCGTGCGCGGCCTAGCGTGGGACCATGACGGATTCTCCCCTGCACCTCGACCGCCCCGACGCCCCCCGCATCATCGTGCTCGGCGCGACGGGCTACGCCGGATCCCTCGTCGTGGACGCCCTCGTGGCCCAGGGCGCACGGCCCGTGCTGGCGGGCCGGAACCGGGACTCGCTCCAGCACGCGGCGAGGCGGCACGACGGGCTGGAGGTCGCCGTCGCCGACGCCGGGGACCCCGCCTCGCTGAGGGCCCTGGTCACGGAGGGCGATGTGCTGGTCTCCACGGTCGGCCCCTTCGAACGCTACGGCCGACCGGTCGCCCGCGCCGCCGCGGAGCGGGGCGCGCACTACGTGGACTCGACCGGTGAGGTCGGCTTCGTGAAGGACCTCAAGGCGGACCTGGACGCCACCGCCCGACGCACGGGCGCCACCCTGCTGCCCGCCCTCGGCTTCGACTACGCGCCGGGCATGCTCGCGGGCGGGCTCGCGCTGGCGGAGGCCGGTGGACGCGCACGGTCCCTGCAGATCGGCTACTTCGCCGACGGCGAGCTGGACCCGCGCGTCGACCTCAGCCACGGGACGCGCCAGACGATGGTGGGCGCCCTCACCGAGCGGACGATCACGTGGCGCGGCGGGCGGCTGGCGACCACGGGCCCGGCCAGCCGGTCGGCCGTCTTCCGGGTCGACGGGCAGGACCGCCGCGGCGTGCTGTTCGGCGGCACGGAGTCCCTGTTCCTGCCGCGGATGCAGCCCGGCCTGGATGAGGTCGAGGTCTTCAACGGCTGGTTCCCGGCCCGGCCCACGCAGATCGGCGCCGCCGCCCTCGGCGCGGTGGGGTGGCTCCCCGGCGTCGCCCGCGGCGTGCAGGCCCTGCTGCGGCCCTTGGCCGGGGACCCGGGTGGCCCCGACGCCGCAGACCGGGCCCGCACGGGCTCCCGAGTCGGGGCGATCGCGCGGGACGCGGCCGGCCGCGTCGTGGCGGACGTGCACCTGCGCGGCCCCAACGCCTACACGTTGACCGGGGACCTCATGGCCTGGGGCGCCCGTCAGCTCGCCGCAGGCCGGGCCCGCGAGGCCGGCGTCGTCAGCCCGATCCAGGCGTTCGGCCTCGACGACTTCGAGACGGCCTGCGCCGCGGTCGGCCTGGTGCGGGCATGATCCCGACGACTGACCCCGCCCGTGGCCCTCAGCGGGGGCGACGCCGCGGGCGGCTGATCCAGGCCAGATAGGCGCTGCCGCCGGTCAGGGCGGCGCCGCCGGCGGCCACCACCGGCCCGGCGAAGCGGCCGAGCCGGTCCTTGTACGCCACGAGCACGTTCGTGCCGCCGGTGATCATCGCGGCCACCACCATGGCGGCCACCACCCGGTCGCCCGTCCGCTCGAGGCGCGTCACGAGCGGCTCGAGCTCGCTCGCGCGGACGGTGACGTCGATCCCGCCGTCGTCGATGCGTTCCATCACCTTGCGGGCGTACTCCGGCAGGTCGATGCCGAGCTCGGCCGCCGCGATCGTGGCCCGGCCGATCCGGCCCGCCACCCGCCGGGGGTCGAGGTGCTCCCCCACGAGGCGCAGGGCGAACGGGTCGAGCACGCGGGTGTAGTCGAAGCCGGGGTGCAGGCGGCGGCCGATGCCGTCCACGATGATCAGCATCCGCAGCAGCTGCACGAGCTCGGGCGGCAGGGACAGCCGGTGGCGCCGCACCAGGGCGAAGATCTCCGAGATCAGCTGCGCCACGCGGATGTCCTCGAGCTCGCGCCCCTCGAGGCGGCCGACGATCCGGGCCACCTCCAGCCGGAGCCGACGGCGGTCCACCGGGCCGCGCGGCGGGGCGATGTCCAGCAGGGCCCGCACCAGCCCGTCGGTGTCCTGCCGGGCCAGCGCCATGGCCAGGCCCGCGAACCGGCGTCGAAGGGACGGGGAGATCCGCCCCACGGAGCCGAAGTCGATGAACCCGACGGTCCCGTCCGGCTCGATGAACAGGTTGCCCGGGTGCGGGTCCGCATGGAACACGCCGTGCTCGAACACCATGGCCAGCAGCACGTCGGCGGCCCGGTACGCCAGCTCCTCCCGGTCGATGCCGGCGGCGTCGAGTCCGGCCAGGTCGTCCACGCGCAGCCCGGAGAGCTCCTGCATGGTCAGCACGCGCGAGGTGGTCAGGTCCCACTCGATCCACGGGAACCGCACGCCCGGGGTGTCCCGGAAGCCGGCGGCGATCTCCTCGCAGGCCCGCGCCTCCACCACGTAGTCGAGCTCGGCGCGCAGCGAGCGGTCGAACTCGTCCACCATGGCCGGCACGTCCAGGTCGGCGAAGGTCCGTGAGGCCCGCGACCACGTGGCCGCCAGCGTCCGCAGGATCTCCAGGTCCGCCTGGACCTGCTCCACCACACCGGGCTTGCGGACCTTCACGACGACGGCGCGCCCGTCATGCAGGCGCGCGCGGTGGGCCTGACCGATGGAGGCGGTGGCCAGGGGCGCCCGGTCGAACCAGGCGAACAGGGTGTCGACGTCGGCGCCGAGGTCCTCCTCGACCGTCCGGGCGACGGCCTCGAAGGGCACCGCCGACGTGCTGTCCGTGAGGCGGGCGAACGCCGCGCAGTAGGCCTCGGGGAACACGTCCGGGCGCGCCGAGATCAGCTGCCCGAGCTTCACGAAGGTGACGCCCAGCTCCTCGAACGTGCGCACGAACAGCTCGGGGCGGGCCTCGGCGTCGATGCCCAGGTGCGGCTCCCCCTCCTCGAGGGGCAGCCACCGGGAGAGCCCGGCCTGCACGGCCGTGGCCCTGAGGCCGTTGCGGGCCATGACGTGGGCGATCTCGCGGTAGCGCTGCAGGTGGAGGGCCATGACGCCCACGCTACCGACCGCGCGGAGGGACGGGCCCCGCCGCTCAGTCCGCGTACCGGAGCATGCCCGGCCGGACCCGCGCGTCGGCCCCGATCCGCATCCCGTCCGCGAGCGCGCCCGCCGCCCGCAGCTCCCGCAGCCTCGCCAGCACCCGGTCCCGCACGTCCCACGGGCTGAGGGTGTTGACGTTGATCTTGGTGGCGCCCTCGAAGCCGGCGAGTGTGGAGACGCGCCACTTGAGCATCACGCGCCACGGCATCGGGTCCGCGACGCCGGGCGGGCGGGTGTGCCACTCCTCGTTGGAGGGGACGTCCGGGCCGGTGGCCGCGTGGGCGGCGTGCAGCAGGTCGGACATGCCGCGCAGCTCGGCCGGGTCCTGCCGCCACGGCTCCCCCACCGGGCTCGTGGAGTAGACCTCGACCGTCGGGTACCGGTGGCCGAAGCCGGCGAACATCACGGCGTGCTCGTTCTCGGCGATGACGAGGTCGTGCGCCACGGCGACGTCCAGCGCGGCGTGGTTGAAGACCTGCGGGTCCTCGCGCAGCCGGTCGAGGGCGGCGGCGTTCTGGGCGCCGATCTCGTCGATGGCCACGAGCTGCTTGTGCAGGTGGTCGAAGGAGGCGCCGGCGGGCTTGAGCCAGTTCTGGAACACGGACACGTACCGCACGGCGGGCGTGGTCGCATAGAGGTCCCGCATGGCGTCGGCGGTGAGGGCCAGGAAGGCGTGGTGCTCGTCCGGGGTGAGGGTGCCCGAGGAGGCGAGCTGGTGGTCGTCCACGGCCCCGTCGACGAAGTGCCGCCGAGCGATCACGACGTCGTGCGTGCCGCCGAAGAATGCGGCCGACGCCCCGATCAGCTCCGCCTCGGACATCGCCGCCGCCTCCTCGGCGGAGCGGCCGGAGGCGCGCAGCTTCGCGGTGACGACGGCGCGCACGTGGGCGCGGCCGGCCTCGGTGGCCAGGTACTCGTCACGGCGGCGGCACGCGTCCGGGGGGAGCTCGTAGCCGTGGTTGAGACGCCAGTAGTCGTAGCTGAGGATCTCGAAGAGGTTGGGGACCCGGCGGAAGGCCGGGATCGTCTCCTCGAGCCGCTCCGCGGCCGGATGCCGCAGGATCTGCCAGGCCGGGGCGCCGTCGTCGGCCCTCGTGGAGACGATGCGTGACTTCTCCGGCGGCGTCTCCAGCATCCGGTGCTCGCAGAAGGCGCAGTGCCGGCCGTGCTGGGCGGGGTCGAGCGGCTGCGGGGCGGGCCGGACGAGGCCGAGCGGGCGGTGGCCGCGGCCGGGCACGGTCCAGACCTCGGTGCCGGTGAAGGGGTTGCGCTGCTTGACGGTGCCGTCCGGCAGTCGGGTGAGGGGCTCGCTCACAGACGGGTGCACGAGGCCAGGATACGAGGCGGTGCCGGCCCGGAGGGCCGAGCCCTGTTCGCCGTCGTCGATCACGCAGGGCGGGCCCGTGTCCTCCGGCGTGATCATCCCCACGGCCACCCGTGACGCGGGTACGCTGATCGCTGTTCCACGTCACAGCGCTCTCGCTCGACTCGTCTCACCCGCACGGAGGCCTCACCCATGTCGTCCCGCATCCACCACCCCGGCCTCCGGTCGAAGGTGATGTCCGCCGCGGAGGCGGCGGCGTTCATCCAGCACGGCACCACCGTGGGCATGAGCGGGTTCACGGGGTCCGGCTACCCGAAGGCCGTGCCGACGGCGCTGGCCGAGCGGGCCAAGGAGCTGCACGCGCGCGGCGAGGAGTTCCGCATCAACCTCCACACGGGGGCGTCCACCTCCGCGGAGATGGACGGTGCGCTGGCCGAGGCGGACGCCGTCGCGCTGCGCACCCCGTTCCAGTCGGACCCGACGATGCGCGCCAAGATCAACGCGGGCGCGATCGAGTACATCGACACACACCTGTCCCACCTGGCGCAGACCGTGTGGAACGGCTTCTACGGGCCCATGACCACCGCGGTGATCGAGGTGTCCGGGATCCGCGAGGACGGCCGTCTCGTCCCCAGCTCCTCCGTGGGCAACAACAAGTCCTGGATCGACCTGGCGGATCAGGTGATCCTCGAGGTCAACTCGTGGCAGAGCGAGGACCTCGAGGGTCTGCATGACGTCTACTACGGCACCGCGCTGCCCCCGCACCGCACGCCGATCATGCTCACCCACCCCGCGGACCGCATCGGTGAGACGTACCTGCGGTGCGATCCGGCCAAGGTGGTGGCCGTCGTCGAGACCCACGCCCCGGACCGGAACTCTGCCTTCAAGCCCGCCGACGCGGACTCGATCGCGATCGCCCAGCACCTCGTGGAGTTCTTCGAGCACGAGGTGGCCCAGGGCCGGTACGACGAGCGACTGCTGCCGCTGCAGTCGGGCGTGGGCAACATCGCGAACGCGGTGATGTCCGAGCTGGTGAAGTCCCGGTTCACGGGCCTGTCCGCGTTCACCGAGGTGGTGCAGGACGGCATGCTCGACGCCCTGGACTCCGGCACCCTGGCGACCGCGTCCGCGACCGCGTTCTCCCTGTCCACCGAGGCCGCCGAACGGTTCAACGACAACGCCGCGAAGTATCGGGACAAGCTGATCCTGCGCACCCAGGAGATCTCCAACCACCCCGAGCTCGTGCGCCGCCTCGGCATCCTCGCCATGAACGGCATGCTCGAGGCCGACCTGTACGGCAACGTGAACTCCACGCACCTGATGGGCACGAAGATGATGAACGGTCTCGGCGGCTCCGGCGACTTCGCCCGCAACGCGTTCACCTCGTTCTTCCTCACCCCCTCCACGGCCAAGGGCGGGGACATCTCCTGCATCGTGCCGATGGTCTCGCACGTGGACCACACCGAGCACGACGTGCACGTGGTGGTCACCGAGCAGGGGCTGGCCGACCTGCGCGGCCTCTCCCCCAAGCAGCGCGCCCGCACGATCATCGACACGTGCGCGCACCCGGACTACAGGGAGCAGCTGCGGGACTACTTCGACCGCGCGATGCGCGAGTCGGACGGCCTGCACACCCCGCACCTGTTGGGCGAGGCCCTGTCCTGGCACCAGCGCTTCCTCGAGACCGGGACGATGCGTCACGGCTGACGGCCCGCCGGGCCGGACACCTGCGGAACGGGCCGCGCCTCGCGGCGGGGTGAGGTCACGCCGGCTCCGGGCACGTGCCCGGAGCCGGCCCAGGACCGCAGGACCGGCGACGGCGTCAGCCGCGCCCGCCCTGCTCCCGCTCGGGGATTCCCGCGGCCCACAGGGCGGCCGCGATGAGGGCGGGCTGGCCGAAGAGCCGCGCCAGGCGGCGACCGTCCGTGTCCAGCCCGAAGCCGTCCTTGCGCTCGGCGTACTGCCCGATGTTCCCGGGGTAGATCGCGGTGTAGAAGGCCGCCAGGGCGGTGCCGGTCAGGCGGCGCTGCCCGGGGAGCGCCAGCAGAGCGGCCCCGAGGCCGATCTCGGCCACGCCGGATCCGAGCACCACGAGGTCCGCCGGGAGCGGGACCCACGAGGGCACCTGGGCGCGGAACTCACGGCGTGCCACGGTGAGGTGGGACAGCCCCGCGGCGGTCATGAACCCGCCGAGGCCGAGGCGGGCGGCGGTCTGGGAGAGGGGGACAGGCTGCCGGTGCTTCGTCATCACGCCTCCCCGAGCTCGAGGACGACGTCGATGTTGCCCCGGGTGGCGTTCGAATAGGGGCACACCTGATGCGCCTGCTCCATGAGGGCGCGGGCCTGATCCGCGGGGACATTGGGGAGCACGACCTCGAGGGTGACCTCCAGGCCGAAGCCCTCACCCTGGCGGCCGATGCCCACGCGCGCGCCGACGGAGGAGTCGGTGATGTCGGCACGGGAGGCACGGGCGACCATCTGCAGGGCCGAGTGGAAGCACGCGGCGTAGCCGGCGGCGAACAGCTGCTCGGGGTTGGTGCCCTGGCCGGAGCCGCCCATTTCGGTGGGCACGGCGAGGTCGAGGTCGACCCGCCCGTCGGTGGTGCGGACATGGCCGTCGCGGCCGGCGCCGGTGCTGAGCGCCTCGGCGGTGTAGATGGTCTCCATAGGAGGTCCTTTCATCCGCCCGCCCCGTGCGGGACGAGTCGGCTCCAGCCTGCCACCCTGTTAGGTCGCGCGCAACCAAGTCGCTCCCCAGCGACCACTAGAATCGCTTCCATGGATGCCGCGCCGACCCCCAGCCTCGCCCTCGAGGACCAGCTCTGCTTCGCCCTGCACCGGGCGTCGCGCGCCGTCACGCGCGGCTACGGCCCCCTGCTGTCCCGCCTCGGCCTCACCTACCCTCAGTACCTCGTGATGCTCACCCTGTGGCAGGCGGAGGGTGACGCCTCGGCCGAGACGGAGGCGTCGACACCGGACGCCGGGGCGCTGGGAGTCGGCGCGCTGCGGGACCGGCTCGGCATGGACAACGGGACGATCACACCCCTGGTGCGGCGCCTGGCCGGCATGGGGCTCGTCACGCGGGAGCGCGACGTCCACGACGAGCGACGCGTGCTGGTCCGGCTGACGGACGAGGGGCGAGCGCTGCGGGCGTCCGCCCGGACGGTCCCGGTGGACGCCCTCACCCGGATCCCCCTCGACACCACCGAGCGCCAGGTCCTCATGGACCTGCTGAACCGGATCACCGAGGCCGCCGGGCCGCGCTGAGACGGCGGGAGCGGCCCGCGCGGAGCGCGGGTCAGCGCACCCGGTCCAGGATCGCCCGAGCGACGGCATCCGCCTCACGCTCGGGCAGCCAGTGGTCCGCGTCGAGCTTCACGAACCGGTACTCCCCCGCCACCTGCCCGGCCGTGAGCTCGGCGGCCCGCGGCCCCAGGGCCGCGTCCCGGGTGCCCCACACGTACGTGGTGGGGACCGTCACGGGCGCGCTGCGCGTGGTGGTCACCAGATCCGGGTTCGCCCGATACCAGTTCACCGGGCCGCGCAGGCTCTGCGGGGTGGAGAACCGGCGGGCGTAGTGCTCCGCCCCGGGGACCTGCCCCCGTTGCAGCAGGGAGCCCAGCCGTCGGGCGAGGATTCGTTCGGGGAGGGCCGGCGCCTGGAAGGCGGCGATGTACCAGCTGCGGCGCAGCTGGTCCGGGCCGCGCAGGGCGCGGGCCAGGGCGGCCGGGTGCGGCGTGGACAGGACCGTCAGGGACGCGACGCGCTCGGGGTGGGCGGTGGCCAGCGCCCAGGCGACGGCGCCACCCCAGTCATGGCCGACGACGTGGACGCGCCGCGCCCCCGCCGCGTCCGCCAGCGCGACGGCGTCCCCCACGAGCGCCGGGAGGCGATAGGCCGCCGTCGCCCGCGGAGCGGCCCCCGGGGAGTAGCCGCGCTGATCCGGGGCGAGCGTGCGCAGCCCCGCGGCGTGCAGCAGCGGTTCGACATGCCTCCAGGACGTGGCGTCCTGCGGGAAGCCGTGCAGCAGCAGGACCACCTCCCCCTCGGCCGGCCCGCCGTCGCGGACGTCGAAGGTCAGGCCCTGATGCCGGAAGGTGTCCATGCCGCCCCCGAGTGCGCCGTCGCCCGTCACAGCCGGACGAGCATCTTCCCCGTGTTGGCACCCTCGAGCAGGTCGATGAACGCCTGGGGTGCGTTCTCCAGCCCCTCCCGGACGGTCTCGTCCCACTGGATCTTCCCGGCGGCGACCCACGGGCCCACGCGCTCCAGGAACTCGGGGCGGACCTGCGCTGCGTACTTCTGCAGGACGAAGCCGCGCAGGGTCAGGCACTTGCCGATCGCCAGGGCGAGGTTGCGCGGGGCGGCCGGCGGCTCCGTCGAGTTGTACTGGGCGATCGCGCCGCACATCGCCACGCGGCCGTCGACCCGCATCGCGGCGATGGCGGCCTCGAGGTGGTCGCCGCCCACGTTGTCGAAGTAGACGTCGATGCCCTCCGGCGCCGCCTCGGCCAGCAGATCGGTGGGCGAGCCGTCGTGGTAGTCGAACGCGGCGTCGAAGCCCAGCTCCTTCACCCGCGCCACCTTCTCGGGCGTGCCCGCCGAGCCGACCACGCGCGAGGCGCCCAGCAGGCGGGCGATCTGGCCGGCGACCGAGCCGACGGCCCCCGCGGCGCCCGAGATGAAGACGGCGTCGCCCTCCTGCATCTCGGCCACGTGCACGAGGCCGGTGTAGGCGGTCAGACCCGTCATGCCCAGCACGCCCAGGTAGGTGCTGTCCGAGAACTGGGAGGTGTCCACGACCTGGACGGTGTCGCCGTCGAGGACGGCGTGCTCGCGCCAGCCGCGGCCGTGGAGCACGGACGTGCCCTCCGGCACGTCCGCGTGGCGCGAGGCGATCACGGTGCCCACCGCGCCGCCGTCGAGGGGGGCGTCGAGTTGGAACGGAGGCACGTAGGACTCGACGTCGTTCATGCGGCCGCGCATGTACGGGTCCACGGACATCACGGTGTTGCGCACGAGGACCTGGCCCTCGGCGAGCTCGGGGAGCTCGACCTCCGTGAGACGGAAGTTCTCCGGCGTCGGGGCGCCGTGGGGGCGGGAGGCGAGGTGGATCTCGCGCGTGCGGGTGGGGGTGCTCATGGTGGTCTCCTCGGGGTCGGGGCGGCGGGCTCGGTGGAGGGTCAGCGCGCGAGCAGGTCCAGGAGGCGGCGGGCGGCGTCGGCGGAGGAGGCCGGGTTCTGGCCGGTCACCAGGGTGCCGTCCGTGACCACGAAGCTCTCCCCGTCCGGGCCCTTGCGGTAGTCCGCGCCGGCGGCGATCAGCGAGTCCTCGACGAGGAACGGGACGACGTCCGTCAGCTGGGCGGCCTCCTCCTCGCCGTTGGTGAACCCGGTGACCTGACGGCCGCGCACGAACGGGGTGCCGTCGGCGGCGGTGATCGGGTGCAGGATCCCGGGCGCGTGGCAGACGAGGCCGAGCGGGCGCCCGGCCGCGTCGCTGTCGAGGATGATCCGCGTGGAGTCGGCGTCGGACACCAGGTCCCACAGCGGGCCGTGACCGCCCGGGTAGAAGACGGCGTCGAACCCGTCCACGTCCACCTGGGCCAGGGGCGTGGTGTGGGCCAGGGCGGCCTTGGCCTCCTCGTCCTGGTCGAACCGGCGGGTGGCCTCGGTCTGCATCTCCGGCTTCGAGCTCGTCGGGTCGATGGGCGGCTGGCCGCCGCGGGGCGAGGCGAGGGTGACCTCGTGGCCGGCGTCCGTGAAGACATAGTAGGGCGAGGCGAACTCCTCGAGCCAGAACCCGGTCTTGCGGCCGGTGTCGCCCAGCTGGTCGTGCGAGGTGAGGATCATCAGGATGCGGGACATGTCGGGAGCCCTTTCGTTGGTGGGTACTGAACTCTCATGGTCGTACGCAACCGAATCTCGGGCAAGGGTGACGGTGCCCGGGTCGTCAGCGCTCCGTCACCCGCCCGTCCTGGACCTGCCAGCGACGGTCGGTGCGGACGGTGTCCAGCATGCGGCGGTCGTGGGTGACGAGCATCAGGGCGCCCTCATAGGTCTCCAGGGCCTGTTCGAGCTGCTCGATGGCCTCCAGGTCCAGGTGGTTGGTGGGCTCGTCGAGCACCAGGACGTTCACCCCGCGGGCCTGGAGCAGGGCCAGGGATGCCCGGGTGCGCTCGCCGGGCGAGAGCTCGTCCACGGGGCGGTTCACGTGGTCGGCCCTGAGGCCGAACTTGGCCAGCAGGGTGCGCACCTCCCCGGAGGCCATCTCGGGCACGAGCGCCTCGACGGCCGCGGCGAGCGGGACGGTCCCGGCCAGCAGTGAGCGCGCCTGGTCGATCTCCCCGATCTGCACGCTGGATCCCAGGGCGGCCGTGCCCTCGTCCGGGGCCTGGCGGCCCAGCAGCCCGCGCAGCAGGGTGGACTTGCCGGCCCCGTTGGGCCCGGTGATGCCGATCCGCTCTCCCGCGTTGACCTGGAGGGACACCGGGCCGAGCGTGAAGCCACCCAGCCGGAACACGGCATCGTTGAGGGTGGCGACCACGGAGCTGGAGCGCGGCGCCGCGCCGATGGTGAACTCCAGCCTCCACTCCTTGCGTGGCTCCTCCACCTCCTCCAGGCGCGCGATGCGGCTCTCCATCTGCCGGACCTTCTGGGCCTGCTTCTCGCTCGACTCACTGTTGGCCTTGCGGCGCAGCTTGTCGTTGTCCGGGGACTTCTTCATCGCGTTGCGCACGCCCTGGCTGGACCACTCCCGCTGGGTGCGGGCGCGGGAGACGAGGTCGTGCTTCTGCTCGGCGAACTCCTCGTACTTCTCCCGGGCCTGGCGGCGCAGGGTGGCCCGCTCCTCGAGGTAGGCCTCGTAGCCGCCGCCGTAGACGCGGTTGGTGCGCTGGGCGAGGTCGAGCTCCAGGACGCGGGTGACGCAGCGGGCCAGGAACTCGCGGTCGTGGCTCACCAGCACGACGCCGCCGCGCAGCTCCTGCACGAAGGCCTCCAGGCGGGTCAGGCCGTCGAGGTCCAGGTCGTTGGTGGGCTCGTCCAGGAGCACGACGTCGAAGCGGGAGAGCAGCAGCGCGGCGAGGCCGACGCGGGCGGCCTGCCCACCGGAGAGGGAGGTCATGAGGACCTGTTCCGGGGAGGCGGAGAGGTCCAGGCCGAGGTCGGCGAGGACGGCGGGGATGCGCTCCTCCAGGTCCGCGGCGCCGGAGGTCAGCCAGCGGGTGAGGGCGGTGTTGTAGCGGTCCGCGGCGGCGTCGGTGACGTCCGGGTCCGCCAGGGCCTCGGCGGCCTCGTCCATCTCGGTCTGCGCGGCGGCGCACCCGGTGCGGCGGGCGATGTACCCGGCGACCGTCTCCCCCGGCACCCGCTCGTGCTCCTGCGGCAGCCAGCCCACGAACGCGTCGGCCGGGGCCAGGCTGACCGTGCCGGCCTGCGGCGCGAGGTCCCCGCCGAGGATGCGCAGCAGGGTGGACTTGCCCGCGCCGTTGGCCCCCACGACGCCGACGACGTCCCCGGGCGCGACCGTGAGGTCCAGATCCTCGAAGAGCGTGCGGTGGCCGTGGCCGCCGGCGAGGCCGGAGGCGACAAGGGTGGCGGTCATGGTGCTCCTGACGGAAGTGCGGCGGGCGTCAGGCCATTCTGCCGCGACTGAGCTCCACGAGCTTCTCGGCCCGGGCGCGCGTCGCCTCCTCTCCCGCCGCGATGGCGACGCCGGAGCTGCGGAAGTCCGCGACCGTCATCCCCTCGATCGGCGGGCTGATGAGCACGTCCGGCCGGTAGAGCGAGAGCCGGACGGTGGTGAGCTGGGCCTGCATGACGTCGATCGCCCGCATGGCCTGGCGCAGCGACGTGGCGGGCGAACGGCGGGTACGGGTGCGCGCCCCGGGCTCCGGCCGCTCCAGGGGCTCGAGCGTGGTGGCATCGACGGCGATCACCCGCTGCGCGCCCAGGAAGCGCACCCCGTCCACCGGGATCTGGTTGAGGATGCCGCCGTCCACCAGCACGGAGTCCCCCACGGTCACCGGCTCCAGCGCGCCGGGGTAGGCGGTGGTCGCCTGGATCGCGGTGATGAGGTCCCCGGTGTGCAGGTAGCGGGTCTGGCCCTCGACGACGTCGGCCGCGGTGAGCACCAGGGGAATCTGCAGCTCCTCGAAGGTGTCCGGGAGCAGCTCGCGGAGCCAGGCCCGCAGCCTCTCGCTGGAGAGGATGCCGCCGGTCAGGCCCCAGTTGATGAGCCGCGGCCAGTCCACGCTCCGCTCGATCTTCTCGAGCGAGGCGGCGTCATGACCGGCGGCTATGAGCGCGCCGAGGAGGCCGCCCATGCTCGTTCCCGCGAGCACGTCCGGGCGGATGTCGAGCTCCTCGAGCACCCGCCAGACCCCGATGTGGCACAGCCCGCGCGCTCCTCCGCCGCCCAGGGCGAGGCCCAGCCGACCCGTGGGCCGTTCGTCATGCATCATGGGCCCAGTGTGCCACGGACATGACCGTGAAGGGAGCGATGCCGGTCAGTCCGTCTCCGGCAGGCCGGCGGCCCACAGGGCGGCGGCAGACGAGGGCGCGGAACGCCTGCATCGGTCCCTCACCGTCCTGACGACCACCGGGTTCCTGGGCGGCGTCGAGATCACGATCGGCCTGCTCGCGTACCTGCTCACGCTCCACGAGACGGGCAGCCACCTGCTGGCCGGACTCGCGTTCTCCATCGGCCTGGTCAGCCTGTTCCTCGCCCACTCCGAGCTCTTCACGGAGGGGTTCTACTACCCGATCACCGCGATCGCCGCCGGCCGGGGCACGTGGGTGGAGCTGCTGCGTCTGTGGGCGGTGACCCTCGTGATGAACCTCCTCGGCGGCACCGTGATGATCGCCCTCGTGGTGGCGGGGTTCCCCGACCTGCACGGCACCCTGGCCGAGAGCGCCCACCACTTCCTGGACATCGGCTTCAGCTGGCAGGGCGCCGCCCTGGCGGTCCTGGCCGGGGTGGCGATCACCCTCGTGACGCGGATGCAGGCCGGGACGGACAGCCCGACGGCGATGATCGTCGCGTCCGTCGCCGGAGCCGTCGTCCTCGCCGGCGGTTCGCTCTTCCATTCGGTGATGGACTCGATCCTCATCATCGGAGCCATCCCGTCCGGAGCGCACGGCGTGGGCTGGCTCGAGTGGCTCAGCTGGGTGTGGTGGGTGATCCCCCTGAACATCCTCGGCGGGTTGGCGCTGACGACGGCGCCGCGCCTGCTGCGTTCCAAGGAGGTGCGGGAAGAGAAGGGGCGGTGAGGGGCAAGGTCCGAATGGCAGGGGTCAGACGGCGTCACGCGTCCCGTCGGCGGCGGGCTCGGGCAGCTCCTCGGTCATCCGGGAGGAGTTGGGGAAGACGAAGCGGTAGCTGAGACCGGCGACCGCGGCGCCCAACAACGGGGCCACGAAGAACAGCCAGACCTGGCCGAGGGCGTCCCCGCCTGCGAACAGGGCCACGCCGAAGGAGCGAGCGGGGTTCACGGAGGTGTTCGACACGGGGATGGAGATCAGGGGGATCAGCGTGAGGGTCAGGCCGATGGCCAGCGGCGCGAAGCCGGACGGAGCACGGCGGTCCGTGGCGCCGAGGATGATGTAGAGGAACACGGCGGTCAGCAGCGCCTCGGTCAGGAACACCGCGCCCATCGAGTAGCCGGCGGGCGAGAGTTCGCCGTAGCCGTTGGTGGCCAGGCCGTTCTCCGCAAGCGAGTAGCCCGGACGACCGGAGGCGATCGCCAGCAGCACGCCGCCGGCCGCCACGCCGCCCACGAGCTGGGCGATCCAGTACGGCACAGTGAGCTTCCACGGCAGACGACCCGCGAGCGCCGCACCCAGGGTGACTGCCGGGTTGAAGTGACCGCCGGAGACGTGACCCACGGCGTAGGCCATGGCCACCACGGTCAGGCCGAAGGCGAGGGCGACGCCGAGGAAGCCGATGCCCATGTTGACGCCTGTGGCGTCGTCGATCACGGATGCGGAGAACACGGCAGCGCCGTCCGTGGGACCGTCCCGCCGTTGCCTGGGCGCACCGTCTCGTCCCGCGTCCACCCTCCTGACCGCGCCGCCACGATCACGCCCGCAGATCAGGCAGCGGCCCTCATCCGGGACGGGGACGCCGCCGGGCACCGCTCGTCCGGTCGGGGGCCGGGCCTCAGCCCGCCGGCTGATCCACCCCCGCGGCGGGACGCCCGTCCTCCAGGTAGACGCAGTGCGCGGCGTCCCAGGCGGCGTCGACGCGGCGGGCGATCGCCGGGCGCAGGAGCTTCCGGGCCTCCTGGCACGTCACGAAGCGATGCTCGGAGGCCTCGTCCTCCTGCAGGCGGATGGCGGCGACGTCCGCGGCAGTGAGCGGGTGGACGGCGCGGAAGAGGAAGCGCAGGCCGATCCGGCCGTCGGCCTTGCTGGGCCGCGTGTCGACGGCGACGAGCCGCCCGGCGGTCACCTCCAGCTTATGTCCCGCGCGGCGGGCGCGCACCGTGCGGACGGCCAGGATCAGCCAGGCGAGCACGGCCAGCGCGGCGAACACCGCGGGCAGCACGTGCCCCAGGAGCACGGAGGAGGCGACGGCGGCGAGGAACGCGGCCAGGTTGAGGACGACGTCGTACATCGGCGCGATGAACCGCCGGTTCACCACGTGGAGCCCGGCGATCGCCACGCCGCACGCGAACGTCACCGAGAGCAGGAGGTTGACCACCGGGGGAGGGTATCAGCGGCGGTCGAGGCGGACGGCCTCGAGCATGCGGCGGTCGTGGGTGACCAGCAGCAGGGCGCCGTCCTAGGCCTCGAAGGCCTGCTCCGGGCGTTCGAGGCCTGCAGACGGGCGTCAGCCTTGCCGGGCATAGGCGTGCTCGCGTTGCGTCACTGACCCTTTGCGTCATGGCCGCGAGGCTTTGTCCGCGAGAGGCGGGCATCCCCTCGCTACGCTGAGGCCATGGCGACGGTTCTCCTCGTGCGGCACGGCCGCACCACGGCCAACGCGTCCGGACTGCTGGCGGGCCGCACCCCCGGGGTCAGCCTGGACGAGCACGGACGGGAGCAGGCGGCCCGCACCGCGGACCGCATCGCGGCCGTGCCCGTGGCCGCGGTGGTGGCCAGTCCCTTGGAGCGGTGCGCGCAGACGGCCCGCGCCCTCCTCGATCGCCAGCCGGGGACGGTGCCCTCGCTGGTCGACGACGACCTCACCGAGTGCGACTACGGCCAGTGGCAGGGGCGCGCGCTCAGCGACCTGGCCACCGAGCCCCTGTGGGCGACGGTGCAGACCCAGCCGTCCGCCGTCGTCTTCCCCGGCGGGGAGTCCATGGCGGGCATGCAGGCCCGCGCGGTGGCGGCGATCCGCCGGCACGACGCCGCCGTCGAGGCCGAGCACGGGCCCGGGGCGGTGTGGGTGGCGGTGAGCCACGGGGACGTCATCAAGTCGATCCTGGCCGACGCGCTCGGCACGCACCTGGATCTGTTCCAGCGGATCGAGGTGGGACCCGCCTCCGTGTCCATCGTGAGCTACGGGCCGAGCCGCCCGCGGGTCTGGGCGACCAACACCGACGCCGGGGACCTGTCCTGGCTCTCGGCCCTCGGCCCGTCCGACGACGCCCCGGTGGGCGGCGGCGCGGGCACCGGCCCCGGCGCGGTGGACGAGCGGACGCCTAGGATCGTGGCATGAGTGATGCACCTGCCCCCGCCCATGAGTTCGACTGGCCGGATCGGGTCGTGATCGGGACGCTCGGCCGTCCCGGAGCCCGCACGTTCTACCTGCAGGTGCGCACCGGGCCCCGGCTGGTGAGCCTGGCCTTGGAGAAGCAGCAGTCCGCCCTGATGGCGGAGATGCTCGACGAGATCCTCGACGATCTGATGGCGTTGGAGGGCAATCCGCACAGCGTCCCGGCCAGCACGCCCGTGGAACTCGTGGACAACGATCCGCTGGACCCGGTGCAGGAGTGGTTCCGGGTGGGGGCCATCGGCCTGGGCTGGGACCCCACCACCGCGCAGGTGCTCATCGACGCGCACCCGCTCTCTGACGACGACGCCGACCCGGCGCTCGAGTCGGACGCCGAGGCCGTGCGCGTGCGGATGCCCGTCGGCGCCGCCCGGGCGTTCGCCCGGCGCACCCGGGAGGTCGTGGACGCCGGGCGTCCGATCTGCTCGGACTGCGGCCAGCCCATCGACCCCGACGGCCACGACTGCACCCTCCCCGACTCCTGATGAGCGCCGCGGACGTGCCCGCCGGCGAGCAGATGGCCGAGGAGCTGACGCTCACCGGCCGCATCACGACGGCGTCCAACGCCACGTTCCTCGGCGCGATCGGTGACACCCCGGTGGTCTACAAGCCGGTGGCCGGCGAGGCCCCGCTCTGGGACTTCCCCGCCGCAACCCTGGCCCGCCGCGAGGTGGCCGCGCACCTGGTGTCCGAGGCACTGGGGTGGGATATCGTGCCGCGCACGTGGCTGCGCGACGGCCCCTTCGGCGAGGGCATGGTGCAGCTCTGGCAGGAGCAGGATCCTGGGCAGGACGCCGTGGACCTGTTCCCAGCGGACAAGGTGCCGACCGCGGGGTGGCTCACGATCCTGGAGGGCGAGGACGAGGACGGGAACCGGCTGGTCCTGGCCCATGAGGACTCGGCGGCGCTGCGCCGCATGGCGGTGTTCGACGTGATCGTCAACAACGCCGACCGCAAGGGCGCCCACATCCTCGCCATGCCCGGCGGGCACCGCCACGGCGTGGACCACGGGCTCACCTTCCATGTGGCGGACAAGCTGCGGACCGTGCTGTGGGGCTGGTTGGGCGAGGTGCTGAGCGAGGAGGAGCGCGACGGCGTCGGCCGGGTTCTCGAGGGACTTGCTGGCGAGCTGGGGCGGGGGCTGGCGGGGTTGCTCAGTGCCGAGGAAGTCGAAGCCTCGGCCGAACGCTGTGCCCGGTTGCTCGAGGACGGGACCTTCCCTGCCCCGAGCGGGCTGACGCCAGCCGTGCCCTGGCCGCTGTTCTGACGGGCCTGAGGCGTCAGCGCGTCCGCAGGGACAGCGGGCGCACTCAGTCCACGAGCCCCGCCGCGGCACCGGCCGCACGGTAGTCCGCGGCGAGCGAGTCCAGGGTGGCGTGAGCGTTGAGCCCGCTGGGGTTCGGCGCCACGAACAGCCGCGTGCCCGGCCACGGCGTCTGCTGCTCCCCCAGCGCCGCCTTCGGGCGTCCGAACGCCTGCCGGTAGGCCGTCACCCCCAACACGGCGACGACGGCCGGCGCGTGCGCCGCCACGAGCGCGTCCAGGCGGGCGGGGGCGGCGGCGAGCTCCTCCGCGGCGAGCTCGTCGGCGCGGGCGGAGGCCCGCGGGACGAGGTTGGAGATCCCGATGCCGCGGGCATGCAGCTCGGCGAGGTCCTCGGCCTTGTAGCCATTGGAGGCGTCGATCAGGTGCCGGGTGAGCCCGGCGCGGTGCAGGGCCGGGTAGAAGCGGTTGCCGCGGCGGGCGAAGTGCGCACCGGTGGCGGCGGTCCACAGGCCGGGGTTGATGCCGATGAACAGCAGCCGCAGCGGGTCCGGCAGCAGGTCGGGGACGGTGCGGTCGCGGAACTGCTGCAGCTCGGCCTGGGTGAAGCGCATGTCAGTAGTGATACCTCGCCTGGAGGATGATCAGGTCCTCGCCGTCGACGAGGTAGACGAGCCTGTGCTCCTCCGTGATGCGCCGGGACCATGCCCCGGCCGCGCCGTACTTCAGCTGCTCGGGCTTGCCGATCCCCTCGAAGGGATCACGCAGGGCCGCGTCGATGAGGGTGTTGATCCGTTTGAGGACCTTGCGGTCCGTGGTCTGCCAGTGCGTGTAGTCCTCCCAGGCGGAGCGGTCCCACACGAGGCGCACTCAGGCGTCCCCGTCCAGGCGGTCCAGAGCGTGCTCCTCAACGCTCCCTGCGCGGGCGCGTTCGTAGGCGTCCAGCAGCCGTCGGGCGTTGGCCGGGGAGCGGAACAGGTAGGCGGTCTCCTGCCAGGCGGCGTACTCGTCCGCGGGCATGAGGACGGCGTTCCCCTTGCGGGAGACGATCTCTACGGCGTCGCGGTCCGCGTTCACCCGCTCGATGAGCGGGAACAGGGTCTTGCGGGCTTCACTGGCACTGATGGACATGCGGGCCTCCCTAGGCGCGTCGTGGTACCTGCTTATGGTACCAGTCGGTGAGGTGGAACTCAGGAGGCACCCTGTGGGATGCAGAACTCCTTGCCCTCGTGGTCCGGGGGCCCGGCGACGGCGTCCCCTGCTCTCCCAGGAGCACCTTGGGCTTCCCGAATAACCGCCGGTAGGCAGTTAACCCCAGCACCCCGACGATGGCGGGCGCGCGCGAGACCATGAGCGCGTCGAGGCGAGCGAGCCGTGGAGACCTCCTGTCGCGTCGGTTCGCCGGGGCGGATGACGCAGCCGGCGGGGTCGACGTCGTGGGCGCGGAAGTTGTCGAGGGCCTCGTCGAGGACAGCCCTGATCTCCGAGACGATTCGCTCCGCAATCTCGATTGAGATGTCCACATCCGCTCTCCTGACGCAGGCCCCCGCGGGCCGTTCTATTGTCTTGAGGGCCATCGAGGCGGCCGAACCCTGTTCGCCAGAACATCGCCGTTGAAGTCCCATCGGCCCTAGGCCAGCGGGAACCGCCCGATCACCTTGTCAGCCAACACTTTCGTGCGCGCCTCGATGTCATCAGCGGTCCACGACTCCCGAGTGGCGAGCTCGGCGTTCAACGAGAAGCCGTTCTTGTAGCCGATGGGCAGGCCCTTCGAATCCTGGCGGTCACGCTTCTCAACGAAGGATTTGTTGCCGAGATTGCTGTTGTAGGCCGTGATCGTGAGGTTCCCCAGCCTGTGCCGGTGCTCCTCCTGCACCTGCGCAGCAACCTCTTTGCCTCCGAGCATCTCCTGCCATGCGGCGGGCAGATTCTCACCCTGCGGGAGGATGTGTTCGATCGTCCAGACGAAGTGGTTCTTCTCCTGCCGCCACAGGTCCGCCCATGTCTCCTTGGTCATCGCATCCTCGGCCAGGGTGGTCAGCACGAACCGGGCGACGTCGGTGTTCTCTTCGTAGATCCGGCCGAGGAGCCGGGCTCGGAACTCCTCGTCGGAGGCTGAGACGCTGTTCAGCTTCTCTCTGACGACCTTCAGAACGTCATTGCCACGGGCGTCACCCACAGCGTCGATGGTCGTCATGAAGAGCTTCGCCAGCGCGTAAGTGGGCGGGTAGCCGGTGAGGTTGCGGCGAACGAAGAAGTTTGTGAGGCGGTCAACGACCGCCTCGACCTGGGCGTCGGTCAACTCGAGTTCGTCCTGCTTCGTCATGAGCCACATCAGGAGGACGTAGGACGGCGCACCCTGGGCGCGCATGAGCCGCTGGAAGGCCCGGTCGAGGGAGGTCGGCTGGTCGAGCTCCACGACGCAGTTGATGCGGCCGTAGATCTTGCTCGCCTCGACGAGGGCGTCGACGACTTTCTTCAGGTTCTGTTCCAGGAGCTTCTCGTAGACACGGATCAGGTTGGACTTGGTGGCGACGGAGGCGTTGGGGACGTCGGGGAGCTCCGTCTTGAAGGCGTTGTAGTAGTGCCGCAGGAAGCGCTCCTGGGTGGAGTAGCTGTCGCCGAGGCTCGTCAGCATGTCGTTCCAGTGTTTGAACGCCTGGTCGACATTCATGATCTGCTTCTTCTCGGACTCGGCCAAAAGGTGGTTCTTGATCAGATCCACGGGCGAGAGCGGCATACCGCGGTTGTTCAGCGATTCGAAGAGGACGAACGCGTCGGCGTGGCTGGCGACCTCGATCTTCACAATGACCGCCTGCAGGGCCGCCTCGTGCACCCTGAGCGCAGCCTCCGTCTCGGACAGCTCCTCCGTCTCGGCGAGCTTCAGGATGGCGGCGCGGAAGTAGCGGTAGCACTTCGCGATCCGGCGGCTGGGGTAGTACGGCTTCCACTCGCCCTCAACGGGCAACCCGGCGCCTTCGAGCGTCTTGAGGTAGTCGAAGAGGTTGTGCCCTTGCTTCTGCGGTCTCACCCGCGGCTGCTGGTCAGCCTTGCGGACCAGCTGGCGACCGAGGTTCGTAACGTCCGTTCGGGTGTCGTCATCGAGCTCGTCGATGTGCTCCTTGAGCACGGAGTAGACCGCAGCAAGGAGCAGGGTCAAGGTCGTCAGTCGTTGCTGGCCGTCGACCACATGCAGGATGTTGCCCTCGAGCGGGTCCGTGGTCTGGTCGAGCGTGATGATCGTCCCCAAGAAGTGGGCGCCTTCGGCCTG
>NZ_JBQXFD010000006.1:0-140513 GCF_052615555.1 Micrococcus sp. EWR3.9.1
AAGATGAACTCGCGGTCGTAGGAATCGCGACCGCCCAGGGGAGCGACGCGCTCCTCTATGGCCTTCAGGTTCAACCTCGCCACTGCAGTCCCTTCGTCAGGTACACGATCGTGCACTCACCACCCTAAGGTCGGAGGCTCACCGCGATCAGCAGGCTCTCCGATCACCGACAACCCAACCGAGCAGGTAGCCGGCTACGTCGCCGCGGTAGCGGTATCGTCGGGGCCTTTCGCTGATCTGGCGGTGACTCCAGCGGTGACGTCGATCCCGATGCAGCCATGACTCGCTGCACTGTCGGTCACATGAAGCTTCATGCATCGGCCGCCCCGATGTGGGCGCCTACTGCACGAGATCGACCGCGTCAGGATCGAGCGTCGCAAACGCTTCCCGCATCTCTGTCGTCACGTCCAGGCCCAAGCTCTCAACCTGACGCAGCGTGGCCTGCCGCCCATTCGTGTGTCGGCTGTATGGGGCAACGGCCTCAACAGAGTCGGCATCGACTTCGCGCGCGAGCACGAGTTCAAACGTCTCTGCCGCGAAGATCAGGAACACCGCAGTGTCGAAGTCGAAGCTCCGAAACGGGCTGAACTTCCCCGACCGCCCGACCACGCGGCCACCCATTGCCTTGACCTGGACCCGGCGACCACTCTGATCCGTCACGTCGTGCGACTTCGTCGAGTTGGGTTCTAGGACAACACCCCGCGCGGCCAACACCACCTGCTAAGCGATGTCGCCCAGCGGTTTGTTGTTGGTACGCACCAGACCACGCCCGCGCAGTTCGGAGACAATGGATGCCTCGAGTTGAAGTAACTCCCTCACCCGAAGGGTTTTGAGATCCGGGACCCCATCCATTGCTTTCGTGGCTCAGGAGCTCAAACGTTGAACCGGAACTCCACCACGTCGCCGTCGCGCATCACGTAGTCCTTGCCCTCCATGCGCACCTTGCCGGCGGCCTTGGCGTCGGCCATGGAGCCGGCGGCGATCAGATCGTCGAAACTCACGATCTCCGCCTTGATGAAGCCGCGCTGGAAGTCGGTGTGGATCACGCCGGCGGCCTCGGGCGCCGTCGCCCCCACCGGAATCGTCCAGGCGCGCGTCTCTTTCGGCCCCGCCGTCAGGTACGTCTGCAGGCCGAGGGTGGAGAAGCCCACGCGGGCCAGCTGGTCCAGCCCGGACTCGTCCTGCCCGGCCATCTCCAGCATCTCGGCCGCCTCCTCCTCGGAGAGCTCCACGAGGTCGGACTCGAGCTTGGCGTCCAGGAACACGGCGTCGGCGGGGGCCACCAGATCCCGCAGCTCCTGCTGCTTGGCCTCGTCCCCCAGCACACCCTCGTCCGAGTTGAACACGTAGATGAACGGCTTGGCGGTGAGCAGGCTCAGCTCCCGCAGCCGGTCCATGTCCAGCTTGTCCTTGTCCTTCGCGGCGAAGATCGTCTCGCCCCGCTCCAGCACCGCGAGCGCGGCCTTGAGCGCCTCGAGGTCGGCGGGCTCCTTCTTCTTGCCCTTGACCTCCTTCTCGACGCGCGGGATCGCCTTCTCCACGGTCTGCATGTCCGCGATGATCAGCTCGGTGTTAATGGTCTCCATGTCCGAGGCCGGGTCCACCTTGCCGTCCACGTGGACGACGTCGCCGTCGTCGAACGCGCGCACCACCTGCGCGATGGCGTGGGCCTCGCGGATGTTCGCCAGGAACTGGTTGCCCAGGCCCTCCCCCTCGGAGGCGCCCTTCACGATGCCGGCGATGTCCACGAAGCTGACCGTGGCCGGCAGGATGCGCTCGGAGCCGAAGATCTCGGCGAGCTGCGGGAGGCGCTCATCCGGCAGGTTCACCACGCCCACGTTCGGCTCGATCGTCGCGAACGGGTAGTTCGCCGCGAGCACGGTCTGGCGCGTCAGCGCGTTGAACAGGGTCGACTTGCCCACGTTGGGCAGTCCCACGAATCCGATAGTCAAAGCCACAGTCCGGCAGTCTACCGGCGGGCCCGCCGCGGCGGAGGCGTCCCGCACCGGCCCCGTTCCGTGGGCAGAACCGGCAGCCCCGCCCGCTCCGTGGGCAGAAAGCGCGCTCTCCCCTGTTCCGGAGGCAGAACCGGCAGGGTTTTCGCTTCCGGGGGCAGAAACCCTTGCTTTTCTGCCCACGGAACCCAGAGGCCCGGCGGCCACGGGGCCCGGCAGCCCCAGCCCCCGCCCCCACGCGCCCACGGAACCCAGAGACCCGCACCGCCCAGCACGCATCCCCGCCCAGATGACCGATCTGTAGGGTGGGCGGGCCGCCCAGACCCCGACGAGAGGACGCACACCTGTGTCTGCCGACCAGAGGACGACAGCCGAGACCGCAGGGCCACCGGGTCCCCCCCCTCGCCAAGTCCCGCGGCACCGTGCGCCTGCGCTCCAACGACTACCGGGACAAGCCGGCCGTGGACCCGCGCTACTTCACCGACCCGGAGGGCCATGACATGGCCGTCGCGGTCGCCGGCATCCGGCTGGCCCGGGAGATCGTCTCCCAGCCGGCCATGGCGGCGTGGGCGGGGCGCGAACTGGCCCCGGGCGAGCAGGCGCAGACGGACGAGGAGATCGCCGACTACGTGCGCCGCACCCACAACACCGTGTACCACCCGGTGGGCTCGGTGCGCATGGGCGCCGAGGACGACGCCATGAGCCCGCTCGACGCCCGTCTGCGCGTCAAGGGCGTGACGGGGCTGCGCCTGACCGCCACGCAGATGCGGCGGGCCCCCGGTGGGGGGCCCGCCGCATCTGCGTTCGGGGGACGGACCGCGCGCCGGCCGCGCGCGGCTCCGTCAGAGGCCGGTCACTCGCCGGTGGTCTCGGCGGTCTCGCCCTCCACGGTCTGCCCGGCCACGGGGGCAGCACCGCCGTGGGTGACGGAGATCTTGCGGGGCTTGGCCTGCTCCGCCACCGGGATGGTGAGGGTCAGGACGCCGTCGCTGTAGTCGGCCTGGATGCGGTCGAGGGCGAGGCCCTCGCCCAGGGTGAGCTGGCGGGCGAAGGTGCCGGCGGAACGCTCACGGGTGAGCCAGCGTCGGTCCTCGCGGGCCGGGTCCTCCTTGCGCTCGGCGCGGACGGTGAGGGTGCGCTCCTCCACGTCCACGTCGATGGAGGCCGGGTCGACGCCGGGCAGCTCGACCTCGGCGACGAAGACGTCGCCCTCGCGGTACAGGTTCATGGGCATGGACACGGTGCCGGTCGCGCGGGGCGTCAGACCGTTCACCAGGCGCTCCATCTCACGGAACGGATCGATAGGACGGGCCATGTCGGTTCACTCTCCTCGGTATTCGGGTGGGCGCCGCTGACACCGCGGCGTCTGACCACTACAACAGCACGCCCGGCGAGCCTATTCCAGAAATCTACGTGAAGTTCGATCAACTTCCAGGCGGGCGGTCAGGACCCTCCCGGCCCGGGGTCAGCCCGCCGAGGCGATCTCGCTCTCCACCACCCACTTGTGGTTCCTCATCCGCATGCCGTCGGACTCGTAGTCCACCATGTAGACGGTCTCATCCGTCGAGGAGTGCACCGTGCCCTCCGCACCCTGCATGCCCGGCATGTGGTCAGCCGCGAGGGTGACCGCCGCGCCGTCGGGCAGGCGTTCGGCGCCCGCGTCCTCCAGCTCCTCCTGGACGACCCACTTGTGGTCCGTCACCTCGGGCCCGCCCGTCGTCGGCCGGTAGTCTACGGAGTAGGCGGTGGTCTCGTACGCGCCCACGACGGTGGCGGCGGCCCCCTCCATCCCGGGCATGTGGTCCGCCATGAGGGTGACCTCGGTGCCCACGGGGTGGGCCGGGTCCGCGGCGGGCTCGATGCCCTCGGGGGCGGGGCCGCCGTCCATCGCGTGGCCCGCGTGCCCGCCGTGGGAGGACGACGTCGCCGCCTCTTCCCCTCCCGTCGCGCAGCCGGTGAGCGCGAGCAGACTCGCCGCAGTCACGGCGACGGTCCTGGTCCAGAAACGCATGGTCATCGTCCGGTGTCTCCTTCGTCATCGGTGGTCTGGGGGGCCTCGAGGTGCCCGAGCGCCGCACGGAACGCGGCCTCCGCCGTGTCGCCGTAGGGCACGAACAGCACCTCGTCCACGGTGCCGCCCACCTCGTCCGCCATCGCGTGGCAGGTCTCGACGGCGATCCGCGCCGCGTCCTCCATGGGCCAGCCGTAGATCCCCGCGGAGATCGCCGGGAACGCGACCGTCCGGGCGCCGAGCCCGGCCGCCACCTTCAGGGACTCGCGGTAGCACGAGGCGAGGGTGTCGGACTTGTCGATCGTCTTGGCCCACACCGGGCCCACCGTGTGGATGACCCAGCGCGCGGGCAGGCGCCCCGCCGTCGTCGCCACGGCCTGGCCGGCGGGCAGCCCCTCCGGCAGGTCGGTCTCGCGCAGGCGGCGGCACTCGGCCAGGATCTCGGGACCGCCACGCCGGTGGATGGCGCCGTCCACGCCTCCGCCGCCGAGCAGGGTGGAGTTGGCGGCGTTGACGACGGCGTCCGCGTGCGTGGCCGTGATGTCCCCGGGGGCGATGGTGAGCTGCATGGGTTCACGCTAGGCGCGGGTGGGCGCCGTCGGACAGGGCCGGTAGCCTCGGCCCCATGAGCACCCCGACGCCCACCGGACCGACCCCCACGCCTCCCGGCGGCGAGCTGCTGCCGCTGATCAGCCTCGCGGTGGAGCACGTGTTCGACACGCTCGGCCGGCAGTCCGTGTTCGCCCCGACGATCCTCGCCGTCGCCGCCGACGGCCAGCGCGGCATGTGGGAGCACCCGGACCTCGAGCCCGAGCAGGCGGCCGCCACGGTCGCGACGATCAGCCCGCGCCCCACGCGGGCGGTGGCCGTGTTCGACGGCGAGATCGAGACGGCGGACGGACCCCGCCCGGCCGTCGCGGTGGAGGCCTTCGACGCCGCCGCCCTGGCCTCGACCCGCATGGTCTTCCCGTATCTGCCCGGTGTGGCCGCGGCGGGCATCGCCGCCCGCGTCGACGGCGACCCGCAGGTCGTGGCCAACGGCCCCAACCCGCTCTTCGGCTGAGCCGCCCACCACGACGACGGCGCGCCGCGGCCTACCGTGTCCGTGCGGCCTGCGAGGGTGGGGGCATGGAGATCCTCAACCTGCTGCTCGCCCTCATCCTCGGACTCGTGCTGGGCGCCCTGGTGGGCGCGTGGCTCATGTGGCGCCGGGCGGCCGGTGGCGGTGAGGAAGCCCGCCGGGCCCAGGCCGAGCTGGCCGCGCTGCGCACCGAGCACCAGGGGGCGCGAGAGGAGCTCGCGGCCGCCCGGGCGGAGCAGCGCGCGCTCACGGCCGCGCGCGCCGAGGACGCCGAACGCCGACGCGCGGAGTCCCAGGTGATGTCCACGCTCGCGCCGCTGGGCCAGCGGCTGGCGGCGCTCCAGGAGCAGGTGAGCGTGCTGGAACGGGATCGGGCCTCCCAGTTCGGCCGACTCGGGGAGCAGCTCCGCGCCGCCGCGGCCACCGACCGGGACCTGCTGAACCAGACCACCTCGCTCATGGCCACCCTCAAGTCCACCTCCGCCCGGGGCCACTGGGGCGAGGCGCAGCTGCGGCGGGTCGTCGAGGCGGCGGGCATGCTCCACCACGTGGACTTCACGGAGCAGGCCACGCTGTCCGGCAGGGACGGCGAGCGCCTCCGCCCGGACCTCGTGGTGTCCCTGCCCGGCGGCAAGGCCATGGCCGTGGACGCCAAGGCCCCCATCGGGGACGCGCTGGCCGCCGAGGCCCTCGCGGATGAGCCCGGCGAGGAGGCGTACGAGCGGCGCCAGGCGCTGGCCGCCCAGCACGCCGCGGCCGTGCGCCGCCACGTGGACCAGCTCTCCGCGAAGTCCTACTGGGACGGCCTCGAGCACTCCCCCGAGCTGGTCCTGTGCTTCCTGCCCGCCGAGTCGCTCCTGGCCGCGGCGCTGGACGCGGACCCCGGGCTGCTGGACCACGCGTTCTCCCGGAACGTCGCGCTCGTCGCCCCCGTCTCCCTCCTGACCGCCCTGAAGTCCGTGGCCTACGCGTGGCGGCAGGACACCCTGGCCGAGAACGCCCACACCGTGGTGGCCAGCGCGAAGGACCTCTACGAGCGTCTCGGCACGCTCGGCACCCACCTGGACCGCATGGGCGGCTCCCTCAAGACCGCCGTGGACCGCTACAACCAGCTCGTCGGCAACGTCGAGTCGCGCGTGCTCCCCGCCGCCCGGCGCCTCCGCGACGCCGACCCGGGCCTGGCCCCCACGCCGGACATCCGCACGCTCGAGTCCGCGCCCCGGCCCCTGGCCGCCCCGGAACTGGTCGCGGGCGTGGAGGAGGACGAGCTGCGCCGTCGTCGGGCGGAGACGGCGCGGGAGGCGTGAGCGGGGCCGGGCGGATGGGCCGTCGCGGCCCTGACGTCGTCTTTCCGTGTCCCAGGCCACTTGCTACCGTGAAACTCACAGAGAATTGCCAGGCCGCGCCGAGGGCCTGACTTGATGAGGAGGCCCCGTGGAGTCCCGATCGACCCCCCCGCCGAGCAACGTCAACGAGCACGTCTCCCGCTTCAACCCCCGGGCGGCCGCCCAGGAGTTCGAACACGAGCTCTCCCCGGGCATGCGTGACGAGCCGCTGACCGGCGGCGAGAACGTCAAGCGCATCATCGGCCTCGTGGCCGGCCCCCTGCTCGCCGTCGCCCTGTTCCTGCTGATGCCGGGCGACCTCGGCGTCTGGCCCCGCCTCGTCGCCGCCACCGCCGTGCTCATGGCCGTGTGGTGGATGACCGAGGCCCTGCCCATCCCCGCCACCGCCCTGCTGCCGCTCGTGGTCTTCCCGCTCGGCGTGCCCGCCGAGGAGTCCGACGGCGGCATCACCTTCGACGCCGTCGGCGCGAGCTACGGCAACAACATCATCTTCCTGTTCATGGGCGGCTTCATGCTCGCCCTGGCCATGCAGCGCTGGAACCTGCACCGGCGCATCGCGCTCGGCGTCCTGACGTTCATGGGCGCCAGGACCGTGAACCTCGTCCTGGGCTTCATGATCGCCACCGGGTTCATCTCCATGTGGGTGTCCAACACCGCCACCGCCGTGATGATGCTCCCCATCGGCGTGTCCATCCTCGTGCTCGTCCAGCGCTACGGCACGGACGGCGCCCTGACCGGGGACGAGGCAGCGGACCAGGCCGACCGCCCCGCCGCGCCCGCATCCGCGCCCGGCGAGGCCCCCACGCAGGCCGAGATCCGCTCCCTGACGAAGACGAACTTCGGCACCGCGCTCATGCTCGGCATCGCCTACGCCGCGTCCATCGGCTCGCTCGGCACCATCATCGGCACCCCGCCCAACACCCTGCTCGCGGGCCACATGGCCGCCGAGCACGGCGTGGAGATCGGCTTCGGCCAGTGGATGCTGGTCGGCGTGCCGATCGCCGTCGTGCTGCTCTTCGCGTGCTGGTTCCTGCTCACCCGCGTGCTGTTCCGCCCCGAGATCGACGAGGTCCCCGGCGGCCGCGACCTGATCGCCACCGAGCTGGCCCGCCTCGGCCGCATGAGCGCCCCCGAGGCCAAGGTCCTCGCCGTCTTCATCCTCGCCGCGCTGGCCTGGATCACCGTGCCGCTGATCTCCGAGTACGTCCTGGGCCTGGAGTCCCCGCTGCTCTCGGACGCGGCCATCGCCATGGTCGTCGGACTCATCCTGTTCCTCCTGCCGGCCGGCGGCGGGGCCGGGCGCGGCGTGCGCCTGCTCGACTGGGAGGCCGCGAAGGAGCTGCCGTGGGGCGTGCTCCTGCTGTTCGGCGGCGGCCTGGCCCTGTCCGGTCAGTTCTCCAAGTCGGGCCTGTCCACGTGGCTCGGTGAGCAGGTCAAGGGCCTCGGCGACATCCCCGTGTGGGTGCTCGTGGTGATCGCCGCCGTCGGCATCCTGCTGCTGACGGAGATGACCTCGAACACGGCCACCGCGGCCACGTTCCTGCCCGTCGCCTCCGGCGTGGCCCTGGGCACCGGCGTCCCCCCGCTCATGCTGGCCGCGCCCGTCGCCCTCGCCGCGACCTGCGCGTTCATGCTGCCCGTGGCCACCCCGCCGAACGCCATCGCGTACGGCTCCGGCTATGTGACCATCGGCCAGATGGTGAAGGGCGGCGTGTGGCTGAACATCATCGCCGCCGTGCTCATCTCCATCGCGTCGATGACCCTGCTCGTCTGGGTCTTCGGACTCTGAGTCCTGACCACCCGCCGGCCCGGCACGCTGAGGCCCGGGCACACCGAGGCCCGCAGACTCGCCGCTACGTCGGCGTCGCGACGGCGAGTCTGCGGGCCTCAGCGAGGAGACGAGGGGCGCGGTCAGGCCTCGGCGTCGCGGCGGCGTCCGCCGAGGGCGCGCCCGTCGTCGCCCACGCGCTTCATCTCGGCGCGCAGCTCCTTGGGCAGGGAGAAGATGATGTCCTCCTCGGCGGTCACCACCTCGTCCACCTGCCCATAGCCGTACTCGGCCAGCAGCGCGAGCACCTCCTGGACCAGCACCTCGGGCACGGACGCGCCCGAGGACAGGCCCACGGTGGCCACGCCCTCGAACCAGGACTCGTCCACCTGGTTGGCGAAGTCCACGCGCTCGGCGCGGGAGGCCCCGTACTCCGCGGCGACCTCCTTGAGGCGCACCGAGTTCGAGGAGTTCGCCGAGCCCACGATGATCACCAGGTCGCACTCCGGCGAGATCGACTTGATGGCCGCCTGCCGGTTGGAGGTGGCGTAGCAGATGTCGTCCGAGGGCGGGTCCTGCAGGTGAGGGAACCGCTCGCGCAGCACGGAGACGATCTCGAGGGTCTCGTCCACGGAGAGCGTGGTCTGGGAGAGCCAGATCAGGTTGTCCGGGTCCTCCACCTGGACGGTGCGGGCCTCGGCCACGTCGTTGATCACCGTGGTGTGCTCGGGCGCCTCGCCGAACGTGCCCTCGACCTCCTCGTGACCGTCGTGGCCGATCAACAGGATCCGCTTGTCCTGCTTGGCGAAGCGCACGGCCTCGCGGTGCACCTTGGTCACGAGCGGGCACGTGGCGTCGATGGTGCGCAGGTTGCGCTGGGCGGCCTCCTCGACGACGGCCGGGGACACGCCGTGCGCGGAGAACACGGTCAGGGCGCCCTCGGGCACCTCGTCCAGCTCGTCGACGAACACCACGCCGCGCTCGGTCAGGGTGTCCACGACGTGCCGGTTGTGGACGATCTCCTTGCGCACGTACACGGGGGCGCCGTGGTGCTCGAGGGCCTTCTCGACGGCGACGACGGCACGGTCCACGCCGGCGCAGTAGCCACGGGGGGCGGCCAGCAGCACGCGCTTCTCACCGGACACGGGCGCGGCCGCCTCCACCTCCTCACGGGAACGACGAACGCGCGGGACCTGCGGCATCCCGAGGCCGACGGCGGACGGACGGGCGGAGACGGAGGGAGCGGACATGCCCTCCATGCTATCGGCCGGGACGCAGACCGCGCCCGGGCTTCGCCGCGGGCTCAGCGCGACGTGTCGTCGGCCGCGGTGTGGGAGCGGCCCACCGCGGGGGACCGTCCGCCCGGGCGGCACGGACCCGGCCACGCCGAGCGACCCCGAGCTCGGCCAGGGCCAGCAACAGGCCCGCGGCCAGCACGATCCAGCCCAGGGTGGTCAGGGTCTGGGGGTAGGAGGCGACGGCGGCCGCGAACGCCGGGCGGGCGGCCTCCTCCATCTGCTGGACGAACGCGGCCACCCCCGGGGAGGCCCCCTCGGGCGCCGTGAGGTGGACCGCGTCCGGACCCAGGCGGGCGCCGCCGATCAGCCCGCCGGCCAGGGCGACCGCACCCGCCACGGCCACGGCGAGACCCCGTCGCCCTCGGGGGGCGAGCAGCAGGGCGCCCACGAGCGCCAGCACGGACGCGGCGGCGGCCCAGCGCCAGTGCGCGGAGGCGTCCACCCAGCGGTGCACGGTGGCCCGGTCCGTGCCGGCCAAGGCGTCGATGCGCGCGTCCATGCGCAGCGCGGTGCTGTCCCGCAGGTCCGCGGCGCGGTCGTACAGGGGTGCCAGCAGCGTGTCCGCGGCCCAGTCGCCGACGTCCGCGCCCGCGATCGTCTCCAGCAGCGCCTGCCCGGGCAGGTCGAACCGGTCCTCGCGCAGGTCACGTTCGATGTCGCCCAGGGCGGCGGTGATCCCGGACTGTGCTACGGGACCGAACGGGATGGTCACGTCCGCGCCCGAGCCGGGCTCGTCCGCGCCCTGCGGGTCCTCGAGCTGGGCGAGCCAGGCGCGCCGGGCCTCGTCAGCGGTGTCGGACCAGCCCTGCACCACCTGCGGGTCGTCCGCCACGCGCTGGGCCAGCGGGCGCAGCAGGTCCTCGGCCGCCTGGGCCAGCGGGTCCGGCACCTGCTCGGGGACGGCGTCGTGCACGACGTCGTCGATCACCCCCGGCACGGCGGCGCGGACCTCGGGGTCCACGGCGACCTGCTCCGTCACCCCGCGCAGCAGCTCCGGGCGGTGCGTCGCCTCGTCGACGAGGGCACCGGCCGTCGCGAGCACCGCCAGCAGGCCCGCCAGGGCCGCGACGAGGACACTGAGAGTGGTGCGCATGGGGGGGTCCTTCCATTCCGTTCCGTTCCGACCCCGTCGAGCGTACTGATCCTGGCCGGACGTTCCCCGGTCTGAGCGCCCGACCGGGCCGGCGGCGGGTCCGGGGGACGCCCGGGCGCCGTCTTGCGCGTCCGGCGAGGGCGGTACGGTGGGCCCGTGCCCGGGCGGACCGGGCGCGGACAGGAGGGACCCGGATGGACCAGCCCGTGACCGAGGGCGCCTCGGCGGCGTCGGACATGCCCGTCTCGGCGCCCGCCCGCGCGGGCGAGACCTCCGCCGAGCGGCCGTGGCCCCTGCGCCGGCTCTCCGAGAACCTCAAGGCCCACATCGAGCGCGCGCCCGCCACGTGGATCGAGGGCCAGCTCATCGAGTTCAAGAACAACCGCGGCAACGTCTACATGACCATGCGGGACCTCGAGGAGGAGGTGTCCCTGCCGCTCACCGCCTGGCGGAACGTCGCCATGACCCTGGACGGGACCGTCCAGCAGGGCTCCCGCGTGGTGGCGCGCGTAAAGCCGAACTTCTGGCTCAAAGCTGGGCGCCTGTCCATGAACGTGCAGGAGATGCGACCGGTCGGCCTCGGCGATCTGCTGGCCCGCGTGGAGCTGCTGCGCCGGGCCCTCGCCGAGGAGGGGCTGACCTCCCCCGCGCGCAAACGACCCCTGCCCCTGCTCCCCCACCGGATCGGGCTCATCACCGGCCGCGACTCGGACGCGAAGAAGGACGTGCTGCGCAACACCCTGCTGCGCTGGCCCGCCGCCGAGTTCGAGATCCGTGAGGTCGCCGTGCAGGGCGCCGAGGCCCCTCGGCAGGTGGCCGCCGCGCTCGCCGAGCTCGACGCCGACCCGGCCGTGGACGTCATCGTCATCGCCCGCGGCGGCGGCGCGCTCGAGGAGGTCGTGCTCCCCTTCTCGGACGAGGCGCTGGTGCGCGCCGTGGCGGCGGCGCGCACGCCCGTCGTCTCGGCGATCGGCCACGAAGCGGACCGCCCGGTCCTCGACGACGTCGCCGACCTGCGTGCCTCCACCCCCACGGACGCGGCCAAGCGGATCGTCCCGGACGCGGCCCAGGAGGCCGCCGGACTCGCGGATGCGCGTCTGCGGCTGGCCGCGGCCGTCGAGCGCCGCGTGCGCGCCGAGGCCGAGGGGCTCGCGGCCCTGCGCTCCCGGCCCGTGCTGGCCCGTCCGCACGTGATGGTGGACACCCGGCAGGAGGAGACGGACCGGTGGCGCGAGCGCGGCCGGTCCGCCCTGGGCCACCGGCTCGTCCGCGAGGAGGACGCCCTCACGCAGCTGCGCGCCCGCGTCCGCGCCCTGTCCCCGCAGCGCACCCTGGACCGCGGCTACGCCGTGGTCCAGCACGCCGGACAGGTCGTGCGCGACGCGGACCAGGTCGCCCCGGACGACCGGCTCGACATCCTCGTGGCGGCCGGACGGATCGCCGCGGACGTCGTCGCGACGCACCGGACCACCCCGACCCCATCCCACGAGAGGACACGACAGGCATGAGTGAGCAGGGCATGGAGCAGACGCAGGACGCGGGCCGCCCGAGCGGGGTGGAGGGCTTCACCTCCGCGGACGTCTCGGACGTGGCCCAGATGAGCTACGAGCAGGCGCGCGCCGAGCTGATGGAGACCGTGGGGCGGCTGGAGGCCGGTGGCGCCGGCCTGGAGGAGTCCCTGGCCCTGTGGGAGCGCGGGGAAGCGCTGGCCGACCGCTGCCAGGCCTGGCTCGACGGCGCCCGCGCCCGCCTCGACCAGGTGCGCGGCGAGGCCGCCCCCGACGCCAGCTGACCCCGCCCCCCACTTTCGTTCGGGAAACGGCGGCCTCCGCCACGCTTTCGTTCGAGAAACGGTGGGGGCGGGGGCCATCGGCCCCCGCCCCCACGCGGCTCGCTCCCGACGTCGGTCAGGCGGTCTGGTCCTCGTGCTTGCCCTCGCTCAGCTCCTCCACGAGCTTGGCGTTGAAGGCGTCGAGGTCGTCCGGGGAGCGCGAGGTGGTCAGCCCGTTGTCCACGACGACCTCCTCGTCCACCCACTGGGCGCCCGCGTTCTTCAGGTCAGTCTTCAGGGACGGGTAGCTGGTCAGGCGGCGGCCCTCCACGACGCCGGCCTCGATCAGGGTCCACGGGGCGTGGCAGATGGCCGCCACCGGCTTGTGCTGCTCGAAGAAGGCACGCACGAACGCCTGGGCGTCCTTGTTGATGCGCAGGGCGTCCGCGTTCAGGGTGCCGCCCGGCATCACGAGGCCGTCGAAGTCCTCGGCCTTGGCGTCCTTCACCGTCGTGTTCACCTCGAAGGACTCGCCGTGATCCCAGTCGGACTGCATCGCGGTGATGGTGCCGGACTTCGGCGAGACGAGCACGGGGGTCGCGCCGGCGGCGATCACGGCCTCCCACGGGGAGGTCAGCTCGACCTGCTCGACACCGTCGGTCGCGAGGAACGCGACGGTCTTGCCGGTCAGCGGGGCGTTCTGGACAGCGTTCTCGGACATGGGTCCACCTTTCGGATCGGATCCGGCACGCCTCTGCGGCGCCCGGTGTTCCCCATCAACTCACTGCGGCCCCGGGCCTGGCAAGGTCCGGCCACCACTTCCCCGCCCACCGCGACGACGGCGGCGCTCAGCCCGCCAGCAGGCGACGGCGGGCGGCCGCGACGTCGAAGTCGGCCTTCGGCCAGTCCAGCCCCATCCCCTGCAGGGTCTCGATGATCAGCTGCTGCACCGCCAGCCGCGCGAACCACTTGCGGTCCGCCGGCACGATGAACCACGGCGCGTCCTCGGTGTCCGTCCGCTCGATCGCGATCCGGTACGCGTCCATGTACTGGTCCCAGTACGCGCGGTCGTCGAGGTCGCTCTCGCTGAACTTCCAGTGCTTCGTGGGGTCGTCCAGGCGGGCCAGCAGGCGCTCGGCCTGCTCCTCCGGCGAGATCCGCAGCATCACCTTGACGATCCGCGTCCCGGCGGCGCGCACGGCCGCCTCGAACTCGCGGATCGCCCCGTATCGCTCCTCCACCTCGGCCAGCGGGGAGAGCCCGCGCACGCGATGCACGAGCACGTCCTCGTAGTGCGAGCGGTCGAACGCGGAGACGAGGCCGGGCCGAGGCAGGTGCGGGCGGATGCGCCACAGGAAGTCGTGGGCGCGCTCCTCCGCTGTCGGCGCCTTGAACGCGTGCACGTGGACGCCCTGCGGGTCCATCGCCCCGATCACGTGGCGCATGATCCCGCCCTTGCCGGCGGTGTCCATGCCCTGCAGGACGACCAGCAGGGACGGCGCCTCCGCCACGGGCGCGTGGCGCACCGACTGGGCGAACAGCAGTTCCTGCAGGTCGGCGAGCGCCCGGCCGCGCGCGGCCAGGTCCTTCTTGCCCTTCGCCTTGTCCCCGCCGTAGCCGGGCGTCGCGGCGGCGTCGACGTCGGCCGGGCCCCGGACCTCGTCCCCGCGGCGGGCGGCGAACAGCTCCCGGGCGGGGGCGCCGAAGACGCCGTCGTCGGTGGGGCGGGCGGGTCCGCCCGCCTCGGCGGCCGGGGTGTCAGCCATGGCGCTCCCTCCAGTCCTCGAGGAAGTCCTCGAGGCGGTCCAGGGCCACGTCCAGGTCCTTCACGCTGGGCAGCGTGACGAGCCGGAAGTGGTCGGTGTACGGGTAGTTGAATGCCCCGCCGTGCGAGACGAGGATCTTCTTCGCCCGCAGCAGCTCGATGACGAACGCCTCGTCGTCGTCGATCGCGTAGACCTCCGGGTCCAGCCGCGGGAACAGGTAGAGGGCGCCGTGGGCCGGCTGCACGGACACGCCGGGGATGGCGTTCAGGCGGTCCTGGGCGAGGTTGCGCTGCTCGAGCAGCCGACCGCCGGGCAGGACGAGGTCGTCGATGGACTGGTAGCCGCCCAGTGCCACCTGGATGGCGTGCTGCGCGGGCACGTTGGCGCACATCCGCATGTTGGCCAGCAGGGTCAGGCCCTCGAGGAAGTCGGCGGCCCGGTGCTTCGGCCCGGACACGGCCACCCAGCCGGAGCGGTAGCCCGCCACCCGGTATGCCTTGGACAGGCCGGAGAACGTCAGGGTGAGCACGTCGTCGGACAGGCCGGCGGCGTTGATGTGGCGGGCGCCGTCGTAGGTGATCTTCTCGTAGATCTCGTCCGCCATGAGGACGAGGTTGTGGCGGCGGGCGACGTCCACGATGCCCTGCAGCACGGCGCGGGAGTAGACCGCGCCAGTGGGGTTGTTCGGGTTGATCAGGACGATGCCCTTGGTGCGCTCCGTGACGAGGGACTCGATGTGCTCGAGGTCGGGCTCCCAGCCCTCCTCCTCGACGCAGCGGTAGTGCACCGCTCGGCCCCCGGCCAGGGTGGTGGCGCCGGTCCACAGCGGGTAGTCGGGCGAGGGGACGAGGATCTCGTCGCCGTCGTCGACCAGGGCCGTGAGGACCATGGTGATCATCTCGGAGACGCCGTTGCCGATGAACACGTCGTCCACGCCGATGTCCCGGATGCCCCGGGACTCGTAGTACTGCGAGACGGCGGTGCGCGCCGAGTAGATGCCCTTGGAGTCCGAGTAGCCCTGCGCGTGCGGCAGGTGCTGGTGCATCGCCGCCAGGACGGCGTCCGGCGCCTCGAAGCCGAACGGGGCCGGGTTGCCGATGTTCAGCTTCATGATCCGGTGGCCCGCGGCCTCCATCCGCTGCGCCTCCTCCAGGATGGGGCCGCGCACGTCGTAGCGGACGTTCAGCAGCTTGGCGGACTGGCGGATCTGGCGGGGACGCGGGGTCGGCATGCCCTCCATCATGGCACTCCCCGGGCGGTGTGCGTCACAGTCGCGCTCGTGCGACGCGGGCCGGCGCCCCGCCTCCGTGCGGGCTCAGAACCAGGAGCCGCGGGGCACGAACCAGTCCTCAGGCGCGTCCTCCAGGCCATGGTCCACCAGCCAGTACTGCGCGGCCTCGGCGGCCGGAAGCGGGTCGGCGCCCGTGGTGAGCCGTTCGAGCTCCCGCAGACCGTCGCCGTCGAGGGCGGACATCACCTCGGCGATGCGCCGCTCGGCGTCGTCATCCAGCGTCGCGGCGGAGCCGACGGCGGTCAGCCGCCCCTCCGGGAGCACGCGGCCGTCGTCCTCGAGCGGGACGAGCGTGTTCGCGTCGATCTCCGGATCCGTGTCGGTCAGCAGCGCGACCTGGGCCTCGTCCGCGACGAGGGCGGCGCTCGGGTCCTCGGTGTCGGCCAGCCAGGTCTCGGGTCGGCAGCCGGCGAGCCGGTCCAGGCGGGCGCGCAGGGCCGTGGCCGCGTCCGGATCCGCCGCGGCGGTCAGGGGCGGGGGTGCGACGGCGGTGAGCGACTCGCACCGGCCGTTGAGGTCCGTGATCGACTCGAGCTCGAGCCGGGCCGCGGTGGTCTGGGTGACGACCGCGGTCAGGCGCAGCACGCCCGCCGACGAGGACAGCACCGCCGGGGCCTCGTCCTGCGGTGTCCCCGCCGCGGACGTCTGCCCGGCGAGCAGCGTCTCCAGGACGCGCCCGGCCGCCGGGGCGTCGGCCGCGGGGTCGCCGACGGGCAGCGCGGTGGGGCTCGGGGCGGCGGTCGAGGCGGTGGCCGAGGCGGTGGGCACGGCGTCCGTGGACGGGCCGGCCTCCATCCCGGTCGGCGTCGACGCCGGCGACGGCGGGGACGGCAGCGCCGCTGCGGGGTCGGCGGCGGTGGCCAGGGCCAGGGTGTCCACGACGGCGACCGTGTCCCCGCCGGCGGCGGACCACGCCGACTGCTCCACGGCGACGCCGTCCTCGTCCGCCACGGCGTGGCCGTGCAGGCGCAGGTGACGGGCCAGGACCGCCGCGACGGCGCCCTCCAGGCCCTCGCCGCCGTGCACGACCGTGATCGGGGTGCCTGACGCGGAGGGCGTCGGCGGGGCGTCCGCCTGCCGCGCGCACGCCCCCAGGGCCAGCGACAGCACGAGGGCGGAGGCGGCGAGGGCCGTCGGGCGGCGGTGGGCGGGGCGGCTCACGTGTCCACCCCGGCACGGGCGAGCGCCTCGGTGACCCAGGAGGCGGTGCGCAGCTCGCTGAGCTCCGCGAGGTCGAACCAGCGTGCGTCCGTCGAGGATCCGCCGACCTCAGGGCGCAGGACGCCGCCCGTGATGCGGGCGGTGTAGAGGACCTGCACGGTGAGCAGGGGCAGCGGCTCGCCCCGCAGGCGCTTCTCCACCGGGATCGTCCCGGTCGTGACGCCCAGCAGGCCCGTGAGCTCGGCGGTGTGGCCGGTCTCCTCCCAGACCTCGCGCAGGCACGCCTCCTCCGGGCTCTCGCCGAGCTCGATGCCGCCGCCGGGCAGCGTCCACTGCAGGAACTCGGGCCCCTGCCACGAGCTGAGCAGGACGCGGCCGCCGTCCACGATCAGGGCGTAGGCGCCGGCGCGCGTCTGGAACGGGCCGGCGGGGTGTGCTCCGGCGGCGTCCGGGGCGGCGGGGGTGGTGCTCATGGCTGCGGACTCCTGGCGGCAGTGGGACGGCCCGCGGCGGGCGACGCTGCGGGCCCGGCCAGTCTACGAGCACCGCCCACCGCGAACAGCGGCACGGTCCACCGACCCGCGCCCTAGGCTGGAGGACCACCCGTCCCACCCCCCGGAAGGAGCCGCGCCCGTGGACACCCCGCAGGACCCGCCCCACCGGGACGACCCCTCCGGCGGCCCCGTGGAGCCGGCCGTCGACGCCGCCCTGGACCGGGTGCGCGCCCTGCTCCGGCAGGCCCGCGGCACCGCGGCGCCCGACGCCCCGACCGCCCTGGACGCCCGAGGCTGGTGGGAGCTCTCCCTCGAGGCCGCGCTGCGCGACGAGCCCCGGGAGTCCGCCCGCCTCGCCGACTCCGGTCTCGCCGCGCTCGGGCCCGGCCAGGACGACGTCCGCCTCGCCCTGCTGCGGGCGCTCGCGGTCGCCGCGGGCCAGGTCGGGGACGAGGCCGCCCTGACCCGCTGGGTGGAGGCCCGGGCGGCGCTGCTGCGCCACCTCGGCCGGCCCCGGCAGGCCGGGCTCGAGTCCCAGCTCGGCGCCGCCCTCGTGCGCGACCCGGACACGGTCGAGGCGGCGGTGCTGGCCGGCGTCGTGGAGGACGAGCCGGGCGCTCCCGGCGAGGACCCCGGGGACACCGTCCTGCCCGAGGCCGCCCTGGCCCTGGCCGTGCACCCCGTGCACACCGGGGACCTGGACGCCGCGCTCGAGCTGGCCCGCCGCGTCATCGCCGTCCTGGGCGGGCTGCGCGCGGCCGGTGCCCTGCTGCCCACCGGCTCGTGGTCCAGCGCGCACCTGCTGCTCGCCCGCCTGCACCTGTGGCGGGGCGAGCACGCCGAGGCGGACGCGGCGGCCGCCGTCGTCACCGCGCTGCCCGCCGCCCGGGCCGTCCTGGCCTCCGCCACCACGGTGCGGGCGATCGCCGCCCATGAGCTGGACCGTCCGACGGCGGCCCTCGACCTGGCGCTCGAGGCGGCGGAGCGGATGGCCTCGGTCGGTCTGCGGCGCGGCGCGGCCTCCGCGGCGGCCCTGGCCGGGCGCGTGGCCGGCGACCTCGACGGGTACGAGGAGGTCGCCGTGGCCGCGTGGGAGCTGGCCTCCGTGCACGCGGAGAAGGCCGAGGCGCCGGAGGCCTCGAGCCTGAGCTACTGGTGGGCGCACCAGCTCGTGCTCGCCGGCCGCGCCGACGAGGCCGAGCCCCTGCTCGCCCGGTTGGTGCGCCGCGAGGCCACCCACGGCCGGGACGTCGAGCAGGCCCGCGCCCTCGTGGACCTCGGCCACGCGCACCACGACCAGGACCGCGCCGAGAACGCGCTGCCCCTGTGGCGGGAGGCGGCCGGCCTGTTCGAGGCCCACGGCCAGTGGGAGGACGCCGCGCGCACGCTCCTGGCCGCCGGCGCCCTCGTGAACCGCGAGCGCGACGAACGCACCCGGCCCTCGGCCCTCGACCTGTTCGAGCGGGCGGTCGCGGCCGCGCGCCAGGCGGTGGACGAGGACCCGGCGGTGCTGCCGGCCGCGCTGCACGCGCACGGGTACCTGCTGTGCGAGTCCGGCCAGGCGGAGGGCCTCGACCTCCTCGAGGAGGCGCTCGCCCTCGTGCGGGACGCCGGCGCCGACTGGCAGGTGGCCGACTACACGGACACCCGCGCCCGGGCCCTGTGGTCGCTCGAGCGGGGGCCGGAGGCGATCGCCACCGCGCTGCAGGCCGCCGACCTGTTCACGGCCGCCGGGGACCGCGAGGGCGCCGCGCAGGCCGAGCTCTTCGCCGCCTACGTGGTGGCCGAGGACGGCAGCCCCGAGCAGGCCGCGACGCTCTTCCGCCTGGTGTGCGACTCCACCGACTCCACGCTCGTGCGCCTCGGCGCGCTCACGGGCCTGCACCAGTGCCTGTCCGCCCTCGGGGACCACGACGGCGCCGCGCGCGTCCGGGACGAGCTCGACGCGCTCCGGGAGGGGCTCGGCGCGGACTGACCGCCGCTCGAGGGGGTGGCCGCCATCGCGGGTCAGAGGCCGACGCGGGCCAGGGCGGCGTCGGCGGCGGCCCGGCGGGCGGACCGCACGGCGCGGGGCGCGGTCGGCTGCGCCGCGAGGGCGGCGAGCACGGTCGCGACGCGGGCCGCCAGCGCCACCTCGTCGACCTCGCTGCGGGCGTGGCGCCGGAACCGTGCGGCCACGGCGCGCAGCGCGGCGCCGCCGGCACCGAGGTCCACGGCGCCCGCCTCGAGATGGGCGATCAGGACGGCCCAGTCGTCCACGCGGTGCCCCATGCCCAGGTCGTCGGCGTCCAGCACGCCGGTGATCCGCTCCCCCGCCGCGTCCACGTGCAGGTTCCCCGGGTGCAGGTCGCCGTGCACGGGCACACGTGGGCCGGGATCCCCGGCCGCGAGCGCCGCGCGGAGCCGGTCGGCCCGGGCTGCGACCTCGTCCTGGGCCTCGGGGTCCAGCACGACGGCGGCCCACGTGGCGTGCTCGAGCAGGATGGCGGGTCCGCCGTCGTCCGTGTCGGCGCACCCGGCCGCCCCGGCCGTGGGGCCGGCCGGGCCGGGGGGCTCCTCGGGCACCGGCGGCAGCCGGTCCAGCAGCGCGGCGACCCGCGCGGGGTCGAGGCCGGCGGCCTCGGGCCCGGCCAGCAGCGCCCGCCAGGGCAGGCCCGGCACGCTCGCGAGCGGGAGCACCCCGTGCTCCGGCGTCGCGAGGACGGCGGGCACCGGCACCCCGGCCGCCCCCGCGGCGGCCTGCCGCCGGGCGACCCGTGCGGCGCGCGCGGGCGGGAGCACCTTCAGGAACGTGCGGGCCGCGACGCCGTCGTCGCCGGTCGCCTCGACGGCCAGGACCGCGCGGTCCCGCGGCCGGTAGCCGCGCCACGTGAGGCGGGCCCGGCCCGGCGCCGTGCCGAGCAGGGCCGCGAGCGCGTCCGGGTCGGCGGTCAGCGTGAGGCCTGGCAGGACGGGGTCGGCGGGGGCCCACCACCACAGGGTGCCGTCCTCCAGGATCCCGCGCTCGCCCGGGACGGGCGGGCACGCCGCGGCGGGGACGTCGGGGTGCCGGGGGTCGCGGGCGAGGACGAGGGTGCGGGAGCGCACGCGGGCGTCGCCCGCGCGTCCGGTCATCACGTCCAGGTCCAGGACGCGCGCGAGCCGACGCCCCCGCTGCAGGTGCAGGGCGTCGGCTCGGGTGCGCAGCCAGCGCTCGCCCGACGCGCGGACGGCCTGGCGCGCGGCGGCTCGGTCGATGCTCACGGGCGCGGCCGCCCGGCGGGGCTCAGCAGGCCCGGCGCCGCGCCAGGACGTTGTCCAGGTCCAGGGCGGCGATGTCCTGCTCGGCGGCGGCGCTGATCTGATCGTCCGCCGTGCGCGCGGCGTCTGTGAGCCGGGTGTCCGCGCCGGTGGGGGCGGGGGTCTCGAGCGGCGCCGGCAGGGGGCGGGCCATCTCCGGTGCGTCCAGATAGGTGGGGCGCGGCACCGCGGGGATGGTCACGACGCGGTCCGCTGCGGGGGCGGCGGCGGAGGCGGTCACCACCACGGGCTCGACCCGGGGTGCGGCGGGCGCGGCGGCCGGGCGCGGCGCCTCGGTCTCGAAGGCCAGCACGGTCTCCAGCACGCGGCGGTCCCGCTCGGGGTCCGCGGGCGGGGCCTGCCGCTCCTCGGCCGCCGGGGCGGCGGGGCGCTCCGGGACGACGACGGCGGCGGGCCGGGCACGACGGGTGCGGTCGCGGACCGCGAGGGCCCGCAGGCCGGCCAGCCCGGCCACGGCGAACAGGAGCGACCAGCCGGCCAGGGCGAGCGTGCCCGCGCCGAACGCCGCGGCGAGACCGGCCACGAGGAACACGAGCAGGGCCACGAGGGCGGCGAGGAACAGCGCCGTGCGCCCCCACCGGATGTGCAGGCCGGTCCGGCCGCGGGCGGCGCGCGCCGCGTCGGCGGCGGCGCTCAGGCGGCCCGAGAACCGGGCGGTCAGGGCACGGACGGCGGGCGAGCTCTGCAGGCGGTGCATGAAGGACCTCGGCATCGACGGGCGGGCGGGGGCGGACGCGAGACGATGGCGGCGCAGCACGAGCCGCCAGGCCAAGAAGGCCACGAGGGCCACGATGACCAGCGACGCGCTCACCCGGGCGTCGGCCAGCGCGTCGAGCGCGGCCTGCACGGCCCTCGTCGGCGCGGTGGTCTCGTCCATGCGGTCAGCCTAGCGCCGGGGGCGGACCGGTCCGGCCATCGCGGCGTGTCCGCACGCGGCGTGTCCCGCCGGGCCGCTCAGGGGCGCGGCCGGGTGGCCAGCCACCCGGCCAGCAGGCCGTCGGGGACCTCCTCGGCGGTCACCGCGAACGTCCGGTGGTCCCGCCAGGCGCCGTCCACGTGCAGGTACGCGCGCCGCAGGCCCTCGTCGCGCAGGCCGAGCTTCGCCACGACCCGCAGGCTGGCCGCGTTCTCCGGGCGGATGTTGACCTCGACCCGGTGCAGACCGGCGCTGCGGAACGCCCAGTCCGTCGCCATGGCCACGGCCGTCGGCGTCAGCCCCCGACCCGCCTCGCGACGGTCGATCCAGTAGCCGATCGAGCCGGAGAGCACCGAGCCGTACTGGATCCCGCCCAGGGACAGCAGCCCCACCAGGCGGTCCCGGTCCGGGCGGTCGTCGTCGAGGGCCATGCCCCACGTGTAGGCGCTGCCGTCCCGGCCCTGGCGGCCGTGCCAGCGGACCATCTGCCCGAACGACGCCGGACCCGCGCCCGGCACGGGGCTCGTCGCATCCCACGGCGTCAGCCACTCGCGGTTGTGCGCCCGCTGCTCCTCCCACGCCTCCCGGTCCCGCCTCCGCAGCGGCCGCAGGGCGAGGGTGCCGTGCCGCAGGGTCACGGGCCAGGGGGAACGCTGCCAGGACATGGCGTCGATCCTATGCGCGGCCGGGCGCGGCACCGGTGCGGCGGGCATCATGGGGACATGCGCACTCCCCCTCCCGTGCCCGAGCCCGCCGCCACGGGCCCCGTCGCCGGCGTCGACGACGTCGTGGACGCCAAGGCCGCCCTGCGTGCGCGCCTGCGCACCGCCCGCCGCGACCGCTCCCCCGCGCGCCGCGCCGCCGAGTCCGCGGCCGCCGTCGAGCACCTGTGGGCGTGGCTGGGTCCGCGCGTGGCCGCGGCGACCGCGGACGGGACCGCCCCGGTGGTGGCCACCGTGCTGCCGATGGCCACCGAGCCGGACACCGGTGGGCTGCGCACCCGCCTGCTGGCCGCGGGGGCGCGGGTGCTCGTCCCCGTGATCGAGCCGGAACGACGCCTGAGCTGGGCCTCCTGGCACCCGGGCGTCGCGACGGCGCGCGCGGCGAACGCCCCCGTGGACGAGCCCGTGGGCGAACGGCTCGGGACCGACGCGCTGGCGGCGGCGACCGCGGTGGTCATGCCGGCGCTCGCGGTGGCCGAGGACGGGATGCGCCTGGGCCAGGGCGGGGGCTACTACGACCGCTTCCTCGCCGAGCTGCCGCGGAGCGTGCCGACCGTGGCCCTCGTGTTCGAGGACGAGCTGCTGCCGGCGGGCGCCATCCCTGCCGAGCCCACGGACCGGCCCGTGGACGGCGTCGTCACCGCGGCCGGGCTGCGCTGGGTCTGAGCCCGGCCCGCGGCGCGGAGTAGCATCGGGGGTCGGATCCCCCCAGAACCGCGCGCCCCGGCGCGCCCCGAGCGAGCTGGAGCTGAGCATGCCCACCTACGCCTACCGCTGCAAGGACTGCGGCCACGCCTTCGACGTCGTCCAGGCCTTCACCGACGACGCCCTCACCGAGTGCCCCGCGTGCGGCGGCGTCCTGCGCAAGCAGTACGGCTCGGTCGGCGTGAGCTTCAAGGGCTCCGGGTTCTACCGGACCGACTCGCGCTCCGGCACGGGCGGCACCGGCTCGGCCGGCGGATCGACCTCGGACTCGGCCGCCGGGTCCTCGACGTCCTCGACGTCGTCCTCGTCCTCCGCCCCCGCGGACTGACCCGGCCGCATCGGGCCGGCTCAGCCCCAGTGGGGCGGGCGCTGCTCGCGCAGCCAGCGGTCGCGCTCGGCCTCGGCCGCACCGGTCTCGACCCCGGCCTCATGTCCGGTCGGCGCGGTCGCCGGCGACGTCCCGGCCTGCCCGGTCAGCCGGGGCATCCCGGGCAGGCGCGGCTCGCGGCCGTCGGCGGCTGCCGGGCCGGTGCCCGGGGCGTCCGCCCGGCGCGGGCCGCGGCGGCGCGGCGCGCCGTCAGCGGGCATCGTCGTCGGTCTCGTCCGTCTCGTCCGCCGGCTCCACGCCCAGCCGGTCGGCCAGCTCGCGGGCCACGGACTCCGGGTCCGCGAACACGTCGATCGACCACAGGGTCCGGGGCTCCCAGCCGCGGGCCTCGAGCCCCTCGGGCAGGGTCCGCGAGCGCTGCCGCACCGTGAGGGCGCGGTACACCTCGCCACCGTCGCCGGCCAGGGCCAGCGGACGGGGCGCCTCGTCCTGGTCCGCGCGCGGATCGAGCACGGCCAGGTCCATGACGCCGGCGTAGCGGGGCAGGACCCGGGCGCCGTGCTCCTCGAGCCGGTCGCGCAGATCGGCCAGCAGCGGATCGCCCCCCATGCCCACGGGGTCCGCGGCGTCGTCGCCCAGGTAGGCCTCGAGCAGCCGCAGGAACCAGAGGGCGCCGCCGTCGAGCCGGTCCTCGTCCAGGTCCGCGGCGCGCAGCGCCGAGACGAGGTGCAGGCGCCGGCGGGCGCGGGTGAGCGCAACCGTGACCATGCGCTCGCCGTCCGGGTCGGAGAAGGCGCCGAAGTGGTGCACCACGCGGCCGTGCGGGGTGCGGCCGTAGCCGGGGGTGAGGATCACGGCGTCACGCACCACGGAGGCGGCGCGCACGACCGGCACGATCACGAACGGCTCGGCGTCGGCGGCGTCCTCGCCGCGGCCGCGGGCGAGGAACTCGTGGGCCCACGGCGCCTGCGCGGCCGTGGCCTGCACGGCGGCGGCCACCCTGCGGGCGTGCTGCTCGGACACCGTGACCACGGCCAGGGACTGCTCGGGCCGGTCGCGGATGTGCTCGAACACGCGCTCCACGGTGCGGGCGACCTCGGCGTTCGTGGACTCGACCACGTCGCCGCCGGTCATCGGGATGCCGGTGCCCTCGGGCAGGTACTCGGCCGTGACGGCACGATCCCGGCCGGTGGCCTCGCCCGCGGTGGGCAGCGCGTCCAGGGCGCCGTCATAGGCGAGCGCGGAGAGCAGGCGCACGAGGCGCCGCTCGAGGGGGCGGTGCACGGTGCGCAGCGGCAGGGTGGGCAGCACCTCGTCCAGCGCGTCGTGGGCCGAGCGCAGCGGGCGCAGGGGCCCGGCGGTCGCCGTCGGGTCCACGGACACCTGGAACGACTGCGGGCGCCCGATGACCGGGTCGCCGAGGGCCACCACCTGGGGGGCGCGGGTGAGCGCGCCCATCGCGGTGGCCAGGGCGGTCGCGTCGGCCTCCAGCAGCACGACGACGTCGGCGCGCCACTCCGGGGGGAACTCGGACAGGGCCATGGGCGAGGTGGTGACCACCGGCACGAGCGGCTGCAGGAGCTCGGGGGTGATCGTGGCCAGGGACTCGACCGTGGGGCTGCCCTGCTTGAGCAGGGTGCGCAGCACGGCCGCGTCCGCGCGATAGGTGCGCAGCGCCTCCCGCCAGCGCGCGGCCAGCGCGGCGGAGAGCCGGGCGCCGCCGCGCTCGAGATGGGCGCGGTCCAGGTCGCGGAACCCGCGCTCGACCTCCGCCAGGTCCGTGCCGCTCATCATGGCCAGGAAGTCGTCCCCGGAGATCATCGCCTCGAGCGCGGACTGCCACCACGCCAACTCGAGCTCGGCGGTCAGGGCCTCGGTGGGCACCTCGCGGTCGCGCAGGTCCTCGAGCAGCTCCGCCAGGCCGTGGTCGCGCAGGCTGTCCAGCACGAGGGTGCGCTCGGGCAGCGTGGCCAGGGTGTCGCGGTCCGCCACGAGCCCGTCGACGGCGGCCACGAGGTCGTCCACGTCCCGCTCCTCCAAGGGCGCCTCGGCCACGGCCTCCGGGGCGAGGACGCCCTCGAGCCGGCGCAGGCGCTCGCGCACCTGGCCGACCTGGCCCATCACGTGCTCGCCCTGGTCCGGCACCTGCGGGGGCGTGCCCGGCTCGGCGGCGTGGCGGTTCCAGTCCTCCAGGACGGCGGCGGCGTCCACGAGGGCGCCGTGCAGGTCCGTGGGCTGCACGCCCGGGCGGACCGCGTCCTTCGCCGCGCGGCGCAGGCGGGACCGGGTCACCGAGGACATCTCGACCAGGTGGAGGCGCCGCCACGAGCTGGTGGCGGTCGCCGCGACCAGCTGGGGCACGTCGAGGGAGAACACCTCGGGGGTGAACTCGGTGAGGGTGCGGGCCACACGGCGGTAGAGGTCCGCCTGCTCCGCCCAGCCGGCCACCGTGCGCTCGGGGCGCAGGCCGGCCTGGGCGGCGGCGGTGTCCACGGCGCGCCGGGTGGTGTGCAGGGCGGCCGCCAGCTCGTCGGCCAGCTCCGAGGCGGCCTCGGTCTCCTGCACGTTGCGCACGCGGGCGCCGAACCAGCGGCTCTCGGTGGCGGCGGCCGAGAACGCGCCGAGCTCCCCGGCGCGCACGAGCTGCTCGCCCACGGCCTGCCGGTTCACGGTGGAGTCCAGCACGGAGCGCTTGAGGCGCACGGTGGTGGCCGGCGGCGTCTCGAGCCCGGTCAGGGCGGCCAGGGCCTGCATCGCCTGGAACGGCGAGCAGCCCCAGCGGGGGCGGACGTGGTGCAGTGAGCCGACGTGCTCCTGCAGCCGGCGCCGTCGTTCGGTCAGGGCGGCCTCGTCCCGGGCGGTGTCGGGGTCCACGGCCCGCTCGGAGCGCAGGACGGCCTGCACGAGCTGGCGGCGGAGCAGCTCGGGGTCCGCGTTGGCGGGCACATCCAGCGCGATCGAGCGCAGGTCCGCCTCCTCGAGGCGGTCGAGCACGTCGGCCAGGGCGGCGGAGCGCTCGGCCACGACCAGCACGCGCCGACCCTCCCAGGCCAGGCGCGCGGCCAGGGCGGCGGCGGTCTGGGTCTGCCCGGTGCCGGGGGCGGCCGCCACCACGAGGGACTCCCCCGCCGCGGCGTGCTCGAGCACGCGTGCCTGGGCGGCGTCGACGTCGACGACGAGGCGCTCGTCCGCCGGGGCGACGTCATCCTCCGCGGGCGCGCCCGTGGGCTGCAGCGCCGCCGGGCGGGGCACCATGCCGGTCCCGGCGTCGTACAGGGCCTGCACGACCGGCAGATCCTCGAGGGAGGCGGGCAGGGAGGCGGTCTCGCCGAGGTCCGCGAACGTGGAGACGAGCAGGCAATCCTGGATGTGCAGGTCCGCGATCGCGGCGGTCTCCTCGCGCAGGCGGGCGAACGCGGGGGCGGGCTCGAGGCGCGCCGTGGCGTAGGCGGCCTGCTGGTACGCCTCGGGGTCCAGGGCGATGCCGTGGTGCCGGCGCAGGTTCCGCACGAGCGCCGGGTTCAGGCGGGCCGGCTCGGTGATCTGGACCTCCAGCTCGTCCCGGCCCCGGGCGCCGCGGCGCACCGTCAGGGCCACGCGGGCCAGCAGCACGGGGGCGGAGCGGCGCTCCCGCCGACCGTCCTCCTCGGCCGTCCACGTGGCCACGCCCACGGCGAGCGCGCCGACGTCGATGCCGCGTTCCTCCGCCAGCTCGCGGACCTTGGCGCGCAGGCCGAGGGAGACCTCGTGCGCCGCGTCCAGCTCCGGGCCGGCCGGCAGCAGGGTGGACAGGCGGGTGCGCCGCCCCAGCAGCAGCTGCGAGACGCCGGAGGAGTTCGCCTCCGTGAGGTCGATGCTGTTGGCCGCCGAGGGCGCGAACCGCAGCATCGTGTCGTTCTCGGCGCCCGAGCCCAGGGAGGACACCCAGGCGGCCGGGTCGGGGCGGGTCTGCCCCTCGTCGGGGCGTGCGGCGGCGCGGGCGCGGGCCAGGCGCGGGAACTCCTGCTCGGTCACGTGCGTGCGGTCCTTCCTCCGTCGCCTGGGTCCAGGCGGTCTTCGTGCGGACGGCCGCCCCGGTCAGGGGCGGCCGGATGCGGCGCCGGACGCGCCGCTCACTCCCACTCGATGGTGCCCGGCGGCTTGCTGGTCACGTCGAGCACGACGCGGTTGACACCGTCGACCTCGTTGGTGATGCGGTTCGAGATGCGGGACAGGACGTCGTCCGGGATCCGCGCCCAGTCCGCCGTCATGGCGTCCTCGCTGGTGACGGGGCGCAGGACGACCGGGTGGCCGTAGGTGCGGCCGTCACCCTGCACGCCCACGGAGCGCACGTCCGCGAGCAGCACCACCGGGCACTGCCAGATCTGGCGGTCCAGCCCGGCCGCGGTGAGCTCGGCGCGCACGATCGCGTCCGCGCGGCGCAGCAGATCCAGGCGCTCCTGGGTGACCTCGCCGATGATGCGGATGCCCAGACCCGGGCCCGGGAACGGCTGGCGGTGCACGATGCCCTCGGGCAGGCCGAGCTCGGCGCCCACGGCGCGGACCTCGTCCTTGAACAGCTCGCGCAGCGGCTCGCACAGCTCGAACTCGATGTCGTCCGGCAGGCCGCCCACGTTGTGGTGGGACTTGATGTTGGCCGCCCCGTCCCCGCCGCCGGACTCGACGACGTCCGGGTAGAGCGTGCCCTGCACGAGGAAGCGGACCTCGGTGGCGTCCGGGTCGTGCTCGGACTCGAGGACGATGTCCGCCTGCGCCTTCTCGAAGGTGCGGATGAACCGCTCGCCGATGATCTTGCGCTTGGCCTCGGGGTCGGTGACGCCGGCCAGCGCGGACAGGAAGTCCTCGCGCGCGTCCACCATCACGAGGCGGGCGCCGCCGTGGGCCTCGCCGAAGGCCTGCTCGATCTCGGCGGACTCGCCCTCGCGCATGAGGCCGTGGTCCACGTAGACGCAGGTGAGGCGGTCGCCGATGGCGCGCTGCACGAGGGCCGCGGCCACGGCGGAGTCCACGCCGCCGGACAGGCCGCAGATGGCCCGCTTGTCCCCGATCTGCTCGCGGATGCGCTCGACCTGCTCCTCGATCACGTTGCTGACCGTCCAGTCCGCGCCCAGGCCCGCACCCACGTGCAGGAACTGTTCGAGCACACGCTGGCCGTGGGAGGAGTGGCCCACCTCGGGATGCCACTGCACGCCGTAGATGCGGCGCTCGCGGTCCTCGAACGCGGCGACGGGGGCGCCCGCGGTGGAGGCCGTCACGGCGAAGCCCTCGGGCGCCTGCGTCACGGCGTCCCCGTGGGACATCCACACGACCTGCTCGAGGTCCTGGCCCGCGAACAGCACGGAGTCGGCATCCACCGAGTCCAGGCGGGTGGAGCCGTACTCCCGGGTGCCGGTCTGGGCCACGGTGCCGCCGAGGGCGTGCGCGATCGACTGGAAGCCGTAGCACAGGCCCAGCACGGGCACCCCGGCCTCGAGCAGCGCCGGGTCCAACTGCGGGGCGCCGGGCTCGTACACCGACGACGGCCCGCCCGAGAGGATCAGCGCCGCGGGCTTGCGCTCCAGGATCTGCGCCGCCGGGGTGGAGGCGGGCACGACCTCGGAGTAGACGTTGGCCTCGCGCACACGACGCGCGATGAGCTGCGCGTACTGGGCGCCGAAGTCCAGCACCAGCACCGTGGGCATCACGTCGCTGAGCGGGGCGGGGGTGTCGGGGTGGGGGGCGTTCTGCGTCACCCGTCCAGGATAGTCGAGGCGATCAGTAGCGCCGCGCGGCGTCCGGGAAGCGGTGCAGCTCGTCCCGGACCACGCGGGTCATGCGCTTCTCCACCACGAAGGACAGGAACGGGACGACGCCGCCGCCGGCCATCGCCAGCAGGCGCAGCGGCTCCCAGCGCATCAGGGACCACAGGCGGAACGAGGCGAGCAGGTACACCACGTACATCCAGCCGTGGGCGATGAGGATGAACAGGGACAGGTTCACTCCCCCGGTGACGCTGTCCGTGGGGTGCAGCCCCAGGCCGTTGGCGTCTCCGTCCAGGGTGGTGCCGCCCGCGTAGAGCTCCACGTGCATGCCGTACTTCAGCACCATCTCCGCCACAAGCAGCAGGAGCATGATGCCGGTGATCCACGCGCACACCACGTAGAGGCGGGTGGCGGAGCGGATCTGCTGCTGGGTGCCGGCGAAACGGCGCTGCTCCCGGCCCGGCCGCGGGGGCGGCTCGGGCAGGTCGGCCTCCGTGATGTCCTCGGGATCCGGCAGGCTCGCGGGGTCCACCGGTTCGGGGCCGGGGTGCTGGGTGCTCATCGGCTCTGCTCCTCTCGGGGCCCACGGGGGCCCGGGTCGCGGGGGTCGGGGCGCGCGGCCCCGTCGTCGTCGTGGTCCTGGCGTGGGTGCGCCGCGGCCTGCGCCGCGACGGCCCGCTCCTTGGCCTCGCGCGCGGCCGCCCGGCGCCGCTCGAGCTCCTCGGCGCGCCACTGCGCGGCCCACTCCTCGTCGAGCCGGCGCTCGTGCTCGTCCCGGACGTGGTCGTCGCGGACGAACCGCCACCACAGGAACAGGGCGAAGCCGGCGAAGAGCATCCACTCCACGGCGTAGAAGACGTTGAGCCAGATGATCTGGGTCTCCTCCGGCTGCGGGGCCACCCACACCGGCTCGAGCCCGCCGGGGCCGGCCGCGCCCGTCTCGGCGCCCGCGGCGTCGACCATCTCGAACGCCGCGACGTACGCCGCGTAGGACGGCTCGTCCCACACGTTCACCAGCTGGGCCGGGGCCAGGCTGCGGTACAGGAGCCGGTCGGCGGTGTCCTCGGCCGTGGCCTCGCGCGGCAGGGGCCCGTCCGGGGGCAGCAGGCGTCCGGTGACGGTGACCTGCCCGGCGGGCGCGGGGTCCACGACGTCGGCGTCGGCCGACCAGCCGCGGACCACCGGGACGACCTCGCCGTCCGGGGCGCCGGCCACCCGCAGGGCCGTGACCGTCCAGTAGCCGTCGCGGCCGTTCAGCAGGCGCGGGCCGACCAGGACGTCCGTGCCGGGCACGAACTCCCCCTCGACCGTGACCACCTGGTCGGCCTGCGAGCCGAGCAGGGCCTCGTAGGGGCGCACGTGCTCCAGGAACGGCACGGCGTGCTCGGTCTGGGTGCGCGGCGGCGGCGCGTTCGTCTCCGCGGACTCGAACTGCCACTTGGACAGCGCCACGAAGACCGCAGCTGCCACGAGGGCCAGCACCAGGGTGGCCAGCCAGACGGGCTTGAGGGCGGTGCGCAGCACGCCGTATCAACTCTTCCGGTCGGGGTGCCGCCACGCGGCGGCGGGGATCAGACGGTCTGGGTGGGGGTCACGAGGACCTCCACCTTCTGGAAGTCCTTGAGCTCGGTGTAGCCGCAGGTGGCCATGGCGCGCTTCAGGCCGCCCATCAGGTTGGACGTGCCGTCCGCGTGGCGGCCGGGCCCCCACAGGACCTCCTCCAGCGGAGCCACCTGGCCCACCTGGGTGCGGTGCCCGCGCGGCAGCTCCGGGTGGGCGGCCTCGAGGCCCCAGTGCCAGCCGCCGCCGGGGGCGTCGGTGGCGCGGGCCAGGGCGGCGCCCAGGACGACCGCGTCCGCGCCCATGGCGATCGCCTTGACGATCTCCCCCGAGGTGGAGACGCCGCCGTCGGCGATCACGTGCACGTAGCGGCCGCCGGACTCGTCCATGTAGTCGCGGCGCGCCTCGGCGATGTCCGAGATGGCCGTGGCCATCGGCACACGGATGCCCATGGCGCGGCGCGTGGTGGTGGACGCGCCGCCGCCGAAGCCGACGAGCACACCGGCCGCGCCGGTGCGCATCAGGTGCAGGGCCGGCGTGTAGCCGGCCGCCCCGCCCACGATCACGGGCACGTCCAGCTCGTAGATGAACTGCTTGAGGTCCAGCGGCTCCTGGGTGGAGGAGACGTGCTCGGCCGAGACGGTGGTGCCGCGGATGACGAACAGGTCCACGCCCGCCGCCACGACGGTGCGGTAGAACTCCTGCGTGTTCTGCGGGGTCAGCGAGCCCGCGACGACGACGCCGGCCTCGCGGATCTGCGCGAGGCGCTCGGTGATCAGATCGGGGCGGATGGGGGCCGCGTAGGCCTCCTGCAGCTTGCGGGTGGCCTCGGTCCCGGCCGGGCCGGCCTGGAGGGCGGCGATCTCCTCGAGCAGCGGGCGCGGGTCCTCGTGGCGGGTCCACAGGCCCTCGAGGTTGAGGACGCCGAGACCGCCCAGCCGCCCCATCGCGATGGCGGCCTCCGGGCTCATCACGGAGTCCATGGGCGCACCGATCACGGGCATGTCGAACGTGTAGGCGTCGATGCGCCACGTGAGGCTGACGTCCTGGGGATCCCGGGTGCGCCGCGCGGGCACCACGGACACGTCGTCGAGGGAGAAGGCCCGGCGGCCGCGCTTGCCGCGGCCGATCTCAATCTGGTTCGTCACCGGGCCAGCCTAGCCCAGGCGCCACGGGGGCGGCGCCGATCGTGTCGTCGGCGCCGCCCCGTCCGGGGGCTCCCCCGGACCCGACGTGCAGGTCAGCGCGAACGGTAGTTCGGGGCCTCGACGGTCATCATGATGTCGTGCGGATGGGACTCCTTCAGGCCCGCCGCGGTGATGCGCACGAAGCGGCCGTTCTCCTTGAGATCGGTCACCGTGGACGCGCCTGTGTAGAACATCGTCTGGCGCAGGCCGCCCACGAGCTGGTGGACCACTGAGGCGACCGGGCCCCGGAAGGGCACCTGGCCCTCGATGCCCTCGGGGATCAGCTTGTCCTCGTCCGGCACGTCCGCCTGGAAGTAGCGGTCCTTGGAGAAGGAGCGCGTGCCGTTGCGGGTCTGCATGGCGCCCAGGGAGCCCATGCCGCGGTAGGTCTTGAACTGCTTGCCCTGGTAGAACACGAGGTCGCCCGGGGACTCGGCGGTGCCGGCCAGCAGGGAGCCGAGCATCACCGAGTCGGCGCCGGCCACGAGAGCCTTGCCGATGTCACCGGAGTGCTGCAGGCCGCCGTCGGCGATCAGCGGGACGCCCGCGGGGCGCGTGGCCTTGGCCGCCTCGTAGATGGCGGTGATCTGGGGGACGCCGACGCCGGCCACCACACGGGTCGTGCAGATCGAGCCCGGGCCCACGCCCACCTTCACGGCGTCCGCGCCGGCGTCGACGATCGCCTTGGCGCCCGCGTAGGTCGCGGCCTGACCGCCGATGACGTCGACGTGCGCGGCCGCCTTCTCCTTCTTCAGGCGCGCGATCATGTCCAGCACGCCGTGCGTGTGGCCGTTCGCGGTGTCCACCACGAGGGCGTCCACGCCCGCCTCGACGAGCGCCATGGCGCGCTCCCAGCCGTCGCCGAAGAAGCCGACGGCGCCGCCGACGCGCAGCCGACCCTCGTCGTCCTTCGCGGCGTCCGGGTACTGCTCCGCCTTGTCGAAGTCCTTGATGGTGATCAGGCCGGTCAGGCGGCCCGCATCGTCCACGAGCGGCAGCTTCTCCACGCGATTCTGGGAGAACAGGCGGATCGTCTCGGCGCGCGAGACGCCCTCCTGCGCGGTGACCAGCGGCATGCGGGTCATGGCGGTGTCCACCGTGCGGGTGGCCCACTCCTCGCGCGGGATGAAGCGGGTGTCGCGGTTGGTGATGATGCCCAGCAGCGTCATGTCCTCGGCCACCACCGGCAGGCCCGAGACGCGGTACTGGGCGCACAGCTCGTCCAGGTCGGCGAGCGTGGCGTCGGGGCCGATGGTCACGGGGTCCTTGATCATCCCCGACTCGGAGCGCTTCACGGTGTCCACGTGGCGGGCCTGGTCCTCGATGGACAGGTTGCGGTGGATGATGCCCATGCCGCCCTGGCGGGCCATGGCGATGGCCAGGGGAGCCTCGGTCACGGTGTCCATCGCCGCGGAGACGATGGGGATGTTCAAGCGGATGTTGCGGGTCAGCCGGGTGCCCGGGTCCGCGTCCGCGGGGATCACGTCGGTGGCGTTGGGCAGCAGCAGGACGTCGTCATAGGTGAGGCCGAAGAAGCCGAAGGGATCCGAGGAGGAGTGGACGGGCTCGGGGCTGGGACCGGTGCTGGTGGTGGTCACGAAGACGCCTTTCGGGACGGGTGTTTCCGCGATTCTATGCCCGGGGGTCAAACCGGCGACCCGGGTGCGGGCCACGTCACAGGGCCTTCGCACTGGGCCACGCGGGGACGAGACGGACGTCACCACGACGTCACATGGCGCAATCCGTTTCGGCGTCATGGTATTGGACTGCCTAACCTCCCCGGATGAGCACCGCACAGTCCTCCCCCGCACCGGCGCCCCGACGCCGGCTCCCCGCCTGGACGTCGAACTTCGGCTGGCAGATCGCCGCCGCCCTCGTCCTCGGCCTCGTCCTGGGCCTGATCGCCCGCGCGACGGGGCACACCGCCGAGCACCCGACCTGGCTCGGTGAGACGCTGGCCACCGTCGGCAGCATCTACATCAGCCTGCTGAAGGCCGCGGTCGTCCCGCTGGTCTTCTTCGCCGTCGTCGCCTCCATCGCCAACCTGGCCCAGGTGACCAACGCGGCCCGCCTGGCCGCCAAGACCCTGCTCTGGTTCGCCATCACGAGCCTGATCGCGGTGCTCATCGGCCTCGCCGTCGGCGTCGTGCTGCAACCGGGCGTGGGCACCGGCCAGACCGCGCCGGCGTCGTACCAGGCCAAGGACGTCGGCTGGCTCGACTTCCTGACCTCCCTGGTGCCGGCGAACTTCCTCGGCCTGACCGTCAAGACCACGGCGGGCGAGGACGGCGCGCTGGCCTCCTCCCCCACGTTCAACGTGCTGCAGATCCTCGTGATCGCGATCGTCGTGGGCGTGGCCGCGCTCAAGGTCGGCGAGAAGGCCGCCCCGTTCCTCACGTTCTCCCGCTCGGTGCTCGCGATCATCCAGAAGCTGCTGTGGTGGATCATCCGCCTGGCACCGATCGGCACCATCGGCCTGCTGGGCAACGCCGTGGCCTCGTACGGCTGGTCCACGATGGGCACGCTGGCCAAGTTCGTGGTGGCGGTCTACGTGGGCCTGGCCCTCGTGATGCTCGTGGTGTACCCGCTGCTGGCGCGCCTGCACGGGCTCTCCGTCAAGCAGTTCTTCACCGGCGTGTGGCCGGCGTTCCAGCTCGGCTTCGTCTCCCGCTCCTCCCTCGGCACGCTGCCCGTCACCCAGCGGGTGGCCGAGCGCAACTTCGGCGTGCCCACCGGCTACGCCTCCTTCGCCGTTCCGCTGGGCGCCACCACCAAGATGGACGGCTGCGCCGCGATCTACCCGGCGATCGCGGCCGTGTTCGTGGCGCAGTTCTACGGGGTGGACATGACGATCGGGCAGTACGCGCTGATCGTGCTGGTCTCGGTGCTGGGCTCCGCCGCCACCGCGGGCACCACCGGCGCCACGGTGATGCTCACCCTGACGCTGTCCACCGCGGGGCTGCCGCTGGAGGGCATGGCGCTGCTGCTCGCCGTGGACCCGATCGTGGACATGGGCCGCACCGCCACCAACGTGGCCGGCCAGGCCCTCATCCCCGCCCTGGTGGCCCAGCAGGAGGGCATCCTGGACCGCTCCCGCTACGACGCCCCGCACGCGGACGTCATGGCGGACGAGGACGAGGAGATCGTGGAGGCGCGCGCCGCCCGGACGAACGGCTCCCGCGAGGAGCTCGTCGGCTCGCAGGACTCTGGGCCCCGGCGATGAGACCGCCGAGGCCCCCTGGAGACCAGGGGGGCTCGGCCGTACCGGTGAGCGCGGTCGTCGGTCAGGCGACCTCGATGCCCGGCTCTGTGCCGCCCGCCGCGGTGGAGTTCGTCAGGACGAAGGTGGTGGACGCGTCGCCAGAGGTCACGATGAAGGTGGTGCCCTCGTCCGTGCCGTCGGAGCCCTTGCGGAGGTACCCCGTGGTCCCGTCGTCCAGCGCCACCTGGCCGTTGGCATCCGTGGTCAGGGTGATGGTGGCGCCGACGCCACTGCTGAAGGGGCGCGTGGTGGCCAGGGCGTCGTCTGAGCTGACCGCCCGGTCGGACACGAAGTAGAACGTGTTCTCGTTACCCCGGTAGTTGGAGATAGTGAGGGTGACCGGCTGGTTCGGCACGGGCAAGCCGTTGGCGTCCCTGATGGTCACCACGACACCCTGGGCAATGAAGCCGGAGTAAAAGATCAAGTCGCTCCAGCGCGTGATGGGCGTATCGACCTGGATGGTGGCGGGCGCCCCGGGAGAGGCGGCACGCGCGGGTGCGCTCACCGCGACGGCGACGGCGGGAGCACCCCAGGCCAGGGCGGTGGTGACGTGGCGGCGGGAGGGGTTCTGAGCAGTCATAATACTTCCAATCGGGAGGATTAAAGGGCACCGTGCAGGCCGACGGGTGCCAGCACCTTCCATTGAGCGCCCTCTAGGAGGATCGTAGGGGGCGAAGCCTCAATCTCTCCACTGATGAACCCTCGCCTGCCTGGCCGGCCGCATGAGGGAGGTCACGTCGCTCGCATGACGCCCCCGCCCGGGGCCTCAGCCGACCGGGACCCGGACGCGCGGGCCTACCCTGAACGGGTGGGCACCCCACTGCAGCAGGCCTCCGACCTGTCCCCGGACCGCTCCGGCCCCGCGATCCCCGCCCCGGCTTCGCGGACCCGCACCCGGCTGCGCCGGTTCGTGCACGAGGTCACCTACCAGCACGGCATCCACCCGGCCCTCGTGCCGGGCGTCTCGATCGAGGACCAGCAGGTCCGCTACCGCGTGGACAAGGTCGTCCTCCTCGTCGTCGGCGCCCTGGTGCTGGGATTCGTGGCCTGGGGCGTCACCCGACCCGACGACGTCCTGGCCGTCTCCAGCGCGGCCCTGTCCTGGGTCATGACGAACCTGGGCTGGATATTCTCGCTGCTGGCGATCGGCCTGGTCGTGTTCCTCCTGGCCCTGGCCTTCTCCCGCTACGGGGACATCACCCTGGGCCTGGACGGCGAGAAGCCCGCGAGCTACGCGGCCGTCACCGGGGCCATGGCCCAGGCCGCGCTGCACTGGGGCGTCAACGCGTGGGTGATCTACGCCGTGGTGGGCCTCGCGGTGGCGTACGTGTCCTACCGCCGCGGACGTGTGCCGCTCATGAGCTCCATCCTCATGCCGCTGTTCGGACGCGGCGACCGCACCGACTCGTTCGGCGCCCGCCTGATCGACTCCCTCGCCATCATCGCCACCCTCTTCGGCACCGCGGCGTCCCTGGGCATCGGGGCGCTGCAGATCGGCCGCGGGGTGGAGATCGTGACCGGCTGGTCCCCGGGGGCAACCTGCTGGCCATGGGCATCATCGTGCTGCTGACCATCGGGACGATCGCCTCCGCGGTCTCCGGGGTGGCCCGCGGGATCCGCTGGCTCTCCAACGTCAACATGGTGCTGGCCCTGGCCCTCGCCGTCTTCTTCTTCGTGGTGGGGCCCACCGCGTTCATCCTCAACGTGATCCCCGGCGTCCTCATGGACTACGTCGGCGAGATGCCGGACATGCTCGGCGCCAGCATGGCCGAGGGGCCGGCGATGCAGACCTTCCTCTCCTCCTGGACCACGTTCTACTGGGCCTGGTGGGTCAGCTGGGCGCCCTTCGTGGGCGTGTTCGTCGCGAAGATCTCCCGCGGCCGCACCATCCGCCAGTTCGTCCTGGGCGCGCTGTTCATCCCGGCGTCCGTGATCATCGCGGCGTTCACCGTCATCGGCGGGACCACCATCTGGCTGCAGCGCGAGCGCGGGGCCATCGCCCCCGACGGCACGGCGGCCTCGATGCCGGCGCCCGCGGAGATCTTCTGGACCGTCCTGGACCAGTTCCCGGGCGCGCGGCTCATCGCGCCGCTCGTGATGGTCATGCTCGCCATCTTCTTCATCACGACGGCGGACTCCGCCTCCCTCGTGAACTCGCAGCTGTCGCAGCGGGGCGCGCCCCGGCCGAACCGCCTGGTCACCGCGTTCTGGGCGCTGTGCATGGCGGGCATCGCCGTCGTCATGCTCCTGACCGGCGGCGACACGGCGCTGACGGGCCTGCAGAACCTCATCACCGTCACGGCCCTGCCGTTCTCCGTGGTGATCGTCCTCATGGCGGTGGCCCTCTACCGGGAGCTGCGCCACGATCCGCAGGCCCTCCGGGAGCAGTACGAACGGGCGGCCCTGCAGAAGGCGGTGCGGCACGGCATCGAGGACCACGGCGACGACTTCACCCTGGCCGTGGAGCCCGTCCCCACCGGCAGCCAGTACGCCGTGGGCGCGGAGTTCGACTCTACCGCGGCCGAGGTCACGGACTGGTACCGGCGCACCGACGAGGACGGCAATCCCGTGGACTACGACTACGCCACGGGCGAGTACCTCGAGGAGGCCGACCGGCGCGGATGAGCCGCCCCTCCCCGCCCCGGTGACGAGGCCGCCCCCGCACCTTCCGGCCGGAAGGTGCGGGGGCGGCGTCGTCGAGGGGAGCGGTCTCGGCTCGGACGGGCCGGGGCCGGCTCAGTGCTGGTGGTCGGCCTCGTCCTCCTCGGCGGGCTTGTCCGCCACGAGGGTCTCGGTGGTCAGCACGAGGGCCGCGATGGAGGCGGCGTTGGCCAGCGCGGAGCGGGTCACCTTGACCGGGTCGATCACGCCGTCGGCGATCAGGTCGCCGTAGACGCCGGTCTTCGCGTTGAAGCCGTGGTTCGGCTCCAGCTCGGCGACCTTGGAGACCACCACGTAGCCGTCCTCGCCCGCGTTCTGGGCGATCCAGCGCAGCGGCTGCTTCAGGGCCTTGCGGACGATGTCCACGCCCACGGCGGCGTCGCCGGTCAGGGCCTGGACGTCGGCGTCGGTGTCGAGCGCGGTCAGCGCGTTGATGAGCGCGGTGCCGCCGCCGGCCACGATGCCCTCCTCGAGGGCGGCGCGGGTCGAGGACACGGCGTCCTCGATGCGGTGCTTGCGCTCCTTGAGCTCCACCTCGGTGGCGGCGCCCACGCGGATCACGCCGATGCCGCCGGAGAGCTTGGCGAGACGCTCCTGGAGCTTCTCGCGGTCCCAGTCGGAGTCGGTCGCGGCGGCCTCGGCCTTGATCTGGGCGATCCGGGCCTCGACGTCCTCGGGCGCACCGCCGCCGTCGACGATGGTGGTCTCGTCCTTGGTGACGGTGATGCGGCGGGCGGAGCCGAGCACGTCCAGGTCGGCCTGCTCGAGCTTCATGCCGAGGTCCGGGGAGACGACCTGGGCGCCGGTGAGGATCGCGATGTCCTGCATCATGGCCTTGCGGCGGTCGCCGAAGCCCGGAGCCTTGACGGCCACGACGTTCAGGGTGCCGCGGATCTTGTTGACCACGAGGGTGGACAGGGCCTCGCCCTCGATGTCCTCGGCGATCACGAACAGCGGCTTGTTGGCCTGCACGACCTTCTCCAGCAGGGGCAGCAGCTCCTGCACGTTGGAGATCTTGCCCGAGTTGATCAGGACGTAGGCGTCCTCGAGCACGGCCTCCTGACGCTCGGCGTCGGTGACCATGTACGGGGACAGGAAGCCCTTGTCGAACTGCATGCCCTCGGTGACGTCCAGCTCGGTGGAGGTCGTGGAGGACTCCTCGATGGTGATGACGCCGTCGGTGCCGACCGTTTCGAACGCGCGGGCCAGCAGCTCGCCGACCTCGTCGTTCTGGGCCGAGATGGCGGCCACGTGGGCCACCTCCTTGCCCTCGACCGGGCGGGCGTTCTCCTGCAGGCGCTGCTCGACGGCGGCCACGGCCACCTCGATGCCCCTCTTGACCTCGCCCGGCGCGGCGCCGGCGGCGACCTGGCGCATGCCCTCGTTCACGAGCGCCTGGGCCAGGACGGTGGCGGTGGTGGTGCCGTCGCCTGCGATGTCGTTGGTCTTGGTGGCGACCTCCTTGGCGAGCTGGGCGCCCATGTTCTCGTACGGGTCCTCCAGCTCCACCTCACGGGCGATCGTGACGCCGTCGTTGGTGATGGTGGGTGCGCCCCACGCCTTGTCGAGCACCACATTGCGGCCCTTGGGGCCGAGGGTGACCTTGACGGTGTCGGCGAGCTTGTCGATGCCGGCCTGGAGGGCGCGGCGTGCGTCGTCGTTGAAAGCCAGCTGCTTGGCCATGACGGACGCTCCTTTCGTTCAGGGAGTCAGGGGGTGCGGGGACGCGAGGGGCCCGGGGCGCGCGCACCGGTGCGGTGCGCGCCGCTCACCGGGCCCGTCGCGGCGGGGTCACTTGGTGACGACGGCCAGCACGTCGCGGGCGGAGAGCACCAGGTACTCCTCGCCGCCGACCTTGACCTCGGTGCCGCCGTACTTGGAGTACAGCACCACGTCACCCTCGGCGACGTCGACCGGCACGCGGTTGCCGTTCTCGGCGACCCGGCCCGGGCCCACGGCCACGACCTGGCCCTCCTGCGGCTTCTCCTTGGCGGTGTCCGGGATCACGAGGCCCGACGCGGTGGTCTGCTCGGCCTCCAGGGGGCGGACAACGATGCGATCCTCGAGGGGCTTGATGGAGACAGACATGCTGCACACTCCTTCTTCGTCGACGTGCGGCTCCGGCGGGCTCGCCGGTCCGCTGATGCTGTGGTCTGCGGGTGCGCCACGGGCGTCAGACCCTCCGTCGTCGCGGTGCCGGACGGTCCACCTCGGGCATTGGCACCAGGTACCCCCGGGTGCCAGCCCCGATTCTACTCCGGGTTTTGGCACTCCTTCAACATGAGTGCCAGCCGTGTCCCCGCCGTCCGCCGAGGGCGGAGGTCGGTGGCACGATGCGGTGGGGCGGCGGGCGGGGCGGGTTCCGGGCCCAGGAGCACACGGAGTGGTCACGACTGCGGCCGGGATCCTGTCCCTCCCCCACTCCCCACCCTGCCCCCCCGCCACCCTCCGTGGGCAGAAACCGCACCCCCGCCACCCTCCGTGGGCAGAAACCGCACCCCCGCCCACCGCGTGGGCAGCATCCGCAGGTTTTCGATCTCCGTGGGCAGAAGCGCCCTCTCTTCTGCCCACGGATGTTGCGTGGGCGGAACTCCTCGCAGTTCTGCCCACCGAGCCATGACGACGTCGTCCCGACGGGACAACCGGCCGTCGCCGAGTCCTGCACAGCCGGCCCACCCCGCGCCGTTGTGCACAGACACGCGGCCCGCCCGGCCGCCGTCGGACCGACCGCGTCAGGGTCGACCCATGTCCTTCGCCCCCGATCTCCCCCTCGTCCCCGTCTTCACCACCCGCGACGTGCTCGAACGCGGTCTGCCGCCCAGCCGGGTGCGGCGGTCCGACGTCCTCCGCCTCGCCCGCGGCATCCACCGTCGCCGTGACATGCCGCTGCGCACCTGGGAGTCGGCCGGGCTCCCGCCGCCGCACCACGGGGTCGGCCTCGACCTGCTGACCGCCCTCCTGCGGTCCCGTCCCGACGCCGTTCTCTCCCACGAGACGGCGGCGCACCTCCACGGCCTCCCGCTTCCCCCGGGCGGGGCCACGCGACGCGCCGCCGTCGAGATCACGTTGCACCGCGGCACCGCACGGGCGCGGATCCCCGGCGTTATGGAGCACCGCAGACCCCTGCCCGCCGGCCACGTCACCTCCGTGCTCGGGCTACGGGTGACGACGCCGGAACGGACCTGGCTCGATCTGTGCTCGATCGGCCACCCCTGGGACGAGGCATCCCTCGTGTCGGCGGGTGACCACCTGGTCCGTCACCCCTGGTCCCCGCGCGGCCGGCGGCCTCCCATCACCACGGTCACCGCGCTGCACGAGGCGATGCGGCCGCTCGGGCGGTTCGTCGGAAGACCGCGGGCGACGGCGGCGCTCGAGCGCGTACGGGTGGGTGCCGACTCGCCGCAGGAGACCCGGCTGAGGCTGGCGCTCGTCGAGGCGGGGCTGGGCGAGCCGACGCTGCAGCACGTGTTCGACCCCGGGCGGCGGAACGCCCCCGAGGCCGATCTGTGGTTCGAGGACTGCCGGCTCGTCCTCCAGTACGACGGCGAGGTGCACCGGAGTGCCGAGCAACACGCCCGGGACGCCCGACGAGACCAGTACTACGCGGAGCGTGGGCAGATGACCCTGCACGTCACGGGCCGGGACGTCGGCGAGGGATATGCGCGGGTGATCGAGGCCGTCCTCAGACGACGAGCACAGGTCTCGAACGGCTGGGATGCCTGACGTCGTCGTCGCGTATGGCCCTGCCGTCCATGCGCAGGGGTTCCGTGGGCAGAAGCGAGGGTGCTTCTGCCCACGGAACCTGGAAACACGCGGGTTCTGCCCCCGGAAGGCGAGACCCGGCGGGTTCTGCCCACGGAACGCTCGCGTCGGCCGGGCACCCGACCCCCGCCCGGACCGACCCGGGCCGGCCTCACCGTCGCCCGCCTCAGTAGTACACGGCGAGCGGCCCGTGCGGTCCGTCCACCACGCTGCAGGGGGTCTTGAAGATCCGCTCCAGCACCTCAGGGCGCAGGATCTCGGCCGGGGTGCCGGTCTCCACCACCTGGCCGTCGCCCATGGCCACGATCCGGTCGGCGTAGTGGGCGGCGAAGTTGATGTCGTGCAGCACGATCACCACGGTCCGGCCCAGCTCGTCGGCGGCCCGGCGCAGCTGCTGCATCATCTGCACCGAGTGCTGCATGTCCAGGTTGTTCAGCGGCTCGTCCAGCAGCACGTACTCGGTGTTCTGCGCCAGCACCATCGCCACGTACGCCCGCTGCCGCTGGCCGCCCGAGAGCTGGTCGAGGTACCGGTTCTCGAACGGGCCGAGGTTGAGGAAGTCGATCGCGTCGGACACGTGCCGCTCGTCCTCCAGGGTCAGCCGCCCGCGCGTGTACGGGTAGCGCCCGAACCCCACGAGCTGTCGCACGGTCAGCCGCGTCACGAAGTGGTTCTCCTGCCGCAGGATGGACAGGGTCTGCGCGATCCTCCGGGACGGCATCGTGGTGATGTCGTGCCCACCCACGGCGATCGTCCCGGCGTCGGCGTCCTGCAGCCGGCCGATCATCGTCAGCAGCGTGGACTTGCCCGCCCCGTTGGGCCCCACGAGCGCGGTCACTCCCCCGGCCTGGATGTCCAGGTCCACGGGTCCGATGCACACCTCGTCGCTGTGGCGCTTCACCACGCCGCGCAGCTCGATCACAGACGTCCCTTTCTCATCACGACGATCAGGAAGGTGATGCCGCCGATCAGCTCGATGACCACCGTGACCGCACCTCCCGCGTAGAACACGTGCCGCAGCACGAAGTAGGCGCTCGTGAGCACCGCGTACCCGGCCAGCGCCGCCACCGGGAGGATGAACCGGTGGTCGTGGGTGTCGACGAGGCTGTACGCCAGCGTCGCCACGAGGAAGCCGAGGAACGTCATCGGGCCCACGAGCGCGGTGGTCATGGCCATCAGCACGGAGACCAGCAGCAGCGTCACCATGAGCTCGCGCCGGTGGTGCAGGCCCAGGTTGGTCGCGGCGTCGGCGCCGAGCGCCAAGGTGTTCAGGCGGCGGGAGCGCAGCCACAGCAGCGCGCACACGACGACGGCGATGGGCGCGGCGATCGCCACGTACTCGGTCCGGGCGTTGGAGATGTTGCCGAAGAGCCGCGCGCTCAGCAGGTCGAACGAGTTCGGGTCCAGCAGTCGCTGCATGAACGTGCTCAGCGCGGCCAGCCCGCCGCCCAGCACCACGCCCACGAGCAGCATCAGATGGACGCTGCCATAGGGCCGGGACAGCAGCCACGAGTACAGGGCCGTCGCCAGCGCCACCATGAGCGCGGCCTGGGCGAGGAACGGCCCCACCCCGGTCAGCACCGCGACGCCGGCGGCCCCCAGCACGTACACGGCGGCGGTCGACACGGCGGTGTAGAGCGCCTCGAACCCCATGATCGAGGGCGTGATGATGCGGTTGCCCGTCACCGTGTGGAAGCTGACGGTCGCGAAGGAGTGGCACAGCGCCACGATCCCGATCACGCCCAGGGACTCCACGCGCATCCGCGCGATCATCCAGAACGCGCGTGAGCCGGGTTCGGCCTCGTTGCCCCAGAGCAGGACCCCGGCGGTGGAGAGCACGGCGACGGCGGCCAGCACCGCGACGACGACCGCATACCTCCGGCGCTCGGCGGCGGTGACGAACGCGCCGGACCGGCGCGGGGCGTCGGCGTCGACGGGCCCGGCGGCGGTGGCGCCGCCGAGCGGGGCGGGGAGGCGACCCGGGGCGGTCGCGAGCGGCTCAGCCATGCTTGGCCTGCCTCAGCAGCAGGGCGAGGAACACGATCGCGCCCACGAGGCCCAGGATCAGCGAGATGGGCACCTCGAACGGGGCGATCACGGTGCGCCCGATCAGGTCGCAGACGATCACGATCCACACGCCGACCATGACCACCCAGGGCAGATTCATGCGCAGGTTGTCGCCACGGACCATGGACACGAGGTTGGGGACCACGAGCCCCAGGAACGGGAGGGCCCCGATCACCACGGTGACCACGCCGGTGGCCACGGCCACCATGGCCACGCCGGTGAGGATCACGGCGTCGTAGTTGAGGCCGACGTTCGTGGCGACGTCCTTGCCGAGGCCGGCCACGGTGAAGCGGTCCGCGATGACGAAGACCGCCACGCACACGATCAGCACGAGGAAGAGCAGCTCATACCGGCCGCGGACCACGGAGGTGAACGAGCCGGCGAACCACGCGCCCACCTGCTGCAGCATGTCCGTCTGGAGGGCGAGGAACGTCGAGGCGGCGCCCACGACGGCGCCGAGCATGATGCCCACGATCGGCACGATGAGGGAGGACTGCAGGCGCACACGCCGCAGGAAGAGGAAGAACACGAGGGTGCCGACGAAGGCGAAGAGGATGGCCCCGGCCATCCGGGTCACCAGGCCCGCCCCCGGCACGAGCACCATGGTCACCAATAAGCCGAGACCGGCCCACTCGGTGGTGCCCGTGGTGCTGGGCTCCACGAAGCGGTTCTGCGTCATGAGCTGCATGATCAGCCCGCACATCGCCATCGAGGCGCCGGCCAGCACGAGGGCGACCGTGCGCGGCACGCGCGTGATGGCGAACATCTCGCGTCCGCCCTCCGCGCCGACGTCGTACACGCCCACGAACAGCGAGACCACGATGAGGGCCGCGGTCACCACGACGCCGACCAGCAGCGGCCAGGTGCGCTGCCAGCGGGTGCGCTCGGGCCGCAGGACGGCGGGCGGGACCCAGCACACGCGGTCGCCCCGCCCCGGCTCCTCGAGCCGGGGCGGGGCGTCGGCGACGTGGTGACGCACGTCGAGGATCACTGCGCGCCTTCGAAGGCCTTCGCGAGGTCCTCCATGACGGTGGTGTGGTTCTGGATGTCCTCGGCGACGTAGAAGTCGGCGGGCAGGTAGACGATGTTGCCCTCCTTCACCGCGGTCACGTCCTGGAGGGCCTCGGAGCGCTCGATCAGCTCGGCGGCGGTGGCGTTCTCCTCGCCGATGGCGGCGTCGCGGTCCATGACGATCAGCCAGTCCGGGTTCGACTTCGCGATGGCCTCGACGGAGATGTCGTCGCCCTGGTGGTTGTCGGTGCCCGACTGCTCGAGGGCCGGGGTCAGCTCCAGCATGTCGAAGAACGGGCCGATGGCGCGACCGGTGCTGGGCGCGACGTACGACAGCTCTCCGCCCGAGGCGATGAGGCCCATGACGGTCTGCTCGGGGTCGTAGGCGTCCTTGGCGCGCTGGGTGGCGGCGTCGAAGTCGGCGATGAGCTTCTCGGCATCGGCCTCGTGGCCGGTGGCCTCGCCCAGCAGGGTGGTCAGCTCCTTCAGGCCCTCGTCCATGGGGGTCTGCGTGACGTCGAAGTCCGTGTCCACGACGGCGGCGTCGCCGGTCAGCTCGTCGATCTCGGCCTTGCGCTCGTTGAACCGCTGGCCGTTGAACACGACGTCCGGCTCGGCGGTGACGAACAGCTCCATGTCCGGCTCCCGGTGGTTGCCGATGTCGGCGACCGAGTCGTCCTGGAGGTAGGAGGGCCCGCCCTCGCCCTTGTACATGATCTGCTTCGGCGCGGCCGACAGCTCGACGCCCCAGTCGTCCAGCGTGCGGAAGGTGCGGTTGTCCGTGGCGATGACGGAGTCGACCTCCTCCGGCAGGGTGACCTCGGCGCCGGACATGTCGGTGACGGTGACCCCGGCCGCGATGCCGCCCGAGGCGGCCGAGGAGCCGCCGGCGGCGCTCGCGGAGGCCGAGGACTCGCCGGAGGCGCTCGCGGAGGACGAGCCCGTGGCCGCGCCGCCGGCGGAGCAGCCGACGAGGGCGAGGGCCGCCACCGAGGTCAGGGCGAGACGGGCGAGGCGGGGGGCGCGGGCGGAACGCGGCATGGTTCTCCTTCTGGGCGGCGGGGCTGCCCCGGGATGAGCAGTCGGGGTGGTGGGCGCGCTCCCGTGGAGGTGAGCCTTTCCTCAGTCGAATACCGTACACGAGGGTGCCGTAATCCCCCAACGGGGGTTCGACGGCTCCCGCCGCCCGGAGCCCGTGGCCTCGAGCCCCGTCAGTCCAACGGCGTGACCTCGAGGGCGAACCGCGACCGACCCACGCGCGCCAGCACGAGGGTGGCGTGCCGTCCGGCCCCGCCACGCCGGCCCGGCTTCGCCCCGCCGAGGACGGCGCGACGCACCTCCTCGGGCGTCTCGCGGATGCCCCGCTTCTTCACGTCCAGCCGGCCCACCCCGGTCTCCTTCGCCCAGCGCCGCAGGGAGGCCAGGTGGAAACCGTGCACCGCCTCGATCCGATGGGCGCGGGCCAGGCCGTCGTGCACGGGCTCGGGCGCGACGAGGTAGGCCAGGTGGGGGTCCAGCTGCCGCGTCGGCACGGGCCAGGACGCGGCCAGGTCCGTCACGAGTCCGGCCCGGATGACCGCGCCGTCCGGCTCGTGCAGGACCGCGCCGACGAGCCCTGCCATGCCCTCCTCCCCCACGGCCTCGACCTCGGGCGAGTCGCCGAAGTCCGCGCCGGAGACGAGCTGCGCCGTCGTCGTCTTCCCGCCATGGACGGTCATGACGCGCGCCGCCCGCCGCACCCCGGGGCGGGCCGCCGCGTTGAACCATAGGGCGGCCTCCACGACGTCGCCGTCGACGCTCACCCACTCGGCCTCGGCGCCCGCCGGCACGGCCTCGTGCGGGAGCCCCGGGCCGAGCTTGACACCCACGGGGACGCCCGTCGCGGCGATGTCCGTCACGACGCTCAGGGGCGGGGAGAACGCCTCGGGGTCGAACACGCGCGCGGACCCGCCCCCGCCGACCTGACGGCGGGCGGGGTCCAGCCACACCGCGTCCGCCTGGGCGGGCACGTGGGCGCGGGCCCAGGCCACGGCGTCGCCGTGCACCACACGCGCACCGCGGTGGCCGGCGAGGTTCACCTCGGCGGCCGCGGCGACGACGGCGTCCCGCTCCACCGCCACGACGTCCAGGCCCCGGTCGGCGAAGGCGCGCGCGTCCAGGCCGAGACCGCAGCCCAGGTCGGCGACGCGCCGGGCCCCCGCGGCCGCCAGCCGGTCCGCGTGCAGGCCCGCGACCAGCGGGCGGGTGGCCTGCTCCAGGCCGTCGCGGGTGAACAGCATCCGGCGCGCCTCCGGCCCGAGGCGGGCCTCCGCTCGGGACCGCAGCGCGGCCTGGGTCAGCGCGGCGGCCACGCGCTCGGGAGGATGCCCGGCCGCACGCAGGCGGGAGGAGACCGCGAGCGCGTCGGCCTCGCGGTACCCGGCGAGGGAGTCGAGCAGCGCGCGGCCCTCCGGCTCGAGGACGGGGGCCAGGGCGGTGGCGTCCGCCTCCGAGGCGGCGGCCGTGGGGCGCGGCGGGCGGGAGGCGGGGCGGGGACGGGCCATGCGCCCCACCCTAGGTCCGAAGCGTGGACACCAGGCGCAGGCCCATCACGGGCTTCTAGGATGGGCGGCATGACTCTGCCCTTCGCCGACTCCGCGCAGTCCACTCTCGGAATCGAGTGGGAGCTCGCGCTCGTGGACGCCGTGTCCGGCGAGCTGCGCTCCGAGGCCCCGGACCTGCTGCGCGCCCTGCATGTGGCCGAGGGCCTGGCCGACGACGACGTGAACCCGCACATGACCAGCGAGCTCCTGCAGAACACGGTGGAGCTCGTCACGGGCGTGCACGAGCGCGTCGACGCCGCGACGGCGGACCTCGGCCGGATCGCCGCGCGCGTGGCCGACGCCGCGGCGGCGCGGGGCATCTCCCTGTTCTGCCAGGGCACGCACCCGTTCGCGGACGCGATCGCGCAGCCCTCGACACCCAGTGAGCGCTACGACCGCATGCTGGATCTCACCCAGTACTGGGGTCGGCAGCTGCTGATCTTCGGCGTGCACGTGCACGTGGGCCTGGACGACGTCTCCAAGGCCATGCCGGTGGTGAACGGCCTGGTCAACCGCGTGCCGCACCTGCTCGCACTCTCGGCCTCCTCCCCCTTCTGGGCGGGCACGGACACGGGCTACCAGTCCCAGCGCACCCTCCTGTTCCAGCAGCTGCCCACGGCCGGCCTGCCGTTCCAGTTCCAGGAGTGGGAGGACTTCGAACGCTGCGTGGCCCAGATGGAGCAGGTGGGCATGATCGCGGACGTCACCGAGTGCCGCTGGGACGTGCGGGCCGTGCCCCGCCTGGGCACGGTGGAGATGCGCGCGTGCGACGGCCTGGCCACGCTCGAGGAGATCGCCGCCGTGACCGCCTACACGCAGTGCCTCGTGGATGACCTGTCCGCGAGCCTGGAGCGCGGTGAGACGGTCGAGGTCCTGCCGCCGTGGCACGTGCAGGAGAACAAGTGGCGCGCCGCCCGGTACGGCATGGACGCCACCGTGATCGTGGACGCCCGGGGCACCCAGGTCCCGCTGGCGGAGCACCTGCCGGCGGAGATCGAGCGACTGACCCCGGTCGCCGAGCGGCTGGGCTGCGCGGCGGAGCTCGCCGGCGTCCAGGCGATGATCGACGACGGCGGCGCCGCGGCCCGGCAGCGCCGGATTGAGAAGGAGGCGGCCGCCGCGCCGCCGGCCGAGGGCCAGGACGCAGGAGACTCGGTGGCCCCGCTGCGCGCGGTCGTGCTGGACGCCGCCGCCCGCACCCGCGCGTCGCTGGACGGCCGCACCGGCTGAGCGGCCGTTCCCCCGGCGAGGTGGCGGCCCCGCCGCCCCTGCAGGCTTCCGCCGCCCCGCCCGGCGCGGCTACGGTCGCACCATGCGAGCACTCACATGGCAGGGAAAGCGCAACGTCGCCGTCGAGGACGTCCCGGATCCGCGGATCCAGGAGCCGACGGACGCGATCATCGAGGTCACTTCGACCGGCATCTGCGGGTCGGACCTGCATCTGTACGAGGTCCTGGGGCCGTTCATGGACGCGGGGGACGTGATCGGCCACGAGCCGATGGGCATCGTCCGCGAGGTCGGGTCCGAGGTCACCCACATCCGGCCCGGTGACCGGGTGGTCGTGCCCTTCACCATCTCCTGCGGCCGGTGCTGGATGTGTCAGCGCGGGCTGCAGTCCCAGTGCGAGACCACCCAGGTGCGGGAGCAGGGCTCCGGCGCCGCACTCTTCGGCTACTCCCGGCTCTACGGCTCCGTCCCCGGCGGGCAGGCCGAGCTGCTGCGCGTGCCCCACGCGGACTACGGCCCCGTGAAGGTGCCGCACACCGGCCCGGATGAGCAGTGGCTGTTCCTCTCGGACGTCGTCCCCACCGCCTGGCAGGGGGTCCAGTACGCGAACGTCCCCGACGGCGGCACGCTCGCGGTGCTCGGCCTCGGCCCCATCGGCCAGCTGGCGGCGCGCATCGGCGTGCACCTGGGGTACCGGGTGATCGGTGTCGACCCGGTCCCCGAGCGCCGCGCGATGGCGGCCCGGCACGGCATCGAGGTCCTGGACGCCGACGGCGGCGAGGCCGAGGTGCTCCGCGAGCGCACCGGCGGCCGCGGCCCCGACGGGGTCGTGGACGCGGTCGGCATGGAGGCGCACGCCTCCCCGGCGGGGCATGCGGCCCACACCGCCGTGGGCCTGCTGCCCGACGCGCTCGGCCGGGCGGCCATGAAGACCGCCGGCGTCGACCGCCTGAGCGCCCTCCACACCGCGATCGACGCGGTCCGGCGCGGCGGCACGGTGTCGCTCTCCGGGGTCTACGGCGGCATGAAGGACCCGATGCCGATGCTCACCCTGTTCGACAAGCAGGTCACCCTGACGATGGGCCAGTGCAACGTCCGCCGCTGGGTGGACGACCTGCTGCCCCTGCTCGACGACCCGTCCGACCCCCTCGGCGTGCTCGACCTGACCACGCACACCGCCCCGCTCGAGGACGCGCCCGCCCTCTACGAGACGTTCCAGAAGAAGGAGGACGGCTGCGTCAAGGTGGTCCTGAAGCCGTGAGGATCGTCGTCCTGGGCGCGACGGGCAACGTCGGCACCGCTGTCCTGCACCGCCTCCAGGCCGCGGACGAGGTGAGCTCGATCGTGGGCGTGAGCCGTCGCGGCCCGGATCGGGCCGGAGCGCCCTACGACGGCGTCGAGTGGCACCGCCTGGACGTCGCGGAGCCCACGGCGGCGGGGCGGCTGCAGGACATCGTCGCCGGCGCGGACGCCGTCGTCGACCTGGTGTGGGTGATCCGCCCCAACCGCGACCGCGACCACCTGCGCGCCGTCAACGTGGCCGGCAACGAGCGGGTGTTCCGGGCCGTGGCCGAGGCGGGCGTGCCCCACCTGGTCTACGCGTCCTCGGTGGGCGCGTACGGGCCCGGGCCGAAGGGCCGCGCCGTGGCCGAGTCCCACCCCACCACCGGGGTCCCCACCTCGCACTACGCCGCGCAGAAGGCCGAGGTCGAGTCGATCCTCGACGGCGTGCAGGCCGAGCACCCCGAGCTGCTCGTGACCCGGCTGCGCCCCGGGCTGATCTTCCAGTCCGCCGCCGGGCCCGAGATCAAGGACTACTTCCTGGGCGACCTCGTCCCCGCCCGGCTGGTCGCGCGCCTGCGCACTCCGGTGCTGCCGTTCCCGCGGGGCCTGCGATTCCAGGCGCTCACGGCCCAGGACGTGGCGGACGCGTACTGGCGCGTGATCGCCCATCGGGCGGGCGGGGCCTTCAATGTGGCCGCCGAACCCGTGCTGGACGCGCACACCCTGGGCACCGTCCTCGGGGCGCGCCGCATCCTGGAGCTGCCCGTGGGCCTGTTCCGAGCGGCCGCGGCGCTGACCTACCGGGCACGGCTGCAGCCCACCGACCCGGGGTGGGTGGACATGGCGGCGGCGGTGCCCATCATGGACACCACGGCCCTGCGCGCCGCGACCGGCTGGTCCGAGACCACCGACGCCCGGGAGGCGGTCCGCCTCGTGCTCGACCATCTCGACGGCGCCGAAGGCCTCGGCAACGCCGGGCACCGCTCGCACTCGCCCACGGAATGAGGACGATGACCATCACCCGCCGGGCCGCCCTGACGGGCCTGCTCGGGGGCGCCGCCCTCGGGTTCACCGCCTGCACCTCCTCCGGCTATCCCGCCGACCCGGACGGCACCCTGGACCGCGTCACGGGCGGGGTGCTGCGCGCCGGCGTCGTGCACCACCCGCCCCACGTGGACGCCTCGGGCGCCGAGCCCGTCGGCCCCGAGCCCGACCTGATCCGCGGCTTCGCCGCGGCGCACGACGCACGCGTCGAGTGGACCGTGGCCGGGGAGGAGGCGCTCATGACCGCACTGGAGAAGGGCGACGTGGACCTGGTGGCCGGCGGCCTGACCTCGGCGTCCCCGTGGACGTCGCACGCGAGCATCACCCGCGACTACGCCGAGGCGCAGGGTCCGGACGGCGAGCCGGTGAAGCTCGTGATGGCCGTGCCCCTGGGTGAGAATCAGATGCTCACGGCCCTCGAGGCGTACTTCGACCAGCGCGCAGCGGAGGCTGCCCGATGACGCGGCAGGACACCCGCGAGAGGGGGCCGAGCGGGCGCCGGTTCGGCGCCACGGAGCTGCCCCCGGAGATCGAGCGCGTGGTCCAGCAGGCCAAGCGGCTCGAATGGGCGACGCTGGGGGTGCTGGTGGTCACGATCGTCCTCGTGGCGGTCGTGATGGGCTCCTCGCAGGCCATGCGTGCCGCGTGGATCGAGGACCTGCTCTCCCTGATCCCGCCGATCGCGTTCCTCGTCGCCCTGCGCGTGGCCCGCATGGCCCCGACGCGGGCCCGGCCCTACGGCTCTCACCGGTCCGTCGGGGTGGGGCACCTCGTGGCCGCCGTCGCCCTGTCCGTGATGGGCGTGGTCCTCGTCGGCGACTCCGTGCTGGGCCTGGTGACGGCGGAGCACCCGCCCATCGGCACGTTCGACCTGTTCGGGCACACCGTGTGGCAGGGCTGGTTCATGATGGCCGTGATGGCCCTGTCCGTGCCCGGGCCCATGATCCTCGGCCACAAGAAGCTCAAGCTGGCCGAGCAGCTCCACGACCGCGTGCTGTACGCGGACGCGGACATGAACAAGGCGGACTGGCAGACGGGCGTGGCGACCATCGTCGGCGTGGCCGGCATCGGCCTGGGCTGGTGGTGGGCGGACTCCGCTGCGGCGATCTTCGTGGGCGTGAGCATCGTGCTGGACGGCTGGAAGAACCTGAAGGAGGCCGTCACGAACCTGGCAGACCGCCGCGCCGCCACGATCGACGGCGCCCGACCGCACCCGCTCATCGACCGTGCCGAGCGGGTCGCCTGGGCGGAGCCGTGGGTGCGCCACGCGGGCGCCCGCGTCCGGGATGAGGGCCACGTGTTCCACGTGGAGATGTTCGTGGTGCCGCACGAGGGGGCGGACGTGACGGTGGCCCGCTGCTGCGCGCTGCGGGACGCGATCACCGCCCTGGACTGGAAGCTGCAGGACGTCGTCGTCGCCCCGGTGGACGAGCTGCCTGCCGAGGTGCACGGCGGTCGGTCCGGGGAGCATCAGACGGGCGAGGAGTAGCCCGGGCCTCAGCCGTGCAGGAACCGTCCCTCGAGAGTGGCGGAGGTGATGCGCTGGACCTCGCGCTGCTGGTCGGCGGCCCTCTGACGCAGAGCGTGCATCTCGGCGGCGTCGACCGCCGGCAGGTGCGACGCGAGCTGTTCGAGGACGTGCCACATCGCGGACTTGGCCTGGAGCATGCCCTGCAGCAGGTCCAGTTCGATCTGCGTCCAGCCGGAGCCGCGCGTGCGCAGCGCGTTCACGGGGTTGAGGCGTCCACCGACCTCGGCCGCCGCGCCGGCGGCCCGGTCCACCAGGGGGGTGCGGAGGCCCAGTTCGCCGATGAGCGCCTCGAGGCGGTCCTGGTCGTCCTGGACGGCGTCGCCGAGGCGGCGCAGCGCGGCCTCCTGCGGGGTGCCGGCCCAGGTCTGCTCGGCGGCGCGGAACGCCTTCACACCGGAGCGGGAGCCGAGCAGGTGCTGATTGAGGAAGTCCTCCAGCATCTGCTCGTCCACGGCGGCGGAGGTGGACTCGGGGCGGGGGTGCTCATGGCCGGTCATGGGCCCTGTGTACGAAACGTGCGGGCGTGGCGGCAAGGGGCCGGGCGCGCTCAGACGCTGACGACCTCGACCGGCTGCCCCGGGTCCGCGCCGAACCACGCGTCGGAGGGGGCGACGCCGTCGCGCACCAGGCGTGCGCCGAGCGCGGCGACCATCGCCCCGTTGTCGGTGCACAGGTCCACGGGCGGGACGGTCAGCTCGATGCCCGCGGAGCGGCACCGGTCGGCGAGCAGGGCGCGCAGGCGCGAGTTCGCCGCGACGCCGCCGCCGAGCATCAGGTGGGTGAGCCCGTGCTCGCGGCAGGCGCGGACGGCCTTGGCGGTGATCACGTCCGCGACGGCCTCCTGGAAGGAGGCGGCGATGTCCGCGCGCGGCACCTCGAGGCCGCGGGCCTCGAACTGCTCCACGGCGCGGGAGACGGCGGTCTTCAGCCCGGAGAAGGACCAGTCGTGCCGGTGCGGGCCGGGCTCCTCGGCGCTGCCGACGAACTTGCCCGCGGTGAGCCCGCGCGGGAAGCGGAAGGCCGTCGGGTCGCCCTGGGCGGCGAGCCGGTCGATCACGGGGCCCCCGGGGTAGCCCGCCCCGATGAGCCGGGCGACCTTGTCGTACGCCTCGCCGGCCGCGTCGTCGATGGTCGAGCCCAGCAGCTCGACCTCGGAGCTGATCCGGCCCACGCGCAGGATCTCGGTGTGCCCGCCGGAGACGAGCAGCGCGCCCAGGTCCGCGGGCAGGTCGTCCCACTGCGCGGGCCGCACGCCGTCCAGCATGCCGACGCCCACGTGCGCCACGAGATGGTTGATGCCGTAGAGGGGCGTGCCGAGGGCCGTGGCGAGCGCCTTCGCCCCCGCGACCCCCACCATGAGCGCGCCCGCCAGACCCGGGCCGGAGGTGACGGCGATCGCGTCGAGGTCCTCGAGGGTGACGTCGGCGGTGTCCAGGGCGCGGCGGATCGTGGGCACGAGGGCCTCGAGGTGGGCGCGGGCGGCGATCTCCGGGATCACGCCGCCGAAGCGCACGTGCTCCTCGACGGAGGAGGCGACCTCGTGGGCCAGCAGGGCGGTGCCGCGGACGACGCCGACGCCGGTCTCGTCGCAGGAGGACTCGATGCCGAGCACGAGGGGGGCTGCGGTGGCGGTGGGCATGGGCTCCAGTCTAGTGAGCGGCCCGGTCACAGGGCCTTGCGCATGATCACGGCGTCCTCGCCGCCCGGGTAGTAGCGGCGGCGCACATGCAGCTCCTCGAATCCGTGGCGCGCGTAGAGCCGCCGGGCGGCGGCGTTGGAGGCCCGGACCTCGAGCATGAGCGAGCTCGCGCCGCGCGCCGCGGCCTCCGCGGCCATCCAGCGCAGCTGGGCCGCCCCGATCCCCCGCCCCTGCGCCGCCGCGACCGTGCCCACGGTCTGCACGTCGGCGACGTCGCCGACCACCATGATCCCGCCGTAGCCGACGATCTCGCCGGGGGCGGGGCCGTCGTCGTCCGTGGAGCCGGGCGCGGCCACATCGCGGACGACCACGCGGTAGTCCCGGGTGGGCGGGCGGCCGTGCGCGTCCCGTCCGCCGGCGGGGCCGGTCTGGGCGAGCTCCTTCTCGTAGAAGTGCGCGGGCCAGGCGTCGAGCGGGAAGAGCGTGGCCTCGTGGGCGAGCACCTCGGGGATGTCCCACACGGTCATGGGGCGCAGCAGGTACCCGGGCGGCAGCCCGTGCTCCTCCTCGGCCGGGCGCCCGTCGCCGGCCGGGGCCGGCTCGGCCGGGCTCACGCGCCCGCCCGCTTGCGGGGGCCGGGGACCTTGGCGTCGGACTCGCGCAGGTAGAGCGGCTCGGCGGGCACGAGGCCGCGGCCGCGCCGCAGGGCGAGCTCGGCCACCTGCCCCACCCCGACGGCGGACGGCGTGGCCGTCTCCCAGCCCGGCACCGCGCGCAGCGCCTCGGGGTAGAGCCCGGCCCCCGCGCCGTAGACGGGCAGCGGGGTGACCTCGTCCGCCGGCGAGACGAAGGGGCCGTGCAGCAGGGTCGACTGCCCGCCGACCTGCGCGTAGTGGGCCCAGTAGACCTCGCGGCGGCGGGCGTCCGTGGCGACCACGAACTCCTCGATCCCGTGGCGGAAGGCGTCGACGCCGGCCGCGTGGGCGAGCGCGTCGAGGCTGCGGACCCCGTGCACGGGCACGTCCCAGGCCAGGCCGAGGGCGGCCGCCGTCGCCAGGCCCGCGCGCAGCCCCGTGAAGGGTCCGGGGCCGACGCCGACCGCGAGCGCGTCCAGCGCGGTGCCGGTGACGCCGGCCTCGCCGAGCACGGTCTGCACCGCGGGGGCGAGCACCTCGGCGTGGGCGTGGGTGTCGTCCGTGGCCCAGCGCGCGAGCTCCTCACCGTCCCGCAGGACGGCGACGGAGGCGGCGGCGGAGGAGTCGATCGCGAGGAGCAGGGCCATGGCGGCCAGTCTACGGAAGCACGACGCCGGCCCAGCGCGGGCCGCGGCCGGTCACGATGGCCGAGCGCAGCTCCTCGGCCTGGCTTCCGTCCTCGTCGGAGAAGTCGGTGACGATGCCGTCCTCGCCCTCCCCCGCGGAGGCGGCGGGGGCGTCCTCACCCCCGCGGGCCCGGACGATCTCGATGTCCAGCCACGAGGCGTCCGGGTCCTCGGGGAACCCGGCGAGGGACTCGGCCATGCCCCGGCCCCACTCGACGACGGTCACGGAGCGGTCCACGCTCGCGTCCAGGTCGAGGTCCGTGAGCTCCCCCGCCGAGCGCAGCCGGTACGCGTCCACGTGCACGAGGTCCGGGGCGCCCGCCGGGGCGTCGGCCGGGGCGGGGTGGACGCGGGAGAGGACGAACGTCGGCGAGACCACGCCGGAGGCCACGCCGAATCCGCTGGCCAGCCCCTGGGTGAAGGTCGTCTTGCCCGCGCCGAGGTCGCCCGTGAGGATCAGCACGTCGCCGGCGCGGAGCACCGCGGCGAGGGCGCGGCCGAACGCCCGGGTGCCCTCGGCGCCCTCGAGCGGGACCGTCGCCGTCAGCACGGGCTCGGGCAGGGTCGGGCCGGGGGCGGGGATCGCGTGGTCGCTCATGGGCGGGCCTCCTGGGTCGGTGTGGGGTCCACGTGCTGCCGGTCCACGCGGCCTCCGATGCGGGTCACCAGCTCGTAGTTGATCGTCCCGGCGGCCGCGGCCCACTCCTCCACCGGGATGCCGGAGGCCGGTCCGAACAGCTCGACGGCGTCGCCGGGCGCGTCCGCGGCGTCCGGGCCGAGGTTCACCACGAACTGGTCCATCGCGATGCGGCCCACCACGGGGACGGTCCGGCCGCCGACGTGGACGCGCGTGCCCTCGACGACGCGCGGGACGCCGTCGGCGTAGCCGACGGGCACGAGCCCGAGGGTGGTGGGCTCCGCCGTGACGTGGCGGAACCCGTAGGACACGCCCTGCCCGGCGGGGACGGCCTTGACGTTGGCCAGGACGGTGACGAGGGACATGGCCGGGCGCAGCCCGAGCTCGGCGGCGGTGACGTCCGCGAACGGGGAGAGCCCGTACAGGCCCAGGCCGACGCGCACCATGTCCAGGTGCGTGTCCGGCCGGGCGAGGGTGGCGGGCGTGTTGGCCAGGTGCCGCAGCAGTGGGTGGCCGAGCGTCTCGGCGGCCTCGGCGGCCATCCGCTCGAACCGCAGCAGCTGCGCCGTGGTCTCGGCGGCCCGGTCCGGCTCGTCCGCCACGCCGAGGTGGGAGAACACGCCCTCCACCCGCACGAGGCCCGCGGCCTCGAGCTCGGCGGCACGCGCGACGAACGCGGGCCACCGCTCGGGCGTGCAGCCGTGGCGACCCAGGCCGGTGTCCGCCTTCAGGTGCAGGGCGGCGCGGGCCTCGGGTCCGGCCCCGCCGCGGGCCCGCAGCCCGCGGACGGCGTCGGCGACGGCGTCGAGGTCCCAGCCCGAGACGCCGAGGGTCACCTCCGCCTCCACCGCGGCGGCGAAGTCCGTGGCCCCGGTGTGCAGCCACGCGAGCACGGGCAGGCGCACCCCCGCCGCGCGCAGGGCCAGGGCCTCGCGCACGTGGGCCACGCCGAGCCGGTCCGCGCCGGCGGCCGCGGCGGCGCGGGCGACGGCCACCGCGCCGTGGCCGTAGGCGTCGGCCTTGACGACGGCGGTCAGCAGCGGCCGGCTGCCGTCCGGGCGGCGGATCCGCTCCTGCAGCACGCCCACGTTGTGCCGGACGGCCGCCAGGTCGATGCGTGCGGCGCGCTCGGTGTCCACCGGGCTGACGTCGGCGCGGCTCATCGGACGGCCTCCGGCTCGGCGTCGTCCGGCCACCACAGGCGCGCGACGCGCGCCCCCAGCGCGGTCGGCAGCGTGGCCGTGGTGATCCGTCCGGCGCGGGCCTGCTCGGCCCCGGCCCGGGCGTGCAGCCAGGCGGCCGCCGCCGCGAGCCGAGCCGTGGGCGCCGGGCCCGGATTCTCCCCGGCCCGGCGCGCCCGCGAGCGCCGCGCCACGTCCGCGGCCAGGACGGCGCCGATCGCCCCGGAGAGCACGTCGCCGGTGCCGCCCATCGCGAGGTCGGGTCCGCCGCCGGTCACGGCCCACGCCTCGCCGTCCGGGGCGACCACGAGGGTGCGCGGACCCTTGAGCAGGACGGTGGCGCCGTGTTCGGACGTCCACGCGCGGAGGGCGGCGAGCGGGTCGGCGGCGTCGGCGCCGTCCGCGGGGACGCGCTCACGCAGGCGGGACCACTCCCCGGCGTGCGGTGTCAGGACCACGGGCGTGCCGGCAGCGCGCAGCGTCCGCAGCTCGGCGGCGGTGACCAGGTCCAGGGCCGAGGCGTCGGCGACCAGGGCCGCCTCCGGCCGTTCCTCGAGCGCGGCGAGGACGCCGGCCCAGCGCCGCCGCGCGTCGTGCTCGGTGTCCAGGCCGGGACCGGCCACCCAGGCGTCCGCGCGCGACGGCTCGGGCCCCTCCGCCGAGACCAGCGCCTCGGGGTGGGCGGCGAGCACCAGGTCCCGGGTGGTCTGCGGGCCGGCGTGGTGCACCATGCCCGCGCCCGCCTGCAGCGCGCCCGCGCTCGCGAGCACGGCGGCCCCCGGGTAGCGCTCCGATCCGGCGACGACGGCCACCACGCCGCGCGTGTACTTGTGGGCCTCGGCCGCGGGGGCCGGGTGGGCGGCCCGTGCGGCGGCCTCGTCCATCACGCCCAGCCGCGTGGCCGGCGACGTCGGCAGGTGCGGTCCCAGCCCGATGTCCACCACGTGCACGACGCCCGCGCGCGCGGCCCCCTCCCCGAGGACGAGGCCGGACTTGAGGGCGCCGAACGTCACGGTCGCGTCCGCGGACAGGGCCTCCCCCCGCACCTCGCCGGTGTCCGCGTCCACACCGGAGGGCACGTCGCACGCCAGCACGAGCGCGTCCGCCGGCAGGGCGCGCGCCGCGGCGGGCAGCTCATACTCGCCGGTGAAGCCCGTGCCGAGCACGCCGTCCACCACGAGCGCGGCCTCGGGCGGCACCGCGTCGGCACGTCGTCCCCCGGCCGCCCGCAGCGCAGCCCAGCCCTCGGCGTGCCAGCGCGGGACGCCGTCGTCGTCCCGGCGGACGGGCACGGCGACCGCGGCCACGCCCCGGCGGCGCAGGAAGGCGAGGGCGAACAGCGCGTCCCCGCCGTTGTTGCCGGGGCCGACGAGGGCGGCCACGGTCGCCCCGGCCACGGGGCCGCGCTCACGCAGCAGGGCGGCGGCGTGCTCGGCCAGGGCCCAGGCGGCGGCGCGCATCAGCTCCGGGCCGCGCCCGGCCGCGAGCAGGGGCTCCTCGGCCGTGCGCACGGCCGAGCCGGTCACGGCGATGCGGGTCAGGTCATCGGCGGTCATGCGGACTCCTCCTCGGCCGCGCGGCGTTCGGCGACCACGTAGGCGGTGGCGACGTCCCCGTCATGGCTGAGGGAGAGGTGCCAGTGGGTGATGCCCAGGGCCTCGGCCTGGGCCTGCACGGTGCCGGTCAGGTGCACGGTGGGGCGGCCGTCGCCGTGGTCCGGGCGCGGGATCCAGCAGTGGTGCCATATCATCCCGGGCGGGGCGCCCATGGCCTTGGCGATCGCCTCCTTGGCGGCGAAGCGCGCGGCCAGCGAGCGCAGCGGCAGGTCCCGCTCGTCCTCGGTGAACAGGCGTGCGCGCAGCGCCGGGGTGCGCTCGAGCTGCGCCCGGAACCGCGGGACGTCCACCACGTCCACCCCCACGCCGACGATCACGCCGCCCCCGCCCGCCGGGCGCCCACGACGACGGCGCCGGCCTCGTCCCCGACGGGCTGCCCGCGCAGTCGCTTGGCCAGGTCGAGCGGCCACTGCAGCACGCCGGGCAGCTGCTGGTCGCAGCCCGGCGTGAGCATCGCCTTCCCGTAGGCCAGCACGCCGTAGACGCCGTGCTGCAGGCGGCCGAGCCGGTCGAAGCCGGCGTCGAACGCGTACAGGGACACACGGCCCTCCTCGGGTGTGAGGCACCGCTCCGCCAGCAGCCGCGCACGCTCCACGTGCTGGTGGAAGGTGAGCACGCCCAGGTGGTGCAGGCCCAGCTCGCGCATGCGGTCGGCCGCGTGGACGACCTCGCCCTGGGTGGTCACCGGATCGGGCGCGAAGCACTCGACGGTGACGCCTTCCAGCCGCGGGTCGCGCTCCTCCGGGCCGCCGCACAGCTTCTCGTGCCCGTCCGGCCCCAGGTACGCGGAGACGAAGAGCCGGTCGGTGACACCGGACGCGGCGAGCTCGATCGCGGCGTCGTAGACGCGGGGCTGGCTGTAGAGGACGAGGAGGGCGTCCACGCGCGGTGCGTCGTCCGGGTGCGGGTCCGTCACGGCGTGCGTGGCCCATCCCGCGCCGAAGGCCAGTCCCAGCGCCGCCAGGGTCGCCACGGTGGCGCAGAGGGCCCGCGCCCACCGCGGCAGGCCACGGCGGACGCGCCCCCGGTCGACCCGCTCGTTCATGCGCCCTCGGGGACCTGCCGCAGCACGACGGTGGAGCGGGCCGGGAGCTCAAGCACGTCCCCGGCACGCACGCGGGGGTGCGAGCCGCTCGGGGCGACGTGGGACGAGGTGTCCACGACGACCTCCCACTCGGCCGGGAACGTGGGCCCGGGCAGGGTGTACGGCACGGGCTCCCACCACGCGTTCATGAGGACGTAGAAGTCCCGGTAGGGCTCCTCCCCTTCCTCGTCCCCGCGGGGGAGCGTGTGCCCGTTGAGGTAGAAGCCGATCGACCGGGCCTCGGCGCCCCAGTCGTCCTCCGTCTTGGCGGTCGCGTCCGGCTCGAGCCACACGATGTCCGGCAGGGGCGCCTCGATGTCGCGGGCCGCGGGGCGACCGTCGAAGTGGTGGCGACGGCGGAACACCGCGTGGTCACGGCGCAGCGCGATCAGGTCGCGGGTGAACGCCACGAGCGAGTCGTCCATGGCGGACCAGTCGATCCACGAGATCTCGTTGTCCTGGCAGTAGACGTTGTTGTTGCCGCCCTGGGTGCGGCCCAGCTCGTCGCCGTGGCTGATCATGGGCACGCCCTGGCTGATCAGCAGGGTGGCCAGGAAGTTGCGGCGCTGGCGGGCGCGGAGCGTCACGACCTCGGGGTCGTCGGTCTCCCCCTCCACGCCGCAGTTCCACGAGCGGTTGTGCGCCTCGCCGTCGTTGTTGTCCTCGCCGTTGGCCTCGTTGTGCTTCTCGTTGTAGGAGACGAGGTCGCGCAGCGTGAAGCCGTCGTGGGCCGTGACGAAGTTCACGGACGCACCGGGGCCGCGCCCGTCCCCCTCATAGAGGTCGGCCGAGCCGGTCAGGCGGGTGGCGAACTCGCCGAGGGTGCCGGGCTCGCCGCGCCAGAAGTCGCGTACCGCGTCCCGGTACATGCCGTTCCACTCGGACCAGAGGCCGGGGAAGTTGCCCACCTGGTAGCCGCCCCAGCCCACGTCCCACGGCTCGGCGATGAGCTTGACGGTGCGCAGCACCGGGTCCTGGCGGACCACGTCGAAGAACCCGGAGAACATGTCCGGGCCCTGCTCCCCCTCCACCCGGGTGAGGGTGGTGGCCAGGTCGAACCGGAAGCCGTCCACGTGCATCTCGGTGACCCAGTAGCGCAGGGAGTCCATGACCAGCTGGAGGGCCTTGGGGCTGGAGAGGTCCACCGAGTTCCCGGTGCCCGTGTAGTCCATGTAGTGCCGCTCGTCGCCCTCGACGAGGTGGTAGTAGCCGGCGTTGTCCAGCCCGCGCAGGCTGAGCATGGGGCCCTTGTCGTTGCCCTCGGCCGTGTGGTTGTAGACCACGTCGAGGATCACCTCGAGACCAGCGGCGTGCAGGTCCTTCACCATCTGCTTGAACTCGCGGACCTGGCCGCCCACCTCCGAGGAGGAGGCGTAGGCGGCGTGCGGGGCGAAGAAGCCGAGCGTGTTGTAGCCCCAGTAGTTGCTCAGCCCCTTCTCCTGCAGGGTGGCGTCGTTGACGAACTGGTGCACGGGCATCAGCTCGACGGCGGTCACCCCGAGCTCGGTCAGGTGGCGGACCACCTCCGGGTGGGCCATGCCCGCGTAGGTGCCGCGCAGCTCCTCGGGGACGGCGGGGTGCAGCTTGGTCATGCCCTTGACGTGGGTCTCGTAGATCACCGTGTCCGTGAGCTCGACGGCGGGTGGGGCGTCATCGCCCCAGTCGAAGTCCTCGGCGACGACGACGCCGAGCATGCTCGTGCCCAGGTTGTCCGAGGTGTCGATGCGGTCCGGCTCGTCGAAGTCGTACGAGTGGTGCTGCTGGCCCCACTCGTAGTCGCCGGTGAACGCCCGCGCGTACGGGTCCACGAGGATCTTGGCCGGGTTGTGCCACAGGCCGCGGGCGGGGTCCCAGGGGCCGTGCACGCGGTAGCCGTAGCGCTGCCCGTGGCCGATGCCCGCCACGTGGGCGTGCCATGTGGTGCCGTGCCGCTCCTCGAGAGGGATGCGCGTCTCCGTGCCGTCGTCGGCGACGAGGCACAGCTCGACCGCCTCCACCTCGCGGGAGACCGCGAGGGCGAAGTTGGTGCCGGTCTCGTCCACGGTGGCCCCGAGGGGGTACGGCTGGCCGATCTCCACTGTGTGCATGACTCTCCGGGGTCTCGTCGTGCGGCCCGCCGGGTGCGGCGGGCCTCCTGGGGGAGTCTACTGGCGCGGGAGGACACCGTCCCGGACGCGTCGCGGGCCCGGCCGCTGTGTGGCGGCCGGGCCCGGCAGGAGAGGTCTCGGTGGCCTCAGCGGCGGATCACTCCACCGTGACGGACTTGGCGAGGTTGCGCGGCTGGTCCACGTCGTAGCCCTTCGCCGTGGCGAGCTCGAGGGCGAAGATCTGCAGCGGGACCGTGGTCAGCAGCGGCATGAGCATGGGCTGGGTCTCGGGGACCTCGAAGACGACCTCGGCCTGGCCGCGCACGGCCGCGTCGCCGCGCTCGGCGACGGCGAAGGTGCGGGCGCCGCGGGCGCGGACCTCCTGGATGTTCGAGACCACCTTGGCGTGCAGCGAGTGACGGTCCAGGGGCGAGGGCATGACCACGAAGACCGGCTGGCCGTCGTCGATCAGGGCGATCGGGCCGTGCTTGAGCTCGCCCGCGGCGAAGCCCTCGGCGTGGATGTAGGCGAGCTCCTTGAGCTTGAGCGCGCCCTCCATGGCCACCGGGTAGCCGACGTTGCGGCCGAGGAACAGGACGGAGGTGGCGTCGGCCATCGAGCGGGCGAGCTCCTTGACCTGGTCCTTGGCGGCGAGGATCTCCTCGATCTTGCCGGGGATCGCCCCGAGGTCCGCCAGGATGTCCTTGATCTGGCCGCTGAACAGCTTCTTGTTCAGCTGGGCCAGGTACAGGCCCAGCAGGTAGGCGGCGGTGATCTGCGCCAGGAACGCCTTGGTGGAGGCGACGGCGATCTCGGGGCCGGCGTGCGTGTAGAGCACGGCGTCCGACTCGCGCGGGATCGTGGAGCCGTTGGTGTTGCAGATGGACACGGTGCGGGCGCCCTGCTCCTTGGCGTAGCGGACCGCCATGAGGGTGTCCATGGTCTCGCCGGACTGGGAGATGGACACCACGAGGGTGTGCGGGTCGATGATCGGGTCCCGGTAGCGGAACTCGTGGGAGAGCTCCACCTCCACGGGGATCCGGCACCAGTGCTCGATGGCGTACTTGGCCACCGTGCCCGCGTAGGCGGACGTGCCGCACGCCAGGACGATGATCTTGTCGACCGCCTTGAGCTCCTCGGGGTCGATCCGCAGCTCGTCCAGCGTCAGGGTGCCGGTGGCGTCCGTGCGGCCCAGCAGGGTGTCCTGCACGGCCTGGGGCTGGTCGTGGATCTCCTTCTCCATGAAGGTCTCGAAGCCGCCCTTCTCCGCGGCCGAGGCGTCCCAGTCCACGGTGAAGCGCTTGCCCTCGGCGGGGCCGCCCCGGAAGTCCGAGATCTCGACGGCGTCGGCCGTGATGGTCACGACCTGGTCCTGCTCGAGCTCGATGGCCTCGCGGGTGAAGTCGATGAAGCCGGAGACGTCCGAGCCGAGGAAGTTCTCCCCCTCGCCCAGGCCGACGACGAGCGGCGAGTTGCGGCGCGAGGCCACCACGCGGTCGGGGTGGTCCACGTGCACGGCCAGCAGGGTGAAGGCACCCTCGAGGCGCTGGGAGGCCAGCTGCATGGCGCGGGTCAGGTCCTGGCCGGCCGCGTTCCGATAGACGTCGGCGAGCAGGTGGGCGGCCACCTCGGTGTCCGTCTCGGAGAGGAACTCGACGCCCTTGGCGAGCAGCTCCTCGCGCAGCTCGGCGTAGTTCTCGATGATGCCGTTGTGGATGAGCGCCAGCCGGCCCTCGTCCGCCACATGCGGGTGGGCGTTGCGGTCGGTGGGGCCGCCGTGGGTGGCCCACCGGGTTTGGCCGATGCCGACGAGGCCGGTGGGGGTGGGGTGCTCGGCGAGCTCCTCGGCGAGGTTGGCGAGCTTGCCCGCCTTCTTCCGGTGGTACAGCTGACCGCCGTCCACCACGGCCACACCGGCGGAGTCGTATCCGCGGTATTCAAGACGACGCAGGCCCTCCATCAGGACGTCGAGAGCGCCGTGCTCACGATCCGACTGGGGCTGGCCGATGTATCCGACGATTCCGCACATGCGCACGAGAATACCGGGCTGGACCCGACTTCGGCGCACGGCGGGCCGCGTCACCCCGTCCGGGACGAGAACCCCGCGGGGTTGGCCTCCTGCCAGGCCCAGAGGTCCCGCACCATCGCGGTCACATCGCGTCGGGCGTGCCAGCCCACCTCGGCGCCGATCGCGTCCACGGCGGCGCACGACTCGGCGATGTCCCCGGGCCGGCGCTCGACCACGCGGTAGGGGATGCGGCCGCCCGTGACCGCCTCGAAAGCGCGCACCATCTCGAACACGGTGACGCCCTCGCCCCGGCCGATGTTCCAGACCCGGGTCGTCGTACCGCCCCCGGTCGCCACCCGGGCCGCGAGCCATTCGAGCCCGGCCACGTGCGCCTCCGCGAGGTCCATCACGTGGATGAAGTCGCGCACGGCGCTGCCGTCGCGCGTGTCGAAGTCCGCGCCGAACACCCGCAGCTCGGGGTACGCGCCGGAGGCCACCCGCGCCACGAAGGGCATGAGGTTCGCCGGCACCCCGCTCGGGTCCTCGCCCAGCCGCCCGGAGGGATGCGCGCCGACCGGGTTGAAGTAGCGCAGCATCGCCAGCCCGCCGCCGTCGACCGTGGCGCAGACGTCGCGCAGCACCTGCTCCGCCATGAGCTTGGAGTGCCCGTAGGGCGAGACCGGGTCTGTGGCGGCGTCCTCGGCGACCGGCACCGGCGCGCGGTCGCCGTACACGGTCGCCGAGGAGGAGAACAGGACCGTGCGGGCGCCGGCCGCGAGCGCGGCCTCGGCGACGGCGGCCGTGCCGCCCACGTTCACGTCGTAGTAGGCGGCGGGGCGGGTCATCGACTCGGTGGGCGACTTCAGCCCGGCGAAGTGCACGAGTGCGGCCGGACCGAAGTCCGCGAGCGCCCCGCGATAGTCCTCGGGGCGGCGGATGTCGGCCACGTGCAGGCGCAGCCGCGACCCGCCCAGGCGCGTTCCGGCGAGCTCGGCGACGCGCTCGAGCGACGTCGTCGTCGCCGTGACCAGGCTGTCCAGGACGAGGACGTCGTGGCCCGCCTCGAGCAGCGTGAGCACGGTATGGGATCCCAGGTATCCGGCGCCGCCGGTCACGAGAACGCGCATGGGCCGATCCTATCCGGGCCCTGTGACGTCACGCGGGGGCCCGCTCCGGGCGGGCCGCGGCCATAATGGATCGGGTGACCTACACCCCCCCGACCTCCGAGCTGCCCCTCGTGGGCCCCGAGGAGCCCGCGGACGCCGTGCCCGACGGCCACCAGCGCTCCCCCTTCGTGGAGCTGGACCGCCAGACCTGGGCCCGTCTCGCCTCGGAGATGGCGCAGCCCTTCGACCAGGCGGACGTGGAGCGTCTGCGCGGCCTCGGCGAGCATCTGTCCCTTCGCGAGGTTGCCGAGGTCTACCTTCCGCTCTCGCGCCTGCTGAGCATCAACGTGGAGGCCTCCGCGGCCCTGCGCAGCGCGACCAACGCGTTCCTCGGCGAGCGGACGGGGCGCACCCCGTACGTGATCGGGGTGGCCGGGTCGGTCGCCGTCGGCAAGTCGACGACGGCGCGCGTGCTCCAGGAGATGCTGCGCCGCTGGCCGACCACGCCGCGCGTCGAGCTGGTCACCACGGACGGGTTCCTGCACCCCAACGCGGTGCTGCACGAGCGCGGCATCCTGTCCCGCAAGGGCTTCCCCGAGTCCTACGACCGCCGCGCGCTGCTGCGCTTCATGGCGGACGTCAAGTCCGGGGCGCAGGAGGTGCGCGCGCCCGTGTACTCGCACATCACCTACGACATCGTGCCGGGCGAGGAACAGGTGGTGCACCGTCCCGACGTGCTGATCGTGGAGGGACTCAACGTGCTGGCCCCGCCGCGCACCCGGGCCGACGGCACCGCCGGGCTCTCCGTCTCCGACTTCTTCGACTTCTCGGTGTACGTGGACGCGCGCGCGTCCTGGATCCGGTCCTGGTACATCGACCGGTTCATGGGTCTGCGCTCGGGGGCCTTCGCCGACCCGCGCAGCTACTTCCACCGGTACTCCTCCCTGTCGGACGCCGAGGCTCAGGCGACGGCCGAGTCCATCTGGGACTCCATCAACGGCCCGAACCTCGAGCAGAACGTGCGCCCGACCCGCGGGCGCGCCCGGCTGGTGCTCACGAAGAACGCGCAACACGAGGTGACCCGCGTGCTGCTGAGGAAGGTCTGACCCATGCGTCGCACCCTCCCTCTCGCCGCGCTGGCCGCGCTCGCGCTGCTCGCGGCCGGTTGCGGCACGCCCGCCGCGTGCCCGTCCTCGGCGACGCCGGCTTCCGGCTCCGCGAGCGCGGCCGCGTCGTCCCGCGCCGCCTCGAGCACGGCGCCGTCGTCGAGCACGCACGCCGACCCGGCCGCCCTCGACGTCGTCGTGAACAAGACCCGCCCCGTGGCCCCGCCCGACTGGGCGCCCTCGGATCTGCTGGCCGTGCCCGGCAGCGAGCTGCCCCTGCGGGCGGAGGCCGCGACGGCGGCCGGCGACCTGCTGGATGCCGCCGCGGCGGCGGGCCACCGCCTCACCACCCTGAGCGCCTACCGCTCGTACGACTACCAGGTCCGGACGTACGGCCACTGGGTCGACGAGCTGGGCCGCGCCGAGGCCGACCGCGTCTCGGCGCGTCCGGGGCACTCCGAGCACCAGACCGGCCTGGCCTGGGACGTGGGCGACGCCGCGACCCCCGCGTGTGACCTGGAAGCGTGCTTCGGCGACACCGCCGCGGGCCGCTGGGTGGCCGCGCACGCCGCCGAGCACGGGTTCGTCATCCGCTACCCCGCCGGGGCCGAGGACGTGACGGGCTTCGCCCACGAGCCCTGGCACCTGCGCTATGTCGGGTCCGCGGAGGCGGCCCGGGTCGAGGCGGTCGGCGGCGTCCTCGAGACCGCATGGGGTCTGCCTCCGGCGCCCGACTACGCGGACTGAGACGCACGGCTCGCTCGACGCTGTACCGCGCCGCCTTCGTCACACGTAGGATTCTCGCCATGCTCCAGGGATTCAAAGACTTCATCATGAAGGGCAACGTCCTCGACCTCGCCGTCGCCGTCATCATCGGCGCCGCCTTCGGCAAGATCGTGAACGCGCTCGTCGAGGCGGTCCTCATGCCGCTCATCGCCGCCGCCGTGGGCTCGCCGAACTTCGACTCGTTCGCCGTGCTGACGGTCAACGGCAACGACGTGAAGTTCGGTGTGCTGCTCACCGCCATCGTCAACTTCCTGCTCATCGCCGCGGCCGTGTACTTCGCCATCGTGATGCCGATGAACAAGATGGTCGAGGCCCGCAACCGCCGCCTCGGCATCGACCCCGCCGAGGAGGAGGTGCCCGCCGACGTCGCCGTGCTCACCGAGATCCGCGACCTGCTCGCCGAGCGCCGCGGCGGCCCCACCTCCGGGACCACCGCCCTCTGATCTCCCCCTGTCCGACGCCGAAGGGCCCGGGACGACTCACGCGAGTCGCCCCGGGCCCTTCCTTCATGCCCTCGGCGGCACCGGGGCCGTGCCCTCAGGGCCGCGACGTCGTCCGGTCCGCGCTGGACCCGGCGTCCGGGGCGACCTCCGAGTCCTGCCGGTCCGGATCCAGGCACGGCAACCACTCCACGGGGGCGCTCTGCCGCGCACACACGGGCGCGTCCACGGCGAGGAACGCGGCCGACCACAGGACCGCCAGCCCCGCGAGCAGCCCCGCGAACAGGGTCCAGCGGCGGGGCCGGGGGGCCGCGTCCGACGTCATCGGTCCGGTCAGTCGTGCAGGCGCAGCTCGCGCTGCACGACGTCGGCCAGCACCTGGGCCTCCCGGCCGGCGGTCTCCTCGTCCGGGGCCTCGACCATGACGCGCACGACCGGTTCCGTGCCCGACGGGCGCAGCAGCACGCGGCCGGTCTCGCCGAGGCGGGCCTCCGCCTCGGCGACCGCCGCCTGGACGGCCTCGTCCTCGGCGGCGCGGGACTTGTCCACGCCGCGCACGTTCACGAGGACCTGGGGCAGCCGGTCCATCACCGCGGCCAGCTCGGAGAGCGGGGTGCCGGTCTCGGCGACGCGCGAGGCGAGCTGCAGGCCGGTGAGGACACCGTCACCGGTGGTGGCGTGGTCCGAGAAGATCACGTGGCCGGACTGCTCGCCGCCGAGCGAGTAGTCGCCGAGCTTCATGCCGGCCAGGACGTAGCGGTCGCCCACCTGGGTCTCGACGAGCTGGACGCCCTCCCGGCCCATGGCCAGCTTCAGGCCCAGGTTGGACATGACGGTCACGACCAGGGTGTCGTCCCGCAGGACGCCGCGGTCCTTGAGGGCCACGGCCATGACGCCCATGATCTGGTCGCCGTCGACGACCTCGCCGCGCTCGTCCACGGCGAGGCACCGGTCGGCGTCGCCGTCGTGCGCGATGCCGAGGTCCGCGCCGTGCTCGCGCACGGCCGCCTGGAGCTTCTCGAGGTGGGTGGAGCCGTAGCCGTCGTTGATGTTGAGCCCGTCCGGGGACGCGCCGATCACGACGACCTCCGCGCCGGCGGCGCGGAACGCCTCGGGCGAGCAGCCGGCGGCCGCACCGTGTGCGCAGTCCAAGACGACCTTGAGCCCGTCCAGCCGGTGCGGGAGGGTCTGCAGGAGGTGGAGGACGTAGCGGTCCTCGGCGTCCGCGAAGACGCGCACGCGGCCCACGTCCGCGCCCTGGGGCCGCCGCGGCGTCACGCCCTCGAGGTGACGGATGATCTCGTCCTCCTGCGCGTCGGTCAGCTTCTCGCCGCCGCGCGCGAGGAACTTGATGCCGTTGTCCGGGGCCGGGTTGTGGGAGGCGGAGATCATCACGCCGAAGTCGGCGTCCAGGTCCCCCACGAGATAGGCGGCGGCGGGGGTCGGCAGCACGCCCGCATCCCACACGTCCACGCCCGAGGACGCCAGGCCCGCCTGCACGGCGGCCGCGATGAACTCACCGCTGATGCGCGGGTCCCGGGCCACGACGGCGACCGGGCGTCGGCCGGCGTCGAAGGCCTCCGCGCCGAGGACGGGCGAGGCGGCCTGGGCCAGCTGGACGGACAACTCCACGGTGAGGGTCTCGTTGGCCAGGCCACGGACGCCATCGGTTCCGAACAATCTCGACATGATCAGTCAGTGTAGGGGCCGCCCCTGCGGCCTGCATCACGGGAGGGTCACGAAACGGGCCGGGGGGCGGTAGCATCGGACCGGTCGAGCCCCCGCGGCCGCGCCCGTCCGCTCACATCCGCCCGGGAGGCCCCGCCCCGAACCCGAAGGACCTCGATCCATGCCCGACGTGACCCCGCCCCCGCCCTCCCGTTCCTGGACGCGCCGCAGCGTGCTGGGCGGCACGGGCCTGGCGATCGCCGCCGGCGTGGCCGGCTGCGGGCGTGATGAGCAGGCCGAGCAGAGCTCGGAGGGCGACGAGCAGGCCACCCGCCTGCCCGCCCCGGACATCATCACCACCGCGCAGTGGGGCGCCATGCAGCCCAACTACTACCTGCAGACCCTGAACGAGCGCCCCTCCTACCTGGTGATCCACCACACCACCACTCCGAACGTCACGGACGGCTCCCGGGAGGCGGCGGAGAGCATCGCGCAGGTGATCCAGAACGCGCACATGGGCTCCGCGAACGACTGGGGCGACACCGGGCAGCACTTCACCGTCTCCCGCGGCGGCTTCGCGATGGAGGGCCGCCACGGCTCCCGGCACGCGCTCGAGGGCGGACAGACGTTCATGCTCGGCGTCCACGCGCTCGGTTTCAACGCGTATGCGCTCGGCATCGAGTGCGAGGGGCTGTACATGCTCAACCCGCCGCCGCAGAGCCTCTACGCCGGCCTGGTGCCGCTCGCCGCCTACATCTGCCAGCAGTACGAGCTGCCGCCGTCCCGCATCATCGGCCACCGCGACGTCACCGCCACCAGCTGCTGCGGCGACGCGTTCTACGCCAAGCTGCCGATCCTGCGCGAGGACGTCCGCCTCTCCCTGGCCTCGGGCGAGTACCACGTCTCGGAGGACTTCGGGGCGGACAACCTCTTCGACGACGCACACGTCACCCCGGAGTACCTGGAGGAGGAGCGCGGCTGAACCCGCACCCGCCCCCGCACACGACGGCGCCCCTCACCGGAAGATGAGGGGCGCCGTCGTGTGCGGCCCGGTCAGCGCACGCGCGGGAACGATCCGCCGGAGACCTCCCCGTACTCGGCCAGCTCGTTGGCCGGGCCGCAGACCTGCGGGGCGGGACGGTGGACGATGCGCTCGTCCTTGTCCGGGTAGGGCAGCGTGTGCAGCACATGGCGGATGGCCTCGAGGCGGGCGCGCTTCTCGTCGTTCGACTTCACGACGGTCCACGGGGCGTCGGCCGTGTGCGTGTAGAAGAACATGGCCTCCTTCGCGTTCGTGGAGTCGTCCCACTTGTCCCGGGAGGCCAGGTCGGTGGGCGAGAGCTTCCAGCGACGCACGGGGTCGGTCTCCCGCGCGGCGAAGCGGTTGAGCTGCTCACGCTGGGACACGGAGAACCAGAACTTGATGATGTGCACGCCGGAGTTGACGAGCATGCGCTCCAGCTCAGGGGTCTCGCGCATGAACTCGAGGTGCTGGATGTAGCGCTGGAAGTACCACTGCGAGGCCTCCTCCTCCGTGGGCTTCTCCAGGGCCACGGTCCGGGCGCCGCGGGGGTTGAGGTGCTCGTTGAAGCGCTTGATGGCGCCGCCCTTGCCGGCGGCGTCGCGGCCCTCGACGATGATCAGGACCTTCTGGCCGGTCTGCTTGACCCAGAGCTGCATCTTCAGCAGCTCGATCTGCAGCTCACGCTTGCGTCGCTCGTCGCTCTTGAGGCTGAGCTTGGGCTTGTACGGGTAGCCCTCACGCCAGGCCTGCGGGTCCGGGGTGGGGTCTTCTTCTCCCCGCCGAGCGTGCGGCCGAGCTCCCGGATCTCGTCCACCTCGGCGGCGTCGTCACGGGTCACGGCGAAGGGGTCCTGCGCGGCGTGCTCCACGCCGTGCTCGCCACGGGTGCGGGGTCAGGCGTAGGACTCCTGTTCTCGGCCACGGCGGCTCCTGAGGGTGTCTTCGACCGGACCGCGCACCGGACGGGCGAGCGGCCCGTCAGGGCGTCGTCGCCATGCGTCATCGTTTTGCCTCTGGGTCAGGTGCCGCCGGCCCACGGAGACCGCGGACGCCCCGCCCCGCTCGTGAGGAGCGGGACGGGGCGTCGGCGGGGGCACGGTGGGGACACCGTGCGGCGCAGGATCAGCGCTTCGAGAACTGCGAGGCCTTGCGGGCCTTCTTGAGGCCGGCCTTCTTGCGCTCGATGACGCGCGCGTCGCGGGTCAGGAAGCCGGCCTTCTTGAGCGCCGGGCGGTTGTGCTCGCGGTCGATCTCGTTGAGGGCGCGGGAGATGCCCAGGCGCAGCGCACCGGCCTGGCCGGAGGGGCCGCCGCCGTGGATGCGGGCGATCACGTCGTAGGCGCCGGTCAGCTCCAGCAGCGTGAAGGGGTCGGAGACCTCCTGCTGGTGCAGCTTGTTCGGGAAGTAGTTCTCCAGGGCGCGGCCGTTGATGGTCCACTGGCCGGAGCCGGGGACGAGGCGCACGCGGGCCACGGCCTCCTTGCGGCGGCCGACGGCGGAGCCGGGCACGGTCAGGGCCGGGCGCTCGGAGGCGGCGGGGGCCTCGGCGGTGGCGGTGGACTCAGAGGTGTAGCTCGTCAGCTCCACGTCGTCGTTCTCGTTGATGCTCATGGTTCTCCTCAGGGAAGGTCTGCGTCAGTGGCCCGCCGGGGTCACTGGGCGACCTGGCCGATCTCGAAGGTCTGGGGCTGCTGGGCGGTGTGCGGGTGCTCGGCGCCCTTGTACACCTTCAGCTTGGAGAGCTGCTGGGCGGCCAGCGAGTTCTTCGGGAGCATGCCCTTGACGGCCTTCTCCACGGCGCGGACCGGGTTGGTCTCGAGCAGCTCGGCGTAGGACTGCGACTTCAGGCCGCCCGGGTAGCCCGAGTGGCGGTAGGCGCGCTTCTTCTCGAGCTTGGCGCCGGTGAGGGCGACCTTCTCGGCGTTCACGATGATGACGTAGTCGCCCATGTCCATGTGGGGGGCGAACGTCGGCTTGTGCTTGCCGCGCAGGAGGGCGGCGGTGTGGGAGGCCAGGCGGCCGAGGACGACGTCGGTGGCATCGATGATGTGCCACTGACGGTCGGCGTCACCAGGCTTGGGAGAGTACGTACGCACGTTGTCTGCCTTCAGGGTCGGTGGTGGTCCACAGCACCTGCCCGCCGGGTCGTGATTCCGGCGCGCTCGCGCTGTCAGTTCTCCGTGCGCGCCGGTCCCCCAGGTGAGGGCTGGAAGGCGTCCGGGCCCGATGCCCCGGGGGTGCGGCGCGAGCTGAAGGCCATGCAACTGAGCCACTCGCGGCACGACGCATCCGGGTGCGGGCATGCGCAACGTCCACCCATCCTACCGAACGCGGGCCCCGGAGCCAAAAGCCGCCACCGCGGGCCACCCGGCTCACAGGGTCCGCTTCGCCCGGGTGTCCTCGGCGCGCCGGCGCAGCTCCTTCTCCTCGTCGGGATAGCCGACGGCGTGCAGCGTCAGCCCCCCGGGCGGGGCGAGGCGCACCTCGGAGTCGCGGGCCGGCCTCGCCACCCGGTGCGCGAGCCAACCGGGCTCGCGTGCCCCCTCCCCCACCTGGAGCAGCGCCCCGACGATCGCCCGGACCATGTTGTGGCAGAACGCGTCGGCCCGGATCCGGACGCGCACGACGCCGTCCTCATCGCGTCGCACCTCCAGGTGCTGGACCTCGCGGATGGTCGTGGCACCCGCGCGGGGCCGGCAGAAGGACAGGAAGTCGTGCAGTCCGAGGACGGCGTCGGCCTCCAGCGCCATGAGGCGATCGTCCAGGGCGGCGCCGTGCCAGTGGGTGAAGCCCCGCGTGCGCGGATCACGCGCGGCGGGTGCGTCGTCGATCCGGTACTCGTACTCGCGCCACAGCGCGCTGAACCGCGCGTCGAAGCCCGCGGGGGCCCGCCGCGCCCCGTGCACGACGACGGCCCCGCCCCACCCGGAGAGCACCCCGCCGAGGCGTCGGGTGAGGGAGGTGGCCGGCTCCAGGCCGGGCCGGCCGCGGGTCAGGCCCGCCCACTCCGTCTCGGCCAGGTCGAGGTGGACGACCTGGCCGCGCGCGTGCACCCCCGCGTCGGTGCGACCGGCGACCACCGTGCGCACGGGCCGGCGCAGGATCCGCTCGAGCCCGTCCTCCAGCGCACCCTGGACCGAGTCGAGACCGGGCTGGCGGGCCCAGCCGTGGAAGGTGCCGCCGTCGTAGGCCAGGTCCAGGCGGACTCGCACGGACGCGGGTTCCCCGGGCGCCGGCGGGGCGTCCGGGCGGTGCTGCTCGCTCATGCTGCTCCTCACGCGGGGCGGGGCCGGGACGGCAGAGGGCCGCCCACCGAGTGGTGGGCGGCCCTTCGCCGATGCGTCGTCACGGGGACGGACGCGGACTCAGGCGATGGCGTCAGGCCATCTTCTGGGCGGCCTCGCCACCCGCGGGCTCGAAGCCCGCGGCCTTGGCCTCCTCGACGGTGGAGAACCAGACCTCGGCGGTGGTCTGGTCGTACCAGCGCGAGCCGGGGACGTGGTACTTCTTCGAGCTGGCGTTGCCCTTGATGGTGGCTTCGGCCGGAGCCGAGCCGTCCTCGTTGGTGGGCACGGCGCCGTCGATCTCGGCGGCGGTCTCCTGCGACTCGGCCACGGTGACCTCCTCGGTGGCGGCCGGGTCGACGGCCTCCACCGGGGCGGACTCGGCCGGGGCGGCCGGCGCGGACGCGGCGGCCTGCTCGGCCTCACGCACCACGGCCTGCTTGCCGGAGATCGGGTCCATGATCAGCTCGATCACGGCCATGGGCGCGTTGTCGCCATGGCGGTTGCCGATCTTGGTGATGCGGGTGTAGCCGCCGTTGCGCTCGGCCATCGCGGGGCCGATCACGGTGAACAGCTCGTGCACGACCGCCTTGTTGGTGCGGTTCTTGGCGGCGATGAGACCCTGCACCTTGCGGCGGGCCGGCAGATCACCCTTCTTGGCGAAGGTGATCAGGCGCTCGGCGTACGGGCGCAGGCGCTTGGCGCGGGTGAGCGTCGTGGTGATCGACTTGTGCTCGAACAGCTGGGCGGACATGTTCGCCAGCATGATGCGCTCGTGGGCCGGGCTGCCGCCCAGACGCGGACCCTTGGTGGGGGTAGGCATGGTGTTTCTCCTCGGGTGGGACCCTTCAGCCGGCTGCGGCGTCGGGTCGAAGATGTCAGGTGGTGCGGAATCGGCTCAGAAGTCCGAGAACGGGTCGTCGTCCATCTGGCGCGCGTGCGCCTGCGGGTCGTAGCCGGCCGGCGAGTCCTTGAGGGACAGGCCCAGCTCCTGGAGCTTCTCCTTGACCTCGTCGATGGACTTCGCGCCGAAGTTGCGGATGTCCATCAGGTCGGCCTCGGAACGGCCCACGAGCTCGCCCACGGTGTGGATGCCCTCGCGCTTGAGGCAGTTGTACGAGCGCACGGTGAGCTCGAGCTCCTCGATCGGCTGGGCCAGGTCGGCGGAGCCCTCGACGACCTCGGGCTCGTCACCCAGGTCGATGCCCTCGGCCTCGACGTTGAGCGAGCGGGCCAGGCCGAACAGCTCGACCAGGGTGGAGCCGGCAGAGGCCACCGCGTCACGCGGCAGCATGTTCTCCTTGGTCTCCACGTCCAGGATCAGACGGTCGAAGTCGGTGCGCTGCTCCACACGGGTGGCCTCGACCTTGAAGGTCACCTTGAGGACCGGCGAGTAGATGGAGTCGACCGGGATACGGCCGATCTCCGCGTCCGCGGACTTGTTCTGGGCGGCGGTCACGTAGCCGCGACCGCGCTCGATGGTCAGCTCCATGTCGAACTTGCCCTTCGCGTTCAGGGTCGCGATGTGCAGGTCCGGGTTGTGGATCTCGACGCCGGCCGGCGCGGTGATGTCCGCGGCGGTGACGACGCCGGCCCCCTGCTTGCGCAGGTAGGCCACCACGGGCTCGTCGTTCTCCGAGGAGACGGAGAGCTTCTTGATGTTGAGGATGATCTCGGTGACATCCTCCTTGACTCCGTTGACGGTGCTGAACTCGTGCAGCACGCCGTCCACGCGGATGCTGGTCACGGCAGCACCGGGGATCGACGAGAGCAGAGTGCGGCGCAGGGAGTTGCCGAGGGTGTAGCCGAAGCCGGGCTCCAGGGGCTCGATGACGAACCGGGAACGACGGTCGGAGACGACCTCTTCGGTCAGCGTGGGGCGCTGTGCAATGAGCACGGACATTTCCTTTCGGCGAGCGTCCGCCATATGACGCACGCGGTGGGTGGAAACGAGGACGGGGTGGGGGCAGGTCCGCAGACCTGTCCGCGTCCGCCCCGGGCGGGGCGGACGCGGACACAGCGCTCAGGTCAGACGCGGCGGCGCTTCGCCGGGCGAGCGCCGTTGTGGGCCATGGGGGTGACGTCCTGGATGGACCCCACCTCGAGGCCGGCGGCCTGCAGGGAGCGGATGGCGGTCTCGCGGCCCGAGCCCGGACCCTTCACGAAGACGTCCACCTTCTTCATGCCGTGCTCCTGCGCACGCTTGGCGGCCTGCTCGGCGGCCATCTGCGCGGCGTACGGGGTCGACTTGCGCGACCCCTTGAAGCCGACCTCGCCGGACGAGGCCCAGGAGATGACGGCACCCGTGGTGTCCGTGATGGACACGATGGTGTTGTTGAACGTGCTCTTGATGTGGGCCTGGCCCACGGTGATGTTCTTGTTGGCCTTGCGACGCGGCTTGCGGGCAGCCGATGCGCGAGTCTTGGGGGGCATGTGATTCTCCTCCGGGAAAGCTGCTGGTGCTGATGCTGCGGGCGGGGCGTCCGGACGTGGACGCGGTCACCGCCGGTGCAGGATCACTTCTTCTTGCCGGCGACCGTCTTCTTGGGGCCCTTGCGGGTACGGGCGTTGGTCTTCGTGCGCTGGCCGCGCACCGGCAGGCCGCGGCGGTGGCGCAGGCCCTCGTAGGAGCCGATCTCCACCTTGCGACGGATGTCGGCGGCCACCTCGCGGCGGAGGTCGCCCTCCACCTTGTAGCTGCCCTCGATGTGGTCGCGCAGCTGCACCAGCTGCTCGTCGGAGAGGTCCTTCACGCGGATGTTCGGGTCGATGCCCGTGGCGGCGAGGGTCTCCTCAGCGCGGGTCTTGCCCACACCGTAGATGTACGTGAGTGCGATGATCACGCGCTTCTCGCGCGGAATGTCAACGCCTGCAAGACGAGCCATGTGGCCGTCCTCCTGTTCTTCTGCAGCAGGGGTCTGCACCAGGGACGTCCCGTACGACGCGGCACTGGGCCTCGCGGACCCGTCGTCGCGGCGCCGGGGAAGATCCGGCGTGCTCCGCGGCGGGCGTCCGCCGTCGTCGGTCTCCGGCCCCTGCGGCCGGAGGTGGGGGCCCTCCCCTCACGGGGTGGACCGCTGTCCCTGCTGTTCGGCCCGATGGCCGGTGGGTGGTGTGGTCAACGCGACGGCGTCGCTCCCCGGGCTCCCGGGGAGGCGATCAGCCCTGGCGCTGCTTGTGGCGCGGGTTCGAGCAGATCACCAGCACGCGGCCCTTACGGCGCACGACCTGGCACTTGTCACAAATCCGCTTCACGCTCGGCTGAACCTTCACGGCTCTTCCTCCTGCGCTCGCTTGGACGGGGGTTCTTACTTGTATCGGTACACGATCCGACCCCGGTTGAGGTCGTACGGGCTAAGCTCCACCACGACGCGATCCTCGGGGAGGATGCGGATGTAGTGCTGACGCATCTTTCCGGAGATCGTGGCGAGCACGACGTGCTCGTTCTGCAGACGGACCCGGAACATCGCGTTCGGCAATGCCTCCGACACCGTGCCCTCGACCTCGATGACACCTTCCTTCTTAGCCATGTCCTCCACAATCGTCATGCCCCGGGCACGGCCGCGGAGGGCCGGATGACGGGGCGGGAACGGGTCTGCTCGCCGGCGCACACGAGTGCGCGCACACGAACAACGTTCGATGATACCGCATTCTCGGTCTGAGAACCAGCACGGACGACGACGGCCGCCCGGCCCGCCGGACGGGCGGGACGGACGGCCGGCAGATCAGGCCCCCTCACTCCCCCGGCGGAACCGGGACCACGCCGAACCGGGCGAGCTCGGAGGCGCCGCCGTCGGGCGCGGTGAGCACCCACAGGCCGCCGTCATGCCGGCAGACCGAGTGCTCCCACTGGCTCGCGCGGGCGCCGTCGAGGGTCACCACGGTCCAGTCGTCCTCGAGCACCTTGGTGTCGATGGAGCCGCGCACCAGCATCGGCTCGATGGCGAGCGCCAGACCGGGGCGGATCTTGGGCCCCTGGTGGCCGGTGCGGTAGTTGAACACGTCCGGCGGCAGGTGCATGGCCGAGCCGATGCCGTGCCCCACGTACTCCTCGAGGATGCCGAGCTCCTCACCCGGCTGCGCGGAGACGAAGTCGTCGATGGCGTCCCCGATGTCCCCGACGTGGGTGGCGGAGGCGAAGGCCGCGATGCCGACCCAGAGTGCCTCCCGCGTGATCGCCGAGAGGCGCTCGTCGGCCGGGTCCGCGGTGCCGGCCGCGGAGGAGCCCAGGATCACCGTGCGGGCCGAGTCGGCGTGCCAGCCGTCCACGATCGCGCCCCCGTCGACCTTCAGCACGTCGCCGGTCTGCAGGACCCGGTCCCCGGGGATGCCGTGCACGACCTCGTCGTTGACCGAGGTGCAGATCGAGGCCGGGAAGTCGTAGTAGCCCAGGAAGTTGGAGGTCGCACCGCGTTCGGCCAGGACGCCCGCGAACACGGCGTCCAGCTCCGCGGTGGTGACGCCCGGCGCGGCCGCGGTCAGCGTGGCGTCCAGGGCCTCGGACAGGACCACCCCCGCGCGCTGCATGGCCTGCAGCTGGGGGGCGGTCTTGAGCTCGAGCGAGCGGCGGCCGATCACGGGGTCAGGACTCCGCGCCCGGCTGGATCACGGGCAGGGAGCCCGTGGCGGCGCGCACGGAGTACACGGCCTGCAGCAGGCGCTCGGTGACGTCGTCGATCTGCCCGGTGCCGTCCACGCGGGCGACGATGCCGCGCTCCACGTACTCCTGGATGACGGACTCGGTCTCGCGGTGGTACAGGTCCAGGCGGTGCTCGATGACCTCCTGGGTGTCGTCCGCGCGGCCCTCGATCTCGGCACGCTTGAGCAGACGCTCCACGAGCTCCTCGTCGGGCACCTCCAGCTCGACGACGGCGGACAGCGACTGGCCGGACTCGGCGAGCATGGCGTCCAGCGCCTCGACCTGGCCCTTCGTGCGCGGGTAGCCGTCCAGCAGGAAGCCGTGCTCCGCGTCGGCCTGGGCGATGCGGTCCGCGACCATGCGGTTCGTGACCTCATCGGGGACGAAGTCGCCGTTGTCGATGTACTTCTTGGCCTCGACGCCGAGCGGCGTCATCGACTTCACGTTGTGGCGGAAGATGTCACCGGTGGAGATCGGGACGATCCCCATCTTGTCGGCGATCCGGGTGGCCTGGGTGCCCTTGCCGGAACCGGGAGGGCCCATGAGCAGCATGCGGGTCATCGTGTGTTCCTCACTGTCGATACGGACGGCGTTGCGGGATCGGGTCGGGGCTCAGCGCAGCAGGCCCTCGTAGTGGCGCTGCTCCATCTGTGCGCTGACCTGCTTCACGGTCTGGAGGCCGACGCCCACCATGATGAGGATGGACGTGCCGCCGAGCGGGAAGTTCTGGCTGGTGCCGATCACCGCGAAGGCGATCAGCGGGATCATGGCCACGATACCGAGGTAGAGGGCGCCCACGAACGTGATGCGGCTGATGACGTACTGCAGGTAACGCTCGGTGGGCCGTCCGGCGCGGACGCCGGGGATGAAGCCGCCATAGCGCTTCATGTTGTCCGAGATCTCCACCGGGTTGAACGTGATGGACACGTAGAAGTACGTGAAGCCGATGATGAGCAGGAAGTACAGTGCCATGTACACCGGGTGGTCGCCGGAGCCGAAGTACCGGCTCAGCCACGTGATCCACGGGGCCGGCGCACTGCCGTCCTGCGGCGTGTTGAACTGGATGAGGATGCCCGGGAGCATCAACACGGAGGAGGCGAAGATGACCGGGATGACGTTGGCCATGTTCACCTTGACCGGGATGTAGGTGCTCGACCCGCCCACGGTCCGCGAGCCGATCTGCCGCTTGGCGTACTGGACCGGGATCCGGCGCTGCGACTCCTCCACGAAGACGATGGCCAGCATGGTGAGCAGGCCGATCCCCATGACGATCGCGAAAACGCGCCAGCCCTGCGTCTGGACCACCTGGCCGAGGCCGGCCGGGAAGCCCGCCGCGATGGAGGTGAAGATCAGCAGGGACATGCCGTTGCCCACGCCGTTCTCGGTGATCCGCTCGCCGAACCACATGACGATGAGACATCCGGTGGTCAGGGCGATGACCACGAGCAGCACCGTGAGGATGGAGCCGTCGCGCAGCAGCGGCAGGCTGCATCCGAGCAGGGCCCCGGTGCGGGCCAGCGAGGCCATCGTGGTCGCCTGCAGCAGGGCGAGGGCGAGGGTCAGGTAGCGGGTGTACTGCGTCAGCGTCGCCTGGCCCTGCGGGCCCTCCTGGTGGAGCTGCTCGAAGCGCGGGATCACCACGCGCAGCAGCTGCACGATGATCGACGCCGTGATGTAGGGCATGATGCCGAGCGCGAAGACGGACACCTGCAGGAGCGCCCCGCCCGAGAACATGTTCACGAAGGAGTACAGGCCGCCCTGGGCGTTGCCCGCCGCGAGACACTGCTGCACCGCCGGGTAGTCCACCCCGGGGGCCGGCACGAAGGCGCCCATCCGGTAGACGGCGATGAGCGCGAGCGTGAAGGCGATCTTCCGCAACAGGTCAGGCGTCCGGACGATCCGGGCGATGGCCTTGAGCACGAGTCCTCCTGCGGTGGTCCTGTGGGGCGCGCGCCGGCCGCGGGGCGGGGCACGAGACGGCGGCCACACCGGGGCGGCCGCTGTGCGAGTCTACACGGACGGACCGAGGGCCCTGGTCCGGAGCGGCTGCTCCGGGCCAGGGCCCTCGGTGGATGGGTCGGCGTGTCAGAGGGTCTCGGTGGACCCGCCGGCGGCCTGGATCTTCTCCACGGCGGACGAGGAGAAGGCGTTCGCCTTCACCTGCACGGCCGCGGTGATCTCCCCCGCGCCCAGCACCTTCACGGGCTGACCGCGACGGACGAGGCCCTTGGACACGAGCGCGTCCACGGTGATCTCACCGCCCTCGGGGAAGTGCGCGGAGAGCTTGTCCAGGTTCACGACCTGGTACTCCGTGCGGAACGGGTTCTTGAAGCCGCGGAGCTTCGGCAGACGCATCTGCAGGGGCAGCTGGCCGCCCTCGAAGCCCGCACGGACCTGGTAACGGGCCTTGGTGCCCTTGGTGCCGCGACCGGCGGTCTTGCCCTTCGACGCCTCACCGCGACCCACGCGGGTCTTGGCGGTCTTGGCACCGGGGGCCGGACGCAGGTCGTGGACCTTGATGGCGTCGTTGTCAGCCATGGTTGACCTCCTCCACGGACACCAGGTGCGGCACGGTGTTGACCATGCCGACCGTCACCGCGTCGGCCTTGCGGGTGACCTGGTGGCCGATCCGCTTCAGGCCCAGCGAGCGCAGGGTGTCCCGATGGTTCTGCTTGGAGCCCGTGACGCCGCGGGTCTGGGTGATGACCAGGGTGGCGTCCGAGGGCTGGATGTTCTTGCGAGTGGGCTCAAACACGGCTCACGCACCTGCCTTCGCGCTCTTCTGGGCGCGATCGTTCTCCATGGTGCGCAGCATCGCATGGGGGGCGATCTCGTCCAGGGCCTTGCCGCGGCGGGCGGCGACGGCCTGGGGCTCTTCCAGCTTCTTGAGGGCGTCCACGGTGCCGCGCACGATGTTGATCGCGTTCACGGAGCCCATGGACTTGGAGAGCACGTCGTGGATGCCGGCGCACTCGAGCACGGCGCGCACCGGACCGCCGGCGATCACGCCGGTACCCGGGGAGGCCGGGCGGAGCAGCACGACGCCGGCGGCGTCCTCACCCTGCACCAGGTGCGGGATGGTGGAGCCGACGCGGGGGACGCGGAAGAAGGACTTCTTGGCCTCCTCCACGGCCTTCTGGATCGCAGCGGGGACCTCCTTCGCCTTGCCGTAGCCGACGCCGACGGTGCCGTCGCCGTCACCCACCACCACGAGGGCGGTGAAGGAGAATCGGCGGCCGCCCTTGACGACCTTGGAGACGCGGTTGATGCCCACGACGCGCTCGAGGAACTGGTCCTTCTCGTCGTCCTGGGCGCCACGACGGTTGCGGTCGTCGCGACGGCCGCCACGACGATCGCCGTCACGGCCACCGCGGCCGCCGTCGCGACCGCCGCGGCCACCGGCGGCGCGCTCGGTGGTCTGGCTCGCCGAGCCCGACCCGGTCTCGGAGACGGTGGTCTCGGTGCTCTCGGTCACCTGAGTGTCCTTCTGGTTGATGTTCTCGGTCACAGCTGCAGCCCACCCTCTCGCGCACCGTCGGCCACGGCCGCGACGCGCCCGTGGTACTTGTTGCCGCCGCGGTCGAAGACCACGGCCTCGATGCCGGCCGCCTTGGCACGCTCGGCGACGAGCTCGCCCACGCGCTTGGCCTTGGCCGTCTTGTCACCCTCGAGCGCACGCACGTCGGCCTCCATGGTGGAGGCGTACGCGAGCGTGCGGCTCTGCGTGTCGTCCACGACCTGCACGAACATGTGCCGTGCAGAGCGGTTGACGACGAGGCGGGGACGGACGGTGGTGCCGGAGATCCGCTTGCGCACCCGGAGGTGGCGGCGGGTGCGGGCGTTGAACTTGCCCTTGCCCTTCACCTTCAGAGTAGACATCACTTACCTGCCTTTCCGGCCTTGCGGCGGATCTGCTCGCCCGCGTAGCGCACGCCCTTGCCCTTGTACGGGTCGGGGCGGCGCAGCTTGCGGATGTTGGCGGCGGTCTCGCCGACCTGCTGCTTGTCGATACCGGCGACGGTGACCCGGTTGCCCTCCACCGTGAAGGTGATGCCCTGGGGCGCCTTCACCGGGACAGGGTGGGAGTAGCCCAGGGCGAACTCGAGGTCCTGGCCCTTGGCCTGCACGCGGTAGCCGGTGCCGACGACCTCGAGCTGCTTGGAGAAGCCGTTGGTCACGCCCTCGACCATGTTGCTGATGAGGGTGCGGGTCAGACCGTGCAGGGAGCGGGACTCACGCTCGTCGTCGGGGCGGGCCACGGTGACCTGCCCCTCCTCGAGGGTGGCCGTGATGGGCGTGGGCAGCGAGTGCTCGAGCTGGCCCTTGGGGCCCTTCACGGAGACGCGGTCGCCGTCGATGGTCACATCGACGCCGGCGGGGATGGTGATCGGGAGACGTCCGATTCGAGACATGTCAGTTCAGCCTTTCTTCCGTCTTGCCCGTCACCAGACGTAGGCGAGGACTTCTCCGCCCACGCCCTTCTTGGCGGCCTGCTGGTTCGTGAGGAGACCAGAGGAGGTGGACAGGATGGCGATGCCGAGGCCGCCCAGCACGTGGGGCAGGTTCGTGGACTTCGCGTACACGCGCAGGCCCGGCTTGGAGATGCGGCGCAGGCCGGCGATCGCACGCTCACGCTGCGGGCCGAACTTCAGGTCGATGGTCAGCTTCTTGCCGACCTCGGCCTCCTCCTCGCGCCAGTCCTGGATGTAGCCCTCGGCCTTGAGGATCTCGGCGACGCGAGTCTTCAGCTTCGAGGACGGCATGGACACGGTGTCGTGGTAGGCCGAGTTTGCGTTGCGCAGACGGGTCAGCATGTCTGCGACGGGATCGGTCATGGTCATGTGGGCTTCACGCCCTTTCTCGCCGTGGTTTCCGCCACCGGTTCACCGGTGGAGGACCTGTGGCGTGGAGGTCTTACTGGTCGGTCTTGAACGGGAAGCCCAGCGCCTTCAGCAGCGCGCGGCCCTCGTCGTCGTTCTTGGCGGTCGTCACCACGGTGATGTCCATGCCGCGCACGCGGTCGATCTTGTCCTGATCGATCTCGTGGAACACGGTCTGCTCGGACAGGCCGAAGGTGTAGTTGCCGTTGCCGTCGAACTGGCGGTCGGACAGGCCGCGGAAGTCACGGATGCGCGGCAGCGCGAGCGTGACCAGGCGGTCCAGGAACTCCCACATGCGATCGCCACGGAGGGTGGCGTGGGTGCCGATGGGCATGCCCTCACGCAGCTTGAACTGCGCGATGGACTTGCGGGCCTTGGTGATCATCGGCTTCTGGCCGGTGATGGCGGTGAGGTCGGTGACCGCGCCGTCGATGATCTTGGAGTCCTTGGCGGCCTCGCCGACGCCCATGTTGACGACGACCTTCACAAGGCCCGGCACCTGCATGACGTTCCCGTACTGGAACTGCTCCTGCAGGGCGTCGCGGATCTCCTCGCGGTACTTGGTCTTCAGACGCGGGGTGACCTTCTCGGTCTGCTGCACCTCGGTCATCACAGCTCCTTCCCCGAGGCCTTGGCGAAGCGGACCTTCACGGTCTTGCTCACGCCGTCCTTCTCGACGGTCTCGAAGCGGTAGCCCACACGGGTCGGCTTCTTGGTCTCCGGGTCCACCACGGCCACGTTCGAGATGTGGATCGGGGCCTCGACGACCTGCAGGCCGCCCTCGGTGGAACCGTTGTTGTCCTGGCCGGCGCGCAGGTGCTTGGTCACGCGGTTCACGCCCTCGACGAGCACGCGCTCATCCGTCGGGAACACGCGCAGGACCTTGCCCTGCTTGCCCTTGTCCTTGCCACTGATGACCTGGACGAGGTCGTCCTTCTTGATCTTGGCCATGAGGTCAGATCACCTCCGGGGCGAGCGACACGATCTTCATGAACTTCTTGTCACGCAGCTCGCGACCCACGGGGCCGAAGATGCGCGTGCCACGGGGCTCGCCGTCGGTCTTCAGGATGACCGCCGCGTTCTCGTCGAACTTGATGTACGAGCCGTCGGGACGGCGGGACTGCTTGCGGGTGCGGACCACCACGGCCTTGACGACGTCGCCCTTCTTGACGTTGCCGCCGGGGATGGCGTCCTTCACGGTGGCGACGATGGTGTCGCCGATGCCTGCGTAGCGGCGTCCGGAACCGCCGAGAACACGGATGGTCAGGATTTCCTTCGCACCGGTGTTGTCGGCGACCTTGAGCCGCGACTCCTGCTGGATCACTTGTCTCTCCTAGCGTCGCGCCGGTTCTCCCCCACGATGGGCGAGCCTTGCGGAACGGTTGAACGGGCATCCCGGGACGCTTACCCCTCCCCCGAGGCGGGCCGCCCGCCGTCGTCCCCCGACGACGCGTGTTCAGACAGCGTCGGGGAGGTCGAGAGCGGAGGGGCGCGCAGGGCAGGGCCGAGGCGGATCCGGGATCGGTGTGCGCGGCCCTCGGCACACAGGATGGATGGTCCTGCCAACGAGAGGGCGCACGAATATCAGAGTCTAACGCACAAGGCCGCCCCGTGCCAGTGCACGGGGCGGCCCTCTGCGTCGCCGGCCCTCAGGGGGCCGGGTCGATCACTTGGCGCGCTCGACGACCTCCACCAGGCGCCACCGCTTGGAGGCGGACAGCGGGCGGGTCTCGGCGATGCGGACGCGGTCGCCCACGCCGGCGGTGTTGTCCTCGTCGTGCGCCTTCACGCGCTTCGAGGTCTTCATCACCTTGCCGTAGAGCGAGTGCTTCTTGCGGTCCTGGACCTCGACGACGATGGTCTTGTCCATCTTGTCGGACACGACGATGCCACGGAGGGCCTTGCGGTAGCCGCGCTCCTCGGAGACGGCCGGGGTCTGCTCGGTCACTTGGCAGCCTCCTCGTTCTTCTCGGCCTGCGCCTCGGCGGCGACATCGCCGCGGATGCCCAGCTCGCGCTCGCGCAGGATCGTGTAGATGCGCGCGATGTCACGCTTGACGGACTTCAGCCGACTGGCGTTGTCCAGCTGGCCGGTGGCGGCCTGGAAGCGCAGGTTGAACAGCTCCTCCTTGGAGGACTTCAGGGCCTCCAGCAGGCGGGCGTTGTCCATCCCGTCCAGGGACTCGACGTTCAGATCCTTGGTGCCGATCGCCATGGGATCACTCACCACCCTCTCGACGGATGATACGGGCCTTCAGCGGCAGCTTGTGGATGGCCAGGCGGAGCGCCTCACGGGCGACGTCCTCCGTGACACCCGACAGCTCGAAGAGCACGCGTCCGGGCTTGACGTTGGCGACCCACCACTCCGGCGAGCCCTTGCCGGAGCCCATGCGGGTCTCGGCGGGCTTCTTGGTGATCGGACGGTCCGGGTAGATGTTGATCCAGACCTTGCCGCCACGCTTGATGTAGCGGGTCATGGCGATACGGGCGGCCTCGATCTGACGGTTGGTCACATAGGCCGGCGTGAGCGCCTGGATGCCCCACTCGCCGAACGTCACGGTGGTGCCGCCCTTGGCGGCGCCGGAACGCTTGGGGTGGTGCTGCTTGCGGTGCTTGACGCGACGGGGGATCAGCATCAGGCGTTGCCTCCTTCAGCGGGAGCGGCGGCCGGGGTCTCGGCGCCGGCGCCGGCGTTCTCCTGGCGGGGAGCACGCTCGGCGCGATCGTTGCGACGACGACGCTCGCCGCCGCCACGGCGCTCGCCGCCACGGCGCTCGCCGCCACGGCCACGGCCGGAGGGCTGCGCGGCCTCCTTGGCCGCGAGCTCCTTGGCGGTCAGGTCGCCCTTGTAGATCCAGACCTTCACGCCGATGCGGCCGAAGGTGGTCTTGGCCTCGAACTTGCCGAAGTCGATGTTCGCGCGGAGGGTGTGCAGCGGCACGCGACCCTCGCGGTAGAACTCCGAGCGGCTCATCTCGGCGCCGCCGAGGCGGCCGGAGCACTGGATGCGGATGCCCTGCGCGCCGGCGCGCATGGCGGACTGGATCGCCTTCTTCATCGCACGGCGGAACGCCACGCGGGAGGCGAGCTGCTCGGCCACACCCTGCGCCACCAGCTGGGCATCGGTCTCGGGGTTCTTGACCTCGAGGATGTTCAGCTGGATCTGCTTGCCGGTGAGCTTCTCGAGCTCACCGCGGATGCGGTCGGCCTCGGCGCCGCGGCGGCCGATCACGATGCCCGGACGCGCGGTGTGGATGTCCACGCGCACGCGGTCACGGGTGCGCTCGATCTCCACCTTGGAGATGCCGGCGCGCTCCATGCCGGTGGTCATCAGCTCGCGGATCTTGACGTCCTCCTTGAGGAAGTCAGCGTAGCGCTGGCCCTCCTTGTGGGAGTCCGCGAACCAGTGCGAGACGTGGTCGGTGGTGATGCCGAGGCGGAACCCGTTGGGGTTGATCTTCTGTCCCATTGTCAGTTCCCACCCTTCTCGTCCTTGGACGCCACGACCACGGTCACGTGGCTCGTGCGCTTGTTGATGCGGTACGCGCGGCCCTGAGCACGGGGCTGGAACCGCTTCATGGTCGGGCCCTCGTCCACGAAGGCCTCGGTGATGTAGAGGGCGTCCTCGTCGAAGGCCTGGCCCTCGCGGTCCGCCTTGACACGGGCGTTCGCCACCGCGGAGGTCACCAGCTTGTACACCGGCTCCGAAGCGCCCTGCTGGGCGAACTTCAGGATGGCCAGTGCTTCGGTGGCCTGCTTGCCACGGACCAGGTCGACGACGCGCCGGGCCTTCATCGGCGTCACGCGCAGGTGGCGCGCAATTGCCTTGGCTTCCATTGCTTCTCTCTTTCGATTCTCGAGAAGGTCAAGCATGCTGTGCCCTCAGGCTCAGCGACGCTTGCCCTTCTTGTCGTCCTTCACGTGGCCGCGGTAGGTCCGGGTCGGGGCGAACTCGCCCAGCTTGTGACCCACCATGGACTCGGTGACGAACACCGGGACGTGCTTGCGTCCGTCGTGGACCGCGATGGTGTGACCCAGCATGTCCGGGATGATCATCGACCGGCGGGACCAGGTCTTGATGACGTTCTTGCTGCCCTTCTCGTTCTCGGCCAGAACCTTCAGGTAGAGGTGCTGATCGACGAAGGGGCCCTTCTTCAGGCTGCGAGGCATGTCTTCCCTGCTCCCTTATCGCTTGTTCTTGCCGGTACGACGGCGACGCACGATGAGCTTGTCGCTTTCCTTGTTCGGACGACGCGTGCGGCCCTCGGGCTTGCCGTTCCGGTTGACGGGGTGACGACCGCCGGAGGTCTTGCCCTCGCCACCGCCGTGCGGGTGGTCGACCGGGTTCATGACGACACCGCGGACGGTCGGGCGGACGCCCTTCCAGCGCATGCGGCCGGCCTTGCCCCAGTTGATGTTCGACTGCTCGGCGTTGCCGACCTCGCCGATCGTGGCGCGGCAGCGCACGTCGACGTTGCGGATCTCCCCGGAGGGCAGGCGCAGCTGGGCGTACTTGCCCTCGCGGGCGACCAGCTGCACGGAGGCGCCGGCGGAGCGGGCCATCTTGGCGCCGCCGCCGGGGCGCAGCTCCACCGCGTGGATGGTGGTGCCCACGGGGATGTTGCGCATCGGGAGGTTGTTGCCGGGCTTGATGTCGGCGTTCGGGCCGGCCTCGACCACGTCGCCCTGCTTCAGCTTGGCCGGGGCCAGGATGTAGCGCTTGGCGCCGTCCGCGTAGTGCAGCAGCGCGATGCGGGCGGTGCGGTTCGGGTCGTACTCGATGTGCGCGACGGTGGCGGGCACGCCGTCCTTGTCGTGGCGACGGAAGTCGACCAGGCGGTACTGGCGCTTGTGGCCGCCGCCCTTGTGACGAGTGGTGATGCGGCCGGTGTTGTTGCGGCCGCCGGTCTTGTGCAACGGACGGAGAAGGGACTTCTCCGGCGTGGACCGGGTGATCTCTGCGAAGTCGGCCACGGACGAGCCGCGCAGGCCCGGGGTGGTCGGCTTGTACTTACGGATAGCCATGTGTCAGTTCCTCGATTAAGTGGTCTCCGCACGCCGATCAGGCGAGCGGACCTCCGAAGATGTCGATGGTCCCGTCCTTGAGCGTGACGATGGCACGCTTGGTGGACTTGCGCTGGCCCCACCCGAAGCGGGTGCGACGGCGCTTGCCGGAACGGTTCAGGGTGTTGACCGAGGCCACGTCGACGTTGAAGATGCGCTCCACCGCCTGCTTGATCTCGGACTTGTTGGAGCGGGGGTCGACCAGGAAGGTGTACTTGCCCTCGTCGATCAGACCGTAGCTCTTCTCCGACACGACGGGAGCGATGATCACGTCGCGGGGATCCTTGTTGATGGAGCCGCTCACTGGGCATCCTCCTTCTTGGCGCCGGAAGCCTGGGCCACGTACGCCTCGTAGGCCGCCTGGGTGAACACGACGTCGTCGGAGACGAGCACGTCGTAGGTGTTCAGCTGGTCGGCGTACAGGGTGTGGACCGCAGGCAGGTTGCGGGCGGACAGGGCGGCGACGTCGTCGGCCCGGTCGATCACCAGCAGCACGTTCTTGCGGCCGGTGTTCAGGGACGCGAGGCCCGCCTTGGCGGCCTTGGTGGACGGGGTGGTCCCGGACACGAGGGCCTCGATGACGTGGACGCGGCCGTTGCGGGCGCGGTCCGACAGGGCACCGCGCAGGGCGGCGGCCTTCATCTTCTTGGGGGTCCGCTGCGAGTAGTCGCGCGGGGTGGGGCCGTGGACGATGCCACCGCCGGTCATGTGCGGGGCCCGGATGGAGCCCTGACGGGCGCGGCCGGTGCCCTTCTGCTTGAACGGCTTGCGACCGGCACCGGACACCTCGCCGCGGCGCTTCGTCTTGTGCGTGCCCTGGCGGGCGGCGGCGAGCTGGGCGACGACGACCTGGTGCATGAGCGGCACGTTGGACTGCACGTCGAAGAGCTCGGCGGGCAGATCGACCTGGATGGTCTTCACGGAGTTCTCAGCCATGGTCTCAGGCTCCCTTCACGGCGCTGCGGACGAGCACGACCTGGCCCTTGGAGCCGGGCACCGCGCCCTTGATCAGCAGGAGGTTGTTCTCCACGTCGATGCCGTGGAGGGTCAGGTTCATGGTGGTCTGGCGCTCGGCGCCCATGCGACCGGGCATGCGCTGGCCCTTGAACACGCGGCCGGGGGTGGACGCGCCGCCCACGGAGCCGGGCTTGCGGTGGTTCTTGTGCGCACCGTGCGAGGCGCCCACACCGGCGAAGCCGTGGCGCTTCATGGCGCCGGCGAAACCCTTGCCCTTGGTGGTGCCCACGACGTCGACCTTCTGGCCGGCCTCGAAGACCTCCACGGTCACGTCCTGGCCGAGCGAGTACTCGGCGGCGTCGGCGGTGCGCAGCTCGACGAGGTGGCGACGCGGGGTCACGCCGGCCTTCTCGAAGTGACCGGCCAGGGGCTTGGTCACGCGGCGGGGATCGATCTGGCCGTAGGCGATCTGCACGGCGGTGTAGCCGTCGGTCTCCTCGGAGCGCAGCTGGGTGACGACGTTCGGGTCTGCCTTGACCACGGTCACGGGGATGAGCTTGTTATCCTCATCCCAGACCTGGGTCATGCCGAGCTTCGTGCCCAGCAGGCCCTTGATGTTCTGGGTGTTGGTCATAGTCTCTCAGCACCTCCCTCTCAGAGCTTGATCTCGATGTTGACGTCCGCGGGCAGGTCCAGTCGCATGAGCGAGTCGACGGCCTTCGGGGTCGGGTCGATGATGTCGATGAGCCGCTTGTGGGTGCGCATCTCGAAATGCTCGCGGCTGTCCTTGTACTTGTGGGGAGAACGGATAACGCAGTACACGTTCTTCTCCGTCGGCAGCGGCACGGGGCCGACCACCGTCGCGCCTGCGCGCGTGACCGTGTCAACGATCTTGCGGGCCGAGACGTCGATGACCTCGTGGTCGTACGACTTCAGCCGGATGCGGATCTTCTGTCCCGCCATGGCGTCACGCCTCTCTCGTCGGGTGTGCTGTTCCTGTCCCTGTGCGGCGGATCGGGTCCGCCTTCTTGTCCTCCACCCGCGCGGGGCGAATCCGGTCGGACCGGGTTCCTCGCCGCCGTCGGACTCCGGTCCACGCGGTCGGGCGTGTCGCATTCCTGGGAGGGCACACGCCCGCGGCGGATCGGAGTGGTGACGTCACATCTGGGCCGAGCTGCCGCCGCGAGACACACGACGACAGCGCAATGGCGCTTGAGCAACCGAATCAGTATAGACAGAACCGGGCCCGGTCCGCCAATCGGCGAGCCGGGCCCGGCAGTCCCCGGGGCTCAGCGGCCCCACTCGGTGGGCGGGCCGGCGTTGAGCAGCAGCGTGAAGACGACGGCGACCACGGCGACCGCCACAAGCGCGCTGACCACTGGATGACGCAGCACCACGACGAGGAGCCGTTCGAGGGGCCTCCGCTCCCCCGGCGCACGGTCCACGACCTGCCACCGCGGGGCCGGCTCGCCGCGCCGCCGCTGGGCCCGCTCGAACGGGACCGTCATGAACGGGACGATCGTCGAGCCGAGGCCGAGGAGCCCGCGGGTCACCGGCCATCGCCCGTCGATCCACACGGCGACCGTCACCACGAGGTAGCAGAGGAACACGAAGCCGTGGACGCCGCCGGCGACCGGCACCACCCGCTCCGTGACTCCGCCGTACTTGAGGCACATGGCGATCAGCAGGCCGGCCCAGGTGAACATCTCGGCCATCGCCGTGATGGCGAACAGGCGGCGCGGGCTGGGCAGGCTCACCGCTCCAGCTCCCCGCCGCGATTCGCGCGCCGGATGCGTCGGGCACGGTCGATCTCGGGACGGAAGGTCCGCAGCGCCCAGCGCACGGCCACGGCGGCCACGGCGAGCACCACGATGAGGATGAGCAGTTCAGGCATGTCCTCAGCCTAGCGGCCGCCGCCGCGCCGTCGTCAGACACGGCGACGCCCCCGCCTCCGGCAGACCCGGAGACGGGGGCGTCGCGCGTCAGCGGCTCAACGGAGCCACGAGACGGGATGCGTCAGATCACTTGGTGATCTTGGTGACGCGGCCGGAGCCCACGGTGCGGCCACCCTCGCGGATGGCGAAGCCGAGGCCCTCCTCCATGGCGATCGGCTGGATGAGCTCGACCGACATCTCGGTGGTGTCGCCGGGCATGACCATCTCGGTGCCCTCGGGCAGCGTGATGACGCCGGTGACGTCGGTGGTGCGGAAGTAGAACTGCGGGCGGTAGTTCGAGTAGAACGGGTTGTGACGCCCACCCTCGTCCTTGGACAGGATGTAGACGTTCGCCTCGAAGTTGGTGTGCGGGGTGATGGAGCCCGGCTCCACCACGACCTGGCCGCGCTCGACGTCGTCGCGCTTCAGACCGCGCAGCAGCAGACCGCAGTTCTCGCCGGCCCAGGCCTCGTCGAGCTGCTTGTGGAACATCTCGATGCCGGTGACGGTGGTCTTCTGCACGGGGCGGATGCCGACGATCTCGACCTCGGAGTTGATCTTCAGGGTGCCGCGCTCGGCGCGACCGGTCACCACGGTGCCACGGCCGGTGATGGTGAAGACGTCCTCGATCGGCATCAGGAACGGCTTGTCCTTGTCACGCACCGGGTCCGGGATGTACTCGTCCACGGCATCCATGAGATCCTCGACGGACTTGACCCACTTGGGGTCGCCCTCGAGGGCCTTCAGACCGGAGGTGCGGATGACCGGGGCCTCGTCGCCGTCGAACTCCTGGGAGGACAGCAGCTCGCGGACCTCCATCTCGACGAGCTCGAGGAGCTCCTCGTCCTCGACCATGTCCGACTTGTTCAGGGCCACGAGCAGGGCCGGCACGCCGACCTGGCGGGCCAGGAGCACGTGCTCACGGGTCTGGGCCATCGGGCCGTCGGTGGCGGCGACCACGAGGATCGCACCGTCCATCTGAGCGGCGCCGGTGATCATGTTCTTGATGTAGTCGGCGTGACCGGGGGCGTCCACGTGGGCGTAGTGACGCTTCTCGGTCTGGTACTCCACGTGGGAGATGTTGATGGTGATACCGCGCTGACGCTCCTCGGGGGCGGAGTCGATCGTCGCGAAGTCACGGGCCTCATTCAGGTCCGGGTACTTGTCGTACAGGACCTTCGAGATGGCGGCGGTCAGCGTGGTCTTGCCGTGGTCAACGTGGCCGATGGTGCCGATGTTGACGTGCGGCTTCGTCCGCTCGAACTTTGCCTTTGCCACTAGTTCCTCCTAAGAACTGGTTCATCGTCAAGAAGACTGCTCAGCCGCCTGGGACGTGCTGACAACTTGACCGAGTCTACTCGGATGGTACGGGGTTGGGGAAATCCCGGCCTCACGAGGGCCAGTCCGGTTCCAGGCCGTCGGGACCGCCGAGAGCGGACCGGACCTGACCCGTCCTGATCGCGGACCGCCGCGCCGGGGAGGGCGGTCCGGTCGCCCCGGGTCGGCCGCGGCTGCGGCGGCCGACCCGGGGCAGGTCGTTCAGAGCAGGTGACCTGCGGTCACTCGCCCTGGGACTTCTGGACGATCTCGTCCGCCACGGCCTTGGGGACCTCGGCGTAGGAGTGGAAGGTCATCGAGTACACCGCGCGACCCTGCGTCTTGGAGCGCAGGTCGCCGATGTAGCCGAACATCTCCGACAGCGGCACGAGGGCGTTGACCACCTTCACGCCGGTGGCGTCCTCCATGGACTGGATCTGGCCGCGGCGGGAGTTCAGGTCGCCGATGACGTCGCCCATGAACTCCTCGGGGGTGCGGACCTCCACGGCCATCAGCGGCTCGAGGATGATCGGGGTGGCCTTGCGGACACCCTCCTTGAAGGCCTGGGAGCCGGCGATCTTGAACGCCATCTCCGAGGAGTCGACGTCGTGGTACGCACCGTCGAGCAGGGTGGCCTTCACGCCGACCATCGGGTAGCCGGCCAGCACGCCGAACTTCATGGCGTCCTGGATGCCCGCGTCCACCGAGGGGATGTACTCGCGGGGCACGCGACCGCCGGTGACGGCGTTCTCGAACTCGTAGACCTCGCCCTCGGCGGTGTCCAGGGGCTCGAAGGACAGCTGCACCTTGGCGAACTGGCCGGAGCCGCCGGTCTGCTTCTTGTGCGTGTAGTCGACCTTGTCGACCTTGCGCTTGATGGTCTCGCGGTACGCGACCTGGGGCTTGCCCACGTTGGCCTCGACCTTGAACTCGCGCTTCATGCGGTCCACGAACACGTCCAGGTGGAGCTCGCCCATGCCGCCGATCTCGGTCTGACCGGTCTCCTCGTTGAGGTTCACGCGGAACGTGGGGTCCTCGGCGACGAGCTTCTGGATGGCGGTGGAGAGCTTCTCCTGGTCACCCTTGGTCTTCGGCTCGATGGCCACGGAGATCACGGGCTCCGGGAAGGTAATCGACTCGAGGATGATCGGGTTCGCGGGATCGCACAGGGTGTCGCCCGTGGTGGTGTCCTTGAGGCCGATCACGGCGTAGATGTGGCCGGCGACCACCTCGTCCACCGGGTTCTCCTTGTTGGCGTGCATCTGGAACAGCTTGCCGATGCGCTCCTTCTTGCCCTTGGTGGCGTTGAGGACCTGCGCACCGGACTCCAGGCGGCCGGAGTACACGCGGATGAAGGTCAGCGTGCCGAAGAAGGGGTGCGTGGCGATCTTGAAGGCGAGCGCCGAGAACGGGGCATCCTTCGACGGCTCGCGCTCCAGCACCACCTCCTCGTCGTTCACGGCGTGGCCCTTGACGGGGCCGGCGTCCAGCGGGTTCGGCAGGTAGGCGACCACGGCGTCCAGCATCGGCTGCACGCCACGGTTCTTGAACGCGGAGCCGCAGAACACCGGGTAGGCCTCGGCGTTCACGGTCAGCTGACGCACGCCGGCCTGGATCTCCTCGACGGTGAGCTCCTCGCCCTCGAGGTACTTCTCCATGAGCTCCTCGGAGGTCTCGGCGACGGCCTCGACGAGCTCGTTGCGGTACTCCTCGGCCTTCTCCTGGAGCTCGGCGGGGATCTCGCGGGTCTCGTAGGAGGCGCCCATGGTGACGTCGCCCTTGGCGTCGCCCGGCCACACGAAGGCCTTCATGGAGATCAGGTCGACGACGCCCACGAAGTCGTTCTCGGCGCCGATCGGCAGCTGCATCACGAGCGGACGCGCGCCGAGGCGCTTCACGATCGTGTCGACGGTGAAGTAGAAGTCCGCGCCCAGCTTGTCCATCTTGTTGACGAAGCAGATGCGGGGGACGTCGTACTTGTCCGCCTGACGCCACACGGTCTCCGACTGGGGCTCCACGCCCTCCTTGCCGTCGAACACGGCGACGGCGCCGTCGAGCACGCGCAGCGAGCGCTCCACCTCGACCGTGAAGTCCACGTGGCCGGGGGTGTCGATGATGTTGATCTGGTGGTCGTTCCAGAAGCAGGTCACCGCGGCGGAGGTGATGGTGATGCCGCGCTCCTTCTCCTGCTCCATCCAGTCCGTCGTCGCGCCGCCGTCGTGGGTCTCGCCCAGCTTGTGGTTGACACCCGTGTAGAACAGGATGCGCTCGGTGGTGGTGGTCTTGCCGGCATCGATGTGGGCCATGATGCCGATGTTGCGGACCTTGTGCAGGTCAGTCAGCACGTCCTGTGCCACGGTGTCTCCCTTGGTCGGGTGGAATGGGGGGCTCGTGAGGTGGATGCGGTGGGTGGCCCGTCCGAGAGGACGCACCGGCGGCCCGAGGCGCGGATCGCGCGCCCCGGGCCACACGGATCACCAGCGGTAGTGGGCGAAGGCCTTGTTGGCCTCGGCCATCTTGTGGGTGTCCTCGCGACGCTTCACGGCACCGCCCAGGCCGTTCGAGGCGTCCAGGATCTCGTTCATCAGGCGCTCGGTCATGGTCTTCTCACGGCGGGCCTTGGAGAAGCCGACCAGCCAGCGCAGGGCCAGGGCCGTGGAGCGGCCCGGCTTGACCTCGACGGGCACCTGGTAGGTGGCGCCGCCGACGCGGCGGGAGCGCACCTCGAGGGCCGGCTTGATGTTGTCCATGGCCTTCTTGAGGGTGGCCACGGGATCGGCGCCGTTCTTGGCACGGGCGCCCTCGAGCGCGCCGTACACGATGCGCTCGGCGGTGGACTTCTTGCCGTCGACGAGCACCTTGTTGATCAGCTGCGTGACCAGCGGGGAGCCGTAGACGGGATCGACGACGAGGGGGCGCTTCGGCGCAGGACCCTTACGAGGCATTACTTCTTCTCCTTCTTGGCGCCGTAGCGGGAGCGGGCCTGGCCGCGGTTCTTCACGCCCTGGGTGTCGAGGGCGCCGCGCACGATCTTGTAGCGCACGCCGGGCAGGTCCTTCACACGACCGCCGCGGACGAGCACGATCGAGTGCTCCTGCAGGTTGTGGCCCTCGCCGGGGATGTAGGCGGTGACCTCGATGCCGCCGTTCAGGCGCACACGGGCGACCTTGCGCAGCGCCGAGTTCGGCTTCTTGGGCGTGGTGGTGTACACACGGGTGCACACGCCACGACGCATGGGGTTCCCCTGCAGGGCAGGGGCCTTCGTATTGACGACCTTGGGTGAGCGGCCCTTGCGGACCAGCTGCTGAATCGTAGGCACTCTTCAGCCTTCCTGTGTTCGGTGATCGCTGACGTGATCGACCGGCGCCCGGGGCGCCGGCTGCTCGTTCCTCTGCTCTGCCTCTCCCTGTGGGGGCTCGCAACGAGCAGACGTCCGCAGGCGTGCAAAAGTGTGGCATCTGCCGCGCAATGACCCCGCGACCCGGACAGCGTCCAATTTGCCACACGAAAAACAATCCTTGACAGCATAGCACGCTCCGGCGTCGTCGACGAGCCGGCCCTGCACGGACAAGGGCCCGCCCCTCCCCCGCGTGAGCGGCGGAGCGGCGGGCCCCTGAGGGACGCAGGTCAGGCGCGGAAGTCGCCCCCGCGGCCGTAGTCGTCGAGCGAGACGGCGTGGAAGTCGTTCTCGCCGAGCGACTGGTCCAGGCCCGGGTAGTCGAAGTCCGCGAAGCCGGCCGGCGAGGCGAACAGGTTGGCCTTCGCCTCCTCCGTCGGCTCCACGACGGTCTTCGTGTAGCGGTCCAGGCCCGTGCCGGCCGGGATCAGCTTGCCGATGATCACGTTCTCCTTCAGGCCCAGCAGCGGGTCGGACTTGCCCTCCATGGCCGCCTGCGTCAGGACGCGGGTCGTCTCCTGGAAGGACGCGGCCGACAGCCACGAGTCCGTGGCCAGCGAGGCCTTCGTGATGCCCATCAGCTCGTCGCGGCCGGAGGCCGGCTGGCGGCCCTCAGCGACGGCGGCGCGGTTGGCGGCCACGAAGCGCGCCCGGTCCGTGAGCTCGCCCGGCAGCAGGTCGGTGTCACCGGACTCGATGACGGTGATGCGACGCAGCATCTGCCGGACGATGACCTCCACGTGCTTGTCGTGGATGCCCACGCCCTGGGACTGGTACACGTTCTGCACCTCGTCCACGAGGAACCGCTGCGCGGCCCGCGGGCCGAGCACGCGCAGGACCTGCTTCGGGTCCACGGCGCCGGCCACGAGCTGCGTGCCCACCGGCACGTGCTCGCCGTCGGCCACGAGGATGCGCGCACGGCGCAGCACCGGGTAGGCGATCTCCTCGGAGCCGTCGTACGGCGTGAGCAGCAGGCGCACGGACGCCTCGGTGTCCTCGATGGTCACGCGGCCGGCGACCTCGGAGATCGGGGCCACGCCCTTCGGGGTGCGGGCCTCGAAGAGCTCCTGGATGCGGGGCAGACCCTGCGTGATGTCGTCCGCCGAGGCCACACCGCCGGTGTGGAACGTGCGCATGGTGAGCTGGGTGCCCGGCTCACCGATCGACTGGGCCGCGATGATGCCGACGGCCTCGCCGATGTCCACCAGCTGGCCGGTGGCCATGGAGCGGCCGTAGCACTTCGCGCAGGTGCCCACGGCGGACTCGCAGGTCAGGACCGAGCGGACCTTGATCTCCGTGACGCCGGCGGCCACCAGCTCGCCGATCAGCACGTCGCCCACGTCCGCACCGGCCGAGGCCAGCACCGTGCCGTCCTCGCCCGTGACGTCCTGGGCCAGCGTGCGGGCGAAGGCCGAGTTCTCGACCTGCTCGTGGGCCACCAGCTCGCCGTCGGCGTTCGGGGCGGCGATCGTGACGGACAGGCCGCGCTCGGTGCCGCAGTCGTCCTCGCGGACGATGACGTCCTGGGACACATCGACGAGACGACGGGTCAGGTAGCCCGAGTTCGCGGTCTTCAGCGCGGTGTCCGCGAGGCCCTTGCGGGCGCCGTGGGTGGCGGAGAAGTACTCGAGCACGGACAGGCCCTCGCGGTACGAGGACTTGATCGGACGCGGGATGATCTCACCCTTCGGGTTGGCCACGAGGCCGCGGATGCCCGCGATCTGGCGCACCTGGAGCCAGTTGCCTCGCGCACCGGAGGACACCATGCGGTTGATGGTGTTGAGCTCCGGCAGGCCGTCCTTCATGGCCGCGGCGACCTCGTCGGTGGCCTTGTTCCAGATGTCGATCAGCTCGGAGCGACGCTCGTCGTCCGCGATCAGGCCCTTGTCGTACTGCTGCTGCACGCGCTGGGCCTGCTCCTCGTAGCCCTCCATGATGGCGGCCTTGTCGAAGTCGGAGGTGATGTCCGAGATCGCCACGGTCACACCCGACCAGGTGCCCCAGTGGAAGCCGGCGTCCTTGAGGTTGTCCAGCGTCTGCGCGGTGACGACCATCGGGTAGCGCTCGGCCAGGTCGTTGACCAGCTGACCGAGGGTGCCCTTGGTCGCCTGCTTGTCCAGCCACGGGTAGTCGTCCGGCAGCAGCTCGTTGAACAGCACCTTGCCCAGGGTGGTCTCGATGAGGGCGATCTCGCCCTCGGACCAGCCCTCGGGGGCCGGCACGTCCGCCGACGGCACGAAGCCCTCGACGCCGATCCGTGCGGGCGCGTTCAGGTGCAGGTCGCCGCCGTCGAACGCCATGATGGCCTCGCCGACGGTCGCGTACAGGTTGCCCGCGCCGACCTCGTCCGGACGCACCGTGGTGAGGTGGTTCAGTCCGATGATCATGTCCTGGGCCGGCACGGCGACCGCGCGGCCGTCCGAGGGCTTCAGGATGTTGTGGCTCGAGAGCATGAGCAGGCGCGCCTCGGCCTGGGCCTCCGGCGACAGGGGCAGGTGGACCGCCATCTGGTCGCCGTCGAAGTCCGCGTTGAACGCGGAGCAGACCAGCGGGTGCAGCTGCAGGGCCTTGCCTTCCACGAGCTGCGGCTCGAAGGCCTGGATGCCCAGACGGTGCAGGGTGGGGGCGCGGTTCAGCAGGACCGGGTGCTCGGTGATGACCTCCTCGAGCACGTCCCAGACCTGCGGACGGAAGCGCTCCACCATGCGCTTGGCGGACTTGATGTTCTGCGCGTGGTTCAGGTCCACGAGACGCTTCATCACGAACGGCTTGAACAGCTCCAGCGCCATCTGCTTCGGCAGGCCGCACTGGTGCAGCTTGAGCTGGGGACCCACCACGATGACCGAGCGGCCCGAGTAGTCCACGCGCTTGCCGAGCAGGTTCTGACGGAACCGGCCCTGCTTGCCCTTGAGCATGTCGGAGAGTGACTTGAGCGGGCGGTTGCCCGGGCCGGTCACCGGCCGGCCGCGGCGGCCGTTGTCGAACAGCGAGTCCACGGCCTCCTGCAGCATGCGCTTCTCGTTGTTGACGATGATCTCGGGCGCGCCGAGGTCGAGCAGCCGCTTCAGGCGGTTGTTGCGGTTGATCACGCGACGGTACAGGTCGTTGAGGTCGGAGGTCGCGAAGCGGCCGCCGTCCAGCTGCACCATCGGACGCAGCTCCGGCGGGATCACCGGGACGGCGTCCAGGACCATGCCCTCGGGCGAGTTGTCCGTGGTCAGGAACGCGTTGACGACCTTCAGGCGCTTCAGGGCACGGGTCTTGCGCTGGCCCTTGCCCGTCTTGATGGTCTCACGCAGCATCTCGGACTCGGCCTCGAGGTCGAAGGTCTGCAGGCGACGCTGGATCGCCTCCGCGCCCATCGAGCCCTCGAAGTACTGGCCGTACTTGTCCCGCATGGCGCGGTACAGACCCTCGTCGCCCTCGAGGTCGGCGACCTTGAGGTTCTTGAAGCGGTCCCAGACCTGCTCCTTGCGGTCCAGCTCCGCGTCCGCGCGCTTGCGGATCTGCGCCATGGTCTTGTCCGCGGCGTCGCGGGCCTTCTTCTTCTCGGCGGTCTTGGCGCCCTCGGACTCCAGCTTGGCCAGGTCCTTCTCGAGGTCGGCGGCCACCGCGGCGATGTCGGAGTCACGCTGGTCGGCCAGGACACGGGTCTCCTGGTCGTACTCGGCCTGGAGGTTGGCCAGGTCACGGTGCCGGGCCTCCTCGTCCACCGAGGTGATCATGTACGCCGCGAAGTAGATGACCTTCTCGAGGTCCTTCGGCGCCAGGTCCAGCAGGTAGCCCAGGCGCGAGGGCACGCCCTTGAAGTACCAGATGTGGGTGACCGGCGCAGCCAGCTCGATGTGGCCCATGCGGTCGCGGCGCACCTTCGAGCGGGTCACCTCGACGCCGCAGCGCTCGCAGATGATGCCCTTGAAGCGCACGCGCTTGTACTTGCCGCACGCGCACTCCCAGTCACGGGTGGGGCCGAAGATCTTCTCGCAGAAGAGTCCGTCCTTCTCCGGCTTCAGGGTGCGGTAGTTGATGGTCTCCGGCTTCTTGACCTCGCCGTAGGACCAGCGGCGGATGTCCTCCGCCGTGGCCAGGCCGATGCGCATCAGGCCGAAAGAGTTGTCAGTGGACATGCTGTTCACGCTCATGCTCCGGTGAACTCCCTTGGTTCAGTGGTTCTCAGGTGACGTCTTGTGGATGCGGGATCGGGCCCGGCTCAGACTTCCTCCACCGAGCTCGGCTCGGCGTGGGAGAGGTCGATGCCCAGCTCCTCGGCGGCGCGGTAGACCTCGTCCTCCGCGTCGCGCATCTCGATGGCCTGGCCGTCGGCGGAGAGGACCTCCACGTTCAGGCAGAGGGACTGCATCTCCTTGATGAGCACCTTGAAGGACTCGGGAACACCCGGCTCCGGGATGTTCTCGCCCTTGACGATGGCCTCGTAGACCTTCACGCGGCCGTGGATGTCGTCCGACTTGATGGTCAGCAGCTCCTGGAGGGTGAACGCCGCGCCGTACGCCTCGAGCGCCCACACCTCCATCTCGCCGAAGCGCTGGCCGCCGAACTGGGCCTTACCGCCCAGCGGCTGCTGCGTGATCATCGAGTACGGGCCCGTGGAACGGGCGTGGATCTTGTCGTCCACCAGGTGGTGCAGCTTGAGCATGTACATGTAGCCCACGGACACCGGGTCCGGGAACGGCTCGCCGGTGCGGCCGTCGAACAGCTGCGCCTTGCCGCTGTCGCTCATGAGACGGTCGCCGTCGCGGGTCACGTTCACGTGGCCGAGCAGGCCCGTGATCTCGTACGCCTCGGCGCCGTCGAACACCGGGGTGGCCACGTTGACCGGACCGGACTGCCGCGGGAAGTTCGGCAGGTCCTTGATCCACTCCGGCTCGCCCTGGATGTCCCAGCCGCGCGAGGCGGCCCAGCCCAGGTGCAGCTCCATGACCTGGCCGAGGTTCATGCGGCCGGGGACGCCGAGCGGGTTCAGCACGATGTCCACCGGGGTGCCGTCCGCCAGGAACGGCATGTCCTCGAGCGGCAGGATCTTCGAGATGACGCCCTTGTTGCCGTGGCGGCCGGCCATCTTGTCGCCGTCGGTGATCTTGCGCTTCTGCGCCACGTAGACGCGCACCAGCTGGTTCACGCCCGGGGGCAGGTCGTCGTCCTCGTCGCGGTCGAAGATGCGCACGCCGATGACGGTGCCGGACTCGCCGTGCGGCACCTTCAGGGACGTGTCGCGGACCTCGCGGGACTTCTCGCCGAAGATCGCGCGCAGCAGGCGCTCCTCCGGGGTCAGCTCGGTCTCGCCCTTCGGGGTCACGCGGCCGACCAGGATGTCACCGGCCTCCACCTCCGCGCCGATGTGGATGATGCCGCGCTCGTCGAGCTGCGACAGCACCTCCTCGGACACGTTGGGGATGTCGCGCGTGATCTCCTCGGCGCCCAGCTTGGTGTCGCGGGCGTCGACCTCGTGCTCCTCGATGTGGATCGAGGTGAGGACGTCCTCCGAGACCATGCGCTGGGACAGGATGATCGCGTCCTCGTAGTTCAGGCCCTCCCAGGGCATGAACGCGACGAGGAGGTTCTTGCCGAGCGCGAGCTCGCCGTTGTCCGTGGCGGGACCGTCGGCGATGATGCTCAGCGGCTCCACCCGCTCGCCCTCGGACACGCGCACCCGCTGGTTGTAGGCGTTGCCCTGGTTCGAGCGGGCGAACTTCATGATCGGGTAGTGCGTGGTGGTGCCGTCGTCGTTCATGACGGTCACCAGGTCCGCGGCCACCTCGGTCACGACGCCGCCCTGGGTGGCCGTCACGGAGTCGCCCGCGTCCACGGCCACGTACTTCTCCATGCCGGTGCCCACGTAGGGGGCCTCGGAGCGGAGCAGCGGCACGGCCTGACGCTGCATGTTCGCGCCCATGAGCGCGCGGTTGGCGTCGTCGTGCTCGAGGAACGGGATGAGGGCGGTGGCCGCCGACACCATCTGGCGCGGGGACACGTCCATGTAGTCGATCTCGTCCACGGTCGAGAGCACGGGCTCGCCGTCGCCGCCGCGCTGGCGGCAGAGCACGAGCTCCTCCTCGAACCGGCCGTCCTCGTCCACCGGGGCGTTCGCCTGGGCGATCTGGAAGGCCAGCTCGTCGTCGGCGGTCAGGTAGTCCACGGTGTCCGTGACCCGGCCGTCGACCACGCGGCGATACGGGGTCTCGATGAAGCCGAAGGAGTTGATCCGGCCGAAGGTCGCCAGCGAACCGATGAGGCCGATGTTCGGGCCTTCCGGGGTCTCGATGGGGCACATGCGGCCGTAGTGCGACGGGTGGACGTCACGGACCTCCATGCCGGCACGGTCGCGGGACAGTCCACCCGGGCCGAGCGCGGACAGGCGGCGCTTGTGCGTCAGGCCGGCCAGCGGGTTGTTCTGGTCCATGAACTGGGACAGCTGCGAGGTGCCGAAGAACTCCTTGATCGCCGCCACCACGGGGCGGATGTTGATCAGGGTCTGCGGGGTGATCGCCTCGACGTCCTGGGTGGTCATGCGCTCACGCACGACGCGCTCCATGCGGGACAGGCCGGTGCGGATCTGGTTCTCGATCAGCTCGCCCACCGCGCGGATGCGACGGTTGCCGAAGTGGTCGATGTCGTCGATCTCCACGCGCACGTCCACCGGCTCGCCGTCGCGCGTGCCCTTGATGGCGGTCTCGCCGGCGTGCAGCGCGGCGATGAAGTGCACCATCTGGACGATGTCGTCCTCGGTGAGCACGGACGCGTTGGGGTCGCCGAGGTGCACGTCCACGCCGAGCTTGCGGTTGAGCTTGTAGCGGCCCACCTTGGCGAGGTCGTAGCGCTTCGGGGTGAAGTACAGGTTGTTCAGCAGCGCCTGCGCGGCGTCGACGGCGGCCGGCTCGCCCGGGCGCAGCTTGCGGTAGATGTCGAGCAGGGCCTCGTCCTGGTCCGCGGTGCCGTCCTTCTCGAGGGTGGCGCGAATGGAGTCGTAGTGCCCGAACTCCTCCAGGATGCGGGACTCGGTCCAGCCCATGGCCTTGAGCAGCACCGTCACGGGCTGCTTGCGCTTGCGGTCGAGGCGGACGCCGACCTGGTCGCGCTTGTCCACCTCGAGCTCGAACCAGGCGCCGCGCGAGGGGATGATCTTCGCCGAGAAGATCTCCTTGTCGGAGGTCTTGTCCGGAGTGCGCTCGAAGTAGGCGCCCGGGGAGCGGACCAGCTGGGAGACGACGACGCGCTCGGTGCCGTTGATGATGAACGTGCCGTTGCGGGTCATCAGCGGGAAGTCGCCCATGAAGACGGTCTGCTGCTTGATCTCGCCGGTCGTGTTGTTCATGAACTCGGCCTTGACGTACAGCGGGGCGGAGAAGGTCGCGTCGCGATCCTTGCACTCCTCCTCCGTCATCTTCGCGTCGGCGAACTCCGGCTCGGCGAAGGACAGGGACATGGTGCCCTGGAAGTCCTCGATCGGGGAGATCTCCTCGAAGATGTCCGTCAGTCCCGAGGTGACGGGCACGGAGTGGTCGTCGGCGGCCAGGGCGGCGTCGACGCGCGTGGCCCACCGCTCATTGCCGATCAGGCGGTCGAACGACTCGGTCTGCAGCGCCAGCAGGTCCGGCACGTCCAGCGGCTCGGAGATCTTGGCGAAGGAGACGCGTCCGGCGGAGGCGCCGGATCGCGGGGAGACGGTAGCGGTTTCGTTGGAGGTGCTCGAGGCGACCACGTAGGATCCTTCCACAGGCCTTCTGGGTTCCGTTCGCTCCCCTGCCGCGAGACGGCGGCGCCGGCCCACCGCTATATGAAGGCCGTGCGGAACCGTGCGAGCCACGGCGGGACGCGGGGTCCTGTGGGCAGCACGGAACAGGGGAGATGCAAAGATCCATCCTATCCCCGCCCGTCGCCCCTGTCCAGTCGCGGATGCGTGACCTGGAACGCCACGAGGCCCCCGGTCCGCAGTGCGGGTCCGGGGGCCTCGTGAGGAAGCGTGATGCGGCTCAGGCCGCGATCATCACTTGAGGGTGACGGTGGCGCCGGCGCCCTCGAGCTGCTCCTTGGCCTTCTCGGCGGCCTCCTTGTTGACGCCCTCGAGGACGGGCTTGGGGGCGCCGTCCACCAGGTCCTTGGCCTCCTTCAGGCCGAGGGAGGTGAGGGCGCGCACCTCCTTGATGACGCCGATCTTCTTGTCGCCGGCGGCCTCGAGGATGACGTCGAACTCGTCCTTCTCCTCGGCGGCGGCCTCGGCACCACCGGCGGCACCGCCGGCGGCGGCCACGGCCACGGGGGCGGCGGCGGTGACGTCGAACTTCTCCTCGAACGCCTTGATGAACTCGGACAGCTCGATGAGGGTCAGCTCCTCGAACGCGGCGAGCAGCTCTTCGGTGGTCAGCTTGGCCATGATGGCTCCTTTACGGGTACGTCTTGACTACGTTGTGAAGTGGTGGGCCGTGCAGCCCGGGGCGGGCTGCTCAGGCAGCCTCGCCCTGCGCGGCGCGCAGCGCCTCGACCGTGCGGACGGTCTTGGACAGCGGCGCCTGGAACAGGGCGGCAGCCTTGGACATGCTGCCCTTCATCGCGCCGGCGAACTTGGCCAGCAGCACCTCGCGGGACTCGAGGTCCGCGAGCTGCTTGATGCCGGCCTCGTCCAGGGGCTGGCCATCCATGTAGCCGCCCTTGAGCACGAGCTTCTCGTGATCCTTGGCAAAGTCACGCAGGGCCTTCGCGACGTTGACCGGGTCCCCGGTCACGAACGCGATCGCGGTGGGACCGGACAGGTGAGCCTCGAGGCCCTCCAGACCGGCGTCCTTGGCCGCGATCTCGGCCAGCGTGTTCTTCGCCACGGCGTAGGTCGCGTCCTGACGGATGGAGTCACGCAGCTGCTTGAGCTCCGCCACCGTCAGGCCACGGTATTCCGTCAGAACAGCGGCGCTGGACTCACGGAACAGGTCCGTGAGCTCAGCCACCGCCGACTCCTTCGCGGACGTCGCCATGGCACTCCTCTCGATGATGCGTGGGAACCGCCACCCCGAGACGAGAAAACGCCCCGTGCAGATGCACGGGGCGCGGCGGGAGCATCGACGCGGTCGGACCCGAAGGGTCGACGAGCGGATGCGAGCGTGGCTCACGTTCACCTGCGCGGGCCGTCTCCGTCAGGGAGATCCTTCGGTGGAGTCTGCCCGGAGGCAGGGCACCACGACCGGCGGTCTTCGGTACGCACCAGCGTACACGTCCGGGGCGGGCCCGCAAAATCGACCCGGGACGACGTCGGCCGGTCGTCCCCGCTGCGGGGACGACCGGCCGACGTCGTGGGCCCCGGTCGCCGGGGCCGCGTGGCTCAGAGCTCCGAGGAGTCCACCGAGGTCACGTTCGGGTCCATGGGCACGCCCGGGCCGAAGGTGGTGGCCACGGTGGCCTTGGAGATGTAGCGGCCCTTGGAGGAAGACGGCTTCAGACGCAGGACCTCCTCGAGGGCTGCGGCGTAGTTCTCCACCAGGGCCTTGGCCTCGAAGGAGGTCTTGCCGATGATGAAGTGCAGGTTGGAGTGCTTGTCGACGCGGAAGTCGATCTTGCCGCCCTTGATGTCGGCCACGGCCTTGGCCACGTCCGGGGTCACGGTGCCGGTCTTGGGGTTCGGCATCAGGTTGCGGGGGCCGAGCACCTTGCCCAGACGACCGACCTTGCCCATGAGCTCCGGGGAGGCCACGGCGGCGTCGAAGTCCACCCAGCCCTCGGAGATCCGGGCGATCAGGTCGTCGTCACCCACGACGTCCGCGCCGGCGGCGCGGGCGGCCTCGGCGCGGTCACCGGTGGCGAACACGACGACGCGGGCGGTCTTGCCGGTGCCGTGGGGCAGGCTCACGGAGCCGCGGACCATCTGGTCGGCCTTGCGGGGGTCGACCGAGAGGCGGAGGGCCACCTCCACGGTGGCGTCGATCTTGGAGGGGTTGGTCTCCTTGGCGAGGCGGATCGCCTCCACCGGCGAGTACAGATCCTCGCCGATCGCGGCCTTGGCCGCCTTGTATGCCTTGCTGCGCTGTGCCATCTGCGTTCTTCTCCTTGTGCAGTCGTGGTCTGCGGGCCGCGCTCGGCCCTGCCACTGGAAGGGGGTGGGGGTGGGCGTCAGCCCTCGACGGTGATGCCCATCGAGCGGGCGGTGCCCGCGATGATCTTGGCGGCGGCCTGCACGTCGTTGGCGTTCAGGTCCTCCATCTTGGTCTGGGCGATCTCCTCGCACTGGGCCTGGGTCAGCGTGCCGACCTTGGCCGTGTGCGGGGTGGCGGAGCCCTTGGCGACGCCGGCGGCCTTCTTGATGAGCTCGGCGGCCGGCGGAGTCTTGGTCACGAAGGTGAACGAGCGGTCCTCGTACACGGTGATCTCGACCGGGACCACGTTGCCGCGCTGCGACTCGGTGGCGGCGTTGTACGCCTTGCAGAACTCCATGATGTTCACGCCGTGCTGGCCCAGGGCGGGGCCAATGGGCGGGGCCGGGTTGGCGGCGCCGGCCTGGATCTGAAGCTTGATCAGACCGGTGACCTTCTTCTTGGGAGCCATGAGTGGATCCTTCTCTCACTGGGGGACCCTCGGCGCAGGAGCGCACCGGGGGCGGTGGCCGCCGTGGCGCGGCGGCCGGTGCCGCGTCCGGGCCGGCAGGCGGCCGGCCCGGTGCGGAAGCGTCGGGTGTCCTCAGATGGCCTTGGTCACCTGGTTGAAGGACAGCGTCACGGGGGTCTCGCGCTCGAAGATCGAGACGAGCACCACGAGCTGCTGGGCTTCCGGCTTGATCTCGGAGATCGTGGCCGGGAGGGTCTCGAACGGGCCGTCGTTGACGGTGACCGACTCGCCGACCTCGAAGTCCACGTGGATCGCAGGGGCGGCGGGCGCACCGGACTCGACCAAGGCGGGGACGGCCAGGCCGGCCTTCTCGGCGGCGCGGGCGGCCTCCTGGATCACGGACGGGGCGAGCATGTCGTACACCTCGTCCAGGCTGAGCGGCTGCGGGTGGTGGGCGTCGTTGCCCACGAAGCCCGTGACGCCCGGGGTGTGCCGCACGACGCCCCACGAGGCGTCGTCGAGGTCCATGCGGACGAGCACGTAGCCCGGGATGCGCACGCGCGAGACGATCTTGCGCGTGGTGTTCTTGATCTCCACGACCTCCTCCATGGGGACCTCGATCTCGTAGATCGAGTCCTCCATGTCCTGGGTCAGGATGCGGGCCTCGAGGTTCGTCTTCACGCGCTTCTCGTAGCCGGCGTAGGTGTGGACGACGTACCAGTCGCCGGGCTGGCGGCGCAGGCGGGTGCGCAGCTCCTCGGCGGGGTCCACGGCGGGCTCGTCGTCGGCCTGCTCCTCGACGGGGGTCGGCGCGTCCTCGCCCTCGGCGACGGCCAGGTCGGCCTCCTGCACGGTGGCCTCGGCGGTCTCGTCACCGCTGCCGGCGGCCTCGTCCAGGGCGTCCTCGACGGGCGTCCCGGCGTCCTGCGCGGTCTCGGCGGTCTCCTCGGCCACGGCGTCCTCCGACATCGGGACGGACTCCTCGGCGGGCTGACGATCCAGTTCCTGCTCGGACACGGTTCCTGCTTTCTGCTGACGGACGGCGGGCCCTGCCGTCGGGGAGGGCCCTCACGGGCGTGCGGGGGGACGCGTCCTGCGATGTCGGGACCGTCCGCGCCGGGCTCAGAGGCCGCCGGCGCCGAACAGGAGACCCGCCACGGTGCCGAACACCCAGTCCAGCCCCATGACCAGCAGGATCATGAACGCCACGAAGGCGAGCACCACTCCGGTCGTACGCAGCAGCTCCTCGCTCGTGGGGGTGACGACCTTGCGGAGCTCGTCCACCACCTGGCGCAGGAACAGCGCGATCCGCGCGAACAGCCCGCGACGCTGCCTGCTCGGCGTGGGGGTGGGTCCCCCGCCGTTCGCCGCCATCTCAGTCACGTGGCCTCACTCGTCGGATCGCCGAATCGCTTTCTACACGTCCGATGCCGAGCACGAGGCCCGGCATCGAGCAGGGCAGACAGGACTCGAACCTGCAACCTGCGGTTTTGGAGACCGCTGCGCTACCAATTGCGCCACTACCCTTCGGACCGACGGAGCCGGCCGAACCCTCGCGGGATCGACCGTGAACGCGGTACCGGAGACCCAGGATACGCCATCGGGCGGCGGGAGTCGAACGGGTCCCGGGCAGTCAGTACCCTGGCAGGACGGAGCCCCGCTCCGCCCCGCCCTCCCCGTCGAGCTCGAAGAAGGTCCCCATGGCCGCGCCCGCCCGCCGCGTCTCCGCCCGTCTGTCCGCCATCGCGCCCTCCGCCACCCTCGCCGTCGACGCCCGCGCCAAGGAGCTCAAGGCCGCCGGGCGCCCGGTGATCGGCTTCGGCGCCGGCGAGCCCGACTTCCCCACCCCGGACTACATCGTGGAGGCCGCCGTCGCCGCGGCCCGGGACCCGAAGAACCACCGCTACTCCCCCGCCTCCGGCCTGCCCGAGCTGCGCGAGGCGATCGCGGACAAGACGCTGCGCGACTCCGGCGTATCCCTCGAGGCCGCCCAGGTGCTGGTGACCAACGGCGGGAAGCAGGCCGTGTACAACGCCTTCGCCGCGCTGCTGGACCCGCAGGACGAGGTGCTCGTCCCCGCCCCCTACTGGACCACCTACCCCGAGGCGATCCGCCTGGCCGGCGGCGTGCCGGTGGAGGTGTTCGCCGGCCCCGAGCAGGGCTACAAGGTCACCGTGGACCAGCTCGACGAGTCCGTCACGGACCGCACCAAGGTGCTCCTGTTCGTCTCCCCCTCCAACCCCACCGGCGCCGTGTACTCCCCCGAGGAGACGGCGGCGATCGGCCAGTGGGCACGGGAGCGGGGGCTGTGGGTGGTCACCGACGAGATCTACGAGCACCTGACCTACGACGGCATGCCGTTCACCTCGATCGTCCGCGCCGTGCCCGAGCTGGCGGAGCAGTCCGTGATCCTCAACGGCGTCGCCAAGACCTACGCGATGACGGGCTGGCGCGTCGGCTGGATGGCCGGTCCGCTGGACGTGGTCAAGGCCGCCACGAACCTGCAGTCCCACGCCACCTCGAACGTGGCCAACGTGTCGCAGCGGGCCGCGCTGGCCGCCATCGCCGGCCCGTTGGACGCCGTGGCGGAGATGAAGACGGCGTTCGACCGCCGGCGCCGGGCCATGGTCGAAGCCATGGACGCCGTGCCGGGCTTCCACTGTCCCACCCCGCAGGGTGCGTTCTACGCGTACGTGGACGTGCGGGAGGCGCTCGCGAAGACCTACCGCGGCGGCGTCACCCCCGCGACGTCGGCCGAGCTGGCCGCCTTCATCCTCGACGAGGCGGAGGTCGCCGTGGTCCCGGGCGAGGCGTTCGGCCCGTCCGGCTATCTGCGACTGTCCTACGCGCTGGGCGATGCGGACCTCGCCGAGGGCGTCGAGCGCATCCGCGCCCTGCTCAGCGCCTGAGCCGCACACCCCACCCCTGAGCCCCGCGACGCCGCGTGCCGCGGGGCTCAGGCGTATCCGCGGCGCGCGGCCCAGCGGGTCAGCTCGTGGCGGTTGGAGAGTTGGAGCTTGCGCAGCACGGAGGACACATGGGTCTCGACCGTGCGGTCCGAGATGAACAGCTCCGCCCCGGCCTCCCGGTAGGTGTAGCCGCGGGCGATCAGCCGCATGACCTCCCGCTCCCGTGCCGAGAGCCGGTCGAGGTCCTCGTCGGGGGCCGCAGCCCCGCTCGTCGCCGCGGCGGGGACGGGCGGGGACGCGGGCGCCGTGCCGCGGAAGGCGTCGAGGACGAACCCGGCCAGTCGGGGCGAGAACACGGCATCGCCGTCGGCCACGCGGACCGCCGCGTCCGCCACCTCCACGCCGGAGGCCGTCTTGGTGATGTAGCCGCGGGCCCCCGCACGGATCACGGCGACGACGTCCTCGGCCGCGTCCGAGACGGACAGTGCCAGGAACCGCTGCGCGGGTCGGCGCGCGAGGACGCGTTCGGCCACCTCCGCTCCCCCGCCGCCGGCCCCGCCGGGCAGGTGCACGTCCAGCAGCACCACATCCGGCACCAGGTCCAGCACGGTGCGGACGGCCTCGTCCACGTCCCCGGCCTCGCCGACGATGGCCAGTCGGTCCGGGTCCAGGTCGGCGCGCAGGCCGGAGCGGAAGATCGCGTGGTCGTCCACGATGACGGCCGTGCGCGGGGCGGGGTCGGTCATGGGTGCTCCTGTCCGGCGCGCGCTCGCGCTCCCTCGGGCTCGGTCAGCGTCAGGTGGACCTCGGTGCCGCCCGGGCCGGACCGGATGCGGGCGGCCCCGCCGGCACGCTCCATGCGGCCGAGGATCGACTCCCGCACGCCGAGCCGGTCGGCCGGGACCGTGTGCAGGTCGAAGCCGGGGCCACGGTCCCGGACGAACACCTCCGCGACGGTGCGGCCATGGTCGTCCTCACCGGCCTCCGCGAAGACCTGCGCGTCGCCGGCGTGCCGGGCCGCGTTCTGCATGGCCTCGCGTGCCGCGGCCGCGAGCGGCTCGAGCCACGCCCCGGCGGCCCGGCCCACGGCCACGACCTCCACCCGGGACCCGTGTGCGTCCTCGACGGCGGCGGCGTGCTCTTCGAGCGCCTCCGCCAGGGAGCGCGGGCCGCCACGGGAGTCCAGGGCGAGGAACTGACGCAGCTCACGCTCCTGGGCGCGGGCCACCCGGGCCACCGCGTCTGCGTCATGGGCGCGCCGCTGGATGAGGGCGAGGGACTGCAGCACCGAGTCGTGCAGGTGCGCCGCGATCTCGGCGCGCTGGACCTGCACCGCGAACGCGGTCCGCTCCGCGTCGCGTCGGCGCAGCCAGGCCAGGACGTAGGGCATGGCCACCAGCGCCGCGCCGGCGAGCATCGCGACGGCGGCCAGCAGGGCCCGCCACAGCTCGCCCGAGCTCACGGCGCCCAGGACGATGGCCAGCACCGCCAGCAGCACGAGGGCCGTGCCGAGCACGAGGCGGACCAGTCGTCCGCTCCGCCCGGCCCGGGGCCCGCCCGCCAGGTCGAGCTGCATCCAGGCCAGGCCGAGGCCGATCACGAGGACGGCCACCGGGCCCACGAGCGCCCAGTCGACGGCGAGGCCGAGGCCGTCCGCGACGGTCAGCACGCCCACGCCGAGCACCACGGCGGCCAGCAGGACCGGCCAGCCGCCCTCGCGCACCCGCTCGAGCACCTCGGGGGCGCGACCACGCAGGGTGGGGGCGTCGGCGGCGGGAGCGCCGTCCGGGCCCTCCTCCGGCATGAGCAGCCAGAGCCACACGTACAGGGCCAGGCCCGCGCCGCCCATCAGGCTCAGCAGCGCCAGGGCCGCGCGGACACGGCCGACGGGCACCCCGAGATGCCGGGCGAGCCCCGCGGCGACGCCGGACACCGGGCGGTCGGCCCCGTGCCGCATCAACGGCGGACGTGGGGCCTGCGCGGGCGCGGACGGGGTGGGCATGCCCCCATCCTGCCGCGTCGGACGGGGTGACACATCCGGGGAGGATTCCGGGAGTTCCCGGATGGGCGGGGGCCGCGGGCGGACGAGGATGGAGACATGACGAGCACACACGACCCGTTCACCGGCCCCGGCCCCCACGTCGCCCCCGACGGAGCCACTGCGGGCGAGACCGGCCCCGACGGACTGGACGCCCTGCCGGGCTGGTTGCGCCGCGCCGTCCTGGGCTGGGGCGTGCGCCGCTCGCCGGCCTCGTGGGTCGGCGGGGTGCTCGGCGGCGTGGCCGAGCGCTACCGCATCGACCCGCTGCTCGCCCGCGGCGTGTTCGTCGCCGTATGCATGGTCTCCGCGGGCCTGGGCCTGCTGGCCTACGCGGCCGCCTGGGCCGTCCTCCCCGACGCCGACGGACGCGTGCAGTTCGGCCGCCTGCGCCGCGGGGAGTGGCAGGACGCCACCGTGGCCATCGGCGTGATCGGGGCGATCGGCGCCCTCAACCTGCTGCTCGGCGCCGGGTTCACCCTCATCGCCCCAGCCGTGGGCGGCCCCGGCTCCCTCGTGGGCCTGGGCGCGCTGGCCGTGCTCGTCTGGTGGCTCGTGACCCGTTGGGACGGCCGGGCGCAGGCCCGCGTGGCCCCGGGCCGGGCCCCCGACGCCGACCAGCCCACCCACGCCGTGCCGCGCCCGGCCTGGTACGTCGGCGGAGGCCCGGGCGAGCGGGCAGCCGAGGTCGCCGACCCGCACGGCTTCCGCCCCGAATGGATCGACCCCGCGACCGGCGCGTGGCGCGAGCCCGTCCACTCTCGCGAGCGGCGGGCCGCGGCGCGTCTGGCCGACGAGGCCCCGCGGGCGGCCACCGCCCCGACCGGCTCGGGGTCCGCAGCCACGGCCGCGAAGCCGCGCCTCGGGCCGATCGCGCAGGCCGCCACCTACGTCGGGGCCGTCCTCGCCGCGCTCGCCGCCCTCGGGATCAGCCTGCTGCTCGGCGTCGGTCCGACCCCCACGCTGCTGGCCGTGCCGATGCTCGTGGCCGCGCTCGCGGTGATCGCCCCCGTCATGCTGGGCACTCTGCTCAGCGGCCGTCGTCCCGGCACCCTCGGCCCGGCGAGCGGCATCCTCGTGGGTGCGACGGCCCTCCAGGTCGCCGTCCTCGTGGCCCTCGGCTGACCCGCCGCCCGTCGCCCGTCCCCTGACGCGACGCGGCGGGCACGCCTAGGGTAGTGCCGACCCCCACGAGAACGCCCGAGAGGACCCCATGCGCGTCGGAATGCTCACCTCCGGAGGCGACTGCCCCGGCCTGAACGCCGTCATCCGCTCCGCCGTCCTGCACGGCATCAAGTCGTACGACATGGAGATGGTGGGCATCCGCAACGGATGGTCCGGCCTGATCGAGAAGGACGTCGAGGACCTGCCCCGCTCCCGCGTGCGCGGCCTGGCCCGCACCGGCGGCACCATCCTCGGCACCTCGCGCACGCACCCCTACGACGCGGAGGGCGGCGGCCCGGAGAACATGCTCCGCAACCTGCGCGAGCTGGACATTGACGCCGTCATCGCCATCGGCGGCGAGGGCACCCTGGCCGGCGCGAACCGCCTGGCCGCGGACGGGCTGCCGATCGTGGGCGTGCCCAAGACGATCGACAACGACCTGCAGGGCACCGACTACACGTTCGGCTTCGACACGGCCGTGCAGATCGCCACGGACGCCATGGACCGGCTGCGCACCACGGGTGAGTCCCACCACCGGTGCATGGTCGCCGAGGTCATGGGCCGCCACGTCGGCTGGATCGCCCTGCACTCGGGCATGGCCGCCGGCGCCCACGCGATCCTCATCCCCGAGGTCCGCACCCCCATGTCCCAGGTCGCCGAATGGGTGCAGCAGGTCCACGACCGCGGTCGCTCCCCGCTGGTCGTGGTGGCGGAGGGCTTCATCCCCGAGGGCCACGACGACCCGCTGGCCGAGGCCGGCGTCGAAGCGTCCGGCCGGCCGCGTCTGGGCGGCATCGGCGAGTGGGTGACCCGCGAGATCGAGGAGATGACGGGCATCGAGACGCGCAGCACCATCCTGGGCCACATCCAGCGCGGCGGCGCCCCCACCGCCACGGACCGCGTGCTCTCCACGCGCTTCGGCATGGGCGCCGTCGACCTCGTCGCCCAGCGCCGCTGGGGACAGATGGTGGCGGCCAACGGCACGGAGATCATCTCCATCCCCATGAGCGCCGCCCTCAAGGGCCTCAAGAAGGTGCCGGTCTCCCGCTACGAGGAGGCGAAGATCCTGTTCGGCCGATGAGACCTGACCACCCCGCCGTCGGCGTGCTGGCCCTCGGGCTGGCGCGTCGGCTCGGCCTGCCCGACACCGCGCTCCTACCCGACGACGCCCCCACGGCGGGCGCCGAGCCGCGCCGCCTCGAGGTGGCCCGGCAGGGCGTGGCCGCGGCGGAGGTGCTGGCCCTGCCCTGGGCCACCGTCGTGGCGGGGCCGGCGTGGTTCACGCGTGCCTGCCGCGGCGTGCCCGCCGAGGCGCTGGGCGTGGAGTCGGCCCTGCTGCGGACGGCGGTGCGGGCGGCCACCGGGGAGGCCGTGCGCTCGCGCGGCGAGTTCACGCTCTACGCGGCCGAGGAACCGCCGCCGGTCGACCCCTCGCGCACCGTCGCCGTGTCCCACGACCCCGCCCACGTCCACGCCGTGGCCGCGCGGGCCCCCGCGGACGACGTGGCCGAGGCGGGTGTCCTCTCCTGGGAGTCCTTGGCCGCGCTCGTTCCCGACGACGGCGCGGGACGGGCGATCGAGGCCCCGGTGGCGGCGGCGGGGTATCACGTGACGGGCGGCGTGCTGGCCTCGCTGGGCACCCTCACCCCACCGTCACTGCGCGGTCGTGGGCTCGGCCGCTACGCGGTGGCCGTGGCGATGGACCGGGCGGCGCTGGAGGGGCTGCTGCCGTTCGCCGAGGTGCCGGCGGGCCACACGGCCGCGCACCACGTGGCGATCGCCGTCGGGCTGGAGGCGGCGGGCACGCGGACCGTGCTCGCGCTGGAGTGAGCGGGCGGGTCGGTCAGCGCAGGCGGCCCACGCCACGCGGTCGGCCGAGGACCTGCCCGGCGTCCGGGGACACGAGCGGCTCCTGGCTCGCGGCGATCCAGCCGCCCTCGGCGACACCGTCCTCGCCGGGAGCGTCCTCGCGGGCCAGCAGCTCGGCGTCCACGGGCACGGTGCGCTTGAGCAGCGCCAGGGCGACGGCGCCCGCCTCATGGTGCTGGGCTGCGGCGGTGACCGTCCCCACCGGACGGGCGGCGGCGCGGGCCTCGGGCGTGTCCTCGGCCGGCCGGAGGATCACGGGGGCACCGTGCTCGGGGAGCGTGTGGACGGAGCCGTCCAGGAGCAGGCGGGTGAGGCGGCGGGGCGGGCGGCCCAGGTTGTGCACGCGCGCCACGGTCTCCTGACCGCGGTAGCAGCCCTTGTCGAGGTGCACGGCGGTGCGCAGCAGGTCCAGCTCGTGCGGGATCGCGCGATCGTCCACGTCGAGGGCCCGGCGGGGGCGGCCGGCCTCGATGCGCAGCGCCTCGGCCGCCGTCGTGCCCGCCAGGGACCAGCCCGCGAGCGCGCCCGTGCCGAGTGCGCGGACGGTGGCCTCGAGGTCGGCCCGGGTGACGAGGTACTCGCGCCAGGCCCAGTCCGCCCCCGGGTGGGCCTCGGGATCCGGATCGGCCGTGTAGGCCCAGCCGCCCGCCCCGACGCGGGGCCACGGGTCCAGCCACACGGTGCGGTCCTCCCAGCCGGGCACGGGCGCGGTGGCACCCACGACGGCGACCGCAGCGGTGTGGTCCCGCAGCGTGACGTCGTGGGAGAAGCGCATCGAGGTGAGCCACGCGGCCAGGCCCGGGCCGTCCTCGCGGTCCGTGACGAGCCAGGCCGCGGCGCCGTCCTCGAGGAGGTGGGCGGCGTGCTCGATCCGCCCCTGCACGTCGAGGAAGAGGATCTCGGTGCTCGTGCCGGGGGGCAGCGTCTCGACGTGCTGCGTGCCGAGCGTGTGCAGCCAGCTCAGCCGGTCCGGGCCGGACACGGAGAGCACGGCGCGGTGGGAGAGGTCGACCAGGGCGCGGCCCCGGGCGAGGGCGCGCTGCTCGGGCAGGGGACGACCGTAGTGCGCGGCGACGCCGCCGTCCGGGCCGCGGCCCTCGACGGCGCCGCCGGCCGGCCCCTGCGGCTCGGCCACGGCCAGGTCCAGCAGCGGGCTGCGGGAGGCCGTCACGACTGCTCCCCGTGCTTCCGCCCGCCGGCGCCGCGAGGACGCTCGGCCCCCGGGGCGAGCCGACCCTCGGCCGCGCTCGGCATGCGGTCCAGGATGGCGGAGGCGTGCGCCTGGAGCTCGGCACCCGCGGCGTCCGCGACGTCCCAGCGCCAGAACAGCTGCCCGTTCACGAGACCGGCCATGCGGGTGGCCCGGTGGTACGGCCCGGCGGCGGAGCCGCGCAGGATCGCGTCCGTGGCCAACTGCAGCTGCGGGCCCTTGATGCGGCCGTAGTACAGCTCGGCCAGCGAGCCCGGATGCGTGATGGTGGCGGTCAGGCCGAAGCCCTGGTCGCCGGCGCGCAGCCCCTCGACGTCCTCGGCGGAGCGGAACGCGGGGACGATGTCCGCCGGGCGCATGCCGGGGCCGACGTCGCCGTCGCGCCGCTCCCGGTCCACCTGCCAGAAGCCGGACTCCACGGTCAGCGGACGCAGCAGCGTGCCGTCCGCCTCGCACAGCCATGATTCCGCGCGGTACTCCACGAACGGCAGACCGTGCTCGGTGAAGTCCACCCGCTGGTAGAAGATCTCAGTGTCGGCGGAGCCGTCGCCGAGGCGGCCCTGGCCCTCCCAGCTGCCGATGAGCCAGGACAGGGGGGCGAGCTCTGGGGTGAGGTCGTACGGGAGTTCAGTCGCCATGGCAGATCACGGCGCGGCCCGCCAGCGGGCCGCGCGTCCTCAGCGCTGGCCCTTGAAGAGGCCGTTGATGACGACCGCGGCGACGGCGGCCATGCCCAGGCCGGCCAGGACCACGAGGGCCAGGAAGAAGATCTCGAGCGCAAGAAGGGTATCCATGCGGGACATCCTACCGAGCGGGTCGGACCTGTCAGGCCAGGAAGCCCACCATGACGTGCGCCACGACGCCGGCCGCTCCCACGGGCGCCAACGCGAGGGCGTAGCCCGCCCGGCGCGGGCGCAGGGTGGTGCCCACCGGCCGGTCCTCGGGCCGCGGCCGCGACGACGGCGCCGTGGCGGCGGTCAGGGACACCAGCACGGCCACCGCGAGCGCCGCGGCCATGACGGCCGGCCGGTCCCGGGCGCCCACGCCGGCCAGCGCGGAGACGGGCCACGCGAGCACCGTGCTGAGGGGGATGACCACGAGCGCCAGGACTCCCGGCCGGCCCTGCATCCACGGGGTGAGGCCGACGAGGGAGACCGCGGCCACCGTGACTGCCAGGGTGATGACCAGCCCGGCGACCGCGGGGGTGTCGCTCCAGCGTGAGACGGCCACCCAGCACGCTGTCACGACGGCCACGAACGCCCCGCCCATCGTGGCGACGGTGGACTCGAGGCGCAGCGGCCGGCCGGTCCCGCGCACCAGCTGGACGACGAACGAGGCCATGGTGCTCCAGGCGACGACGACGGCGAGCGGCTCGAAGAGCGTCCAGGCCCCGCTGTGGCCGTCCTCGAGCGGCGGCCACAGCAGCATGAGCAGCACCGCGGCGCCCCCGGCGACGGCCAGGGTGACGCTGAGCGAGAGGCGCGCGGGCGCCCCCATCTGCCGCGGCCAGCCCCAGGCGATGACCAGGATCACGACGGCGGCGGCGAGGGCGGCGGGGACCGGGCCCAGCAACGCGGCACCGCCCAGGACGAGGGCGGCGACGGCCGCACTCAGGGCCATGGACAAGCGCATCACCTGCCCCATCCTGCCAGGTGCGCACCGGCTCGGCCCTGGGCGGGCGACGGCGGGCGCACCTCGCGGGCCACCGCCCTCCTTCCGTAGGGTGACCGGTATGGCCGAACACCCCACCCCCACGACCTCCGACGCCGACGGCATGCCGCGCGTCGTCACCCCGCGCCCGGAGGAGGCGAGCGCCGTCCTGGACCTGGCCGACCGCGCCGGAGCGGCGGACGGCCATCCCCCGCTCTCGGACCAGACGCGCGTGCTGCTCGCCCGCGGCGGGCAGCTCTGGTGGGGGGCCACCCGGGGCACGGACGGGGCGATCGACGGGGCGGCCGTGCTCGTGCCGGAGGGCGCGGCGGCCGTGCTCGAGCTCGTCGTCGACCCGACCGCACGCCGCACCGGACGGGGCTCGGTCCTGGCCGATGCCGCGGCCGCCGCGGTCCGGGACCTGGCACGGGAGGACAGCACCAGCGTTTGGGCCCACGGCATGCTCCCGGGGGCGGTCCGGCTCGCCCGGCGGCACGGCCTCGAGCCCGTCCGCGAGCTGCGCCGGATGCGCCTGTCGCACGTGGCGCTCGCCGCCCTGCCGGAGGTGCGGCTCGCCGACGGGGTGGCCCTGCGCGGCTTCGTCCCCGGCCAGGACGAGCAGGCCTGGCTGGACGTGAACGCCGCCGCCTTCGCGGACCACCCCGAACAGGGCAGCCTGACCCGCGCCGACCTCGACGACCGCATGGCGGAGGACTGGTTCGACGCCGACGGCCTCCTGCTCGCCGCCCGCGAGGCGGACGGGCGGCTGCTCGGCTTCCACTGGACGAAGGTGGAGCCGGATGCCGGAGCCGACGGCCCGCGCGTCGGGGAGGTGTACGCCGTGGGCGTCTCCCCCGACGCCCAGGGCCTCGGCCTCGGTCGGGCCCTGACGCTGGCGGGGCTGCACCGGATGGCGGAGCAGGGAGTCGACGTCGTGGACCTGTACGTGGACGCGGACAACACGGCCGCCGTCGCGCTCTACGCGTCCCTCGGCTTCGAGCTGTTCGCCGCCGACGCCCAGTACCGCCGCCCCTGAGACCCTCGGGCGGGGACCGGCCGGGCACATCCCGGCGGCCTCGTATCCTGGTGAGGCCGGCCCCCGTGGGGTCGGCCACGCCCCGTGCCCTGCCCCAGCAGTCGTCGCGGCCGCCGCACCCCGAGAGGAACCCGCCCCATGCCTTCGTCCCACGCCGACCGCGTCGCCCGCTGGTCCACGGAGGACCGCGCCTCGGAAGGCCCCCGCGCCGAGGTGCTGGCCGCCGGCATGCTGCCGTGGCGCCGCGTGCCCGGCGGCCTCGAGGTGATGGTGATCCACCGGCCCCGCTACGACGACTGGTCGTGGCCCAAGGGCAAGCTCGATCCGGGTGAGACGCTGCCGGAGTGCGCGGTGCGCGAGCTGCGCGAGGAGGTCGGCCTGGAGCTGCGGCCGGGCATCCCGCTGTGCGTGACCGCGTACGAGGTGCCCGGCAAGCGGGGCGTACGTCAGAGCAAGGAGGTCTGGTACTGGGCCGCCGAGGTCGACGGCCAGCGCGCCCTCCCCGACGGCGACGAGGTGGACGAGGTCCGCTGGGTCGGGCCGGACGAGGCCCGGCGGCTGCTGACGAACGACTCGGATCGCGAACCGCTCGACCTGCTGCTGCGTGCCGCCTCTCGGGGGCGCCTGCGGACCGTGCCGCTGCTGGTGCTGCGCCACGCCAAGGCCAAGCCCCGCTCCTCGTGGTCCCGCGCCGAGCAGGAGCGTCCGCTGGCGGCGACGGGCCGGCGGCAGGCGCTCGCCGTCGAGGGCCTCGTGGGGGCCTGGCAGCCGGAGCGGCTGGTCTCCTCCCCGTGGCGCCGCTGCGTGGAGACGCTGGCCCCGCTCGTGAAGTCCAGCCGGCTGCCGCTGAAGACCAAGGGCGCCTTCACGGAGACCACGGCCCGGGAGAAGCCCAAGAAGACCCGCAAGGTGATGGCCGAGCTCATGGGCCGCTCCCAGCCCCTGGTCGTGTGCACGCACCGGCCGGTGCTGCCGACGCTGTTCGAGGTGATCGAGGACGCGGCCGCCGGCCAGGCGGACCGCGTGCTGCGGGCCCTGCCGACCGAGGATCCGTGGCTGCGGCCCGGCGCCGTGCTCGTGGCGCACCGCGCCCTCGACCTCGACGGCGACGTGGTGGCCGTCGAGGTCTACGACCCCTGGGACGACTGAGCCGCCCGCACAGGCCTCGGCCCGCACGACCGGGCCACCGTTGAGCAGGTCCGCCCCCGGCCCTAGGCTCGGGTCATGGAGAACACCGCCGCCCAGAGCCAGCCTGAGAAGATCGTCCACGAGCGCCTCACGGTGACCCGGGACCCGGACCGACAGCGCTTCGAGCTGCGCCAGGACGGGACGTTCATCGGGTTCCTCGGCTACGACCAGGAGACCGTGCGCGGCGAGGACGGCGAGGACACCGTGGTCCTGCGCCTGCAGCACACCATCATCGACGAGCAGTTCGGCCGCCGCGGCTTTGCCCGCGCCCTCGTGACCATGGTCCTGGACCGGCTGCGCGCGGAGGGTGACCGGATCGTGCCCGAGTGCTCCTACGTGGAGGACTACCTGCGCCGCTACCCCGAGTACCAGGACATGGTGTTCCACGGCTGACCGGGGTGTGGGGGCCTGCCCTGCCGTATCAACTGCCTGATACAGTGCGGCCGTGCGCGGCTGTCGCGCACCCCGTCGCAAGAAGCGCGCCATGCCCGCCCTGCCCCTCGAGGTCCTCTGGACCGTCAGCCTCCTGACCTTCCTCATCGGCCTGATCCTCTACGGGACGGGCCGCCGCTCCCGCTGGACGGCCGCCGGGGTCGCGGCCCGCGGCCACCTCATGGCCGCCTCCGCCCTGACGGTCCTGGCCACCGGCGTGTGGGCAGGCCCCGCACCACTGGCCGGAGCCTGGCTCGGCGACTCCCGGGGCGGATGGCACCTGGCCGGTGGCGTCCCCGCCTCCGAGCGGTGGAGCACGGAGGCCCTCGACGCCGCCCCCGTGGCCGCCACGGTCACGGCCCTCGCCGTCCTCCTGCCGGCGTTGTGGCTGGTCCTCGTTCCCGCCCTGGCCCAGGTGACGTGGCCGCGCGTCACCGCGCCGCGCCGCACGGCCGGCCTCGTCGCCCGCCGCTGGCCCGACCTGTTCCCGGTCCGCCTGCGGATCCTCCTCGTCGCAGGCCTGGGGTTCGCGCTCGCCGGCGCCGCGGCGGTCGTGACCGGCCCCGGGGTCCAGGGGGCCCGGTACCGCCTGCACGTGGGAGCGGACTCGGTCCCCTTCGGCGCCGACTTCCTCGGCGCCCCGGCCGGGTCCGCCGTCGCCGGGTGGTATGCCCTGGGCGCGGCGGCAGTCGTCCTCGCGTGCGCCGCCGTCGTCGTGGCCGTGCACCACCGGCCCATGCTCAGCGGGCTGAGCCCCGCAGCGGACCTGGCGGCGCGTCGGGTCGCCGTGGACCGCACCGTCCGCATCGGCGTCGCCCAGCTGTGCTGGATCGGCCTCGCCGCGGTGGCCGGGCGCCTCGAGGTCGGGGCGATCAGCACACCGGAGCTCGTGGACCGGTTGCGCGAGCTGGACCCCGCCTCACCCGCCACGGCCCTGCTCCTGGGCGGCACCGTCGCGGTGATCCTCGTCCTGGCCCTGCTCAAGCCCTACCGCGACCTCCGGACGCTGCGCGCCGACGACGCCGTCCCGCACTCCGACACACCGGTGGCGGCGGGCCGTGGCTGAGCCCGCGGTCCAGATTGACCTCCGCTCTCCCGTCCCGCCCTTCGAGCAGATCCGGGCACGGATCGCAGACCTCGTCGCCGCCGGCGAGCTGCCCGCCGGCACCCGCCTCCCCTCCGTCCGGGCCCTCGCGGGCGACCTCGGCATCGCCCCCAACACCGTGGTGCGCGCCTACCGCGAGCTCGAGGCGGCCGGCGTCGTGCACACGGCGCGCGGCAAGGGCACCGTGGTGGCCGACGCCCCACCCGCCCCGGACGACGCCGCGGTGGGCGCCGCCGTCGAGCGCGCCGTGGCCCTGGCCCGGGCCGCGGGCTGGGACGCGGCCCGCCTGCACCGGGCCGTCGACGACGCTCAGCGCGTCCGCTCGGATCGCTAGAGTGGGCCGGGTGAGCATCCCGACCCCCTACGAGGACCTCCTCGCCGACGTGATGGCGCACGGGGCCGTCAAGACGGACCGGACCGGCACGGGCACGCGCAGCGTGTTCGGCCGCCAACTGCGCTTCGACCTGGCCGAGTCCTTCCCGCTGATCACGACCAAGCGCGTGCACTTCAAGTCGGTCGCGCTCGAGCTGCTGTGGTTCCTGCGCGGGGACTCGAACGTGCGGTGGCTCCAGGAGCGCGGCGTGCGGATCTGGAACGAGTGGGCGGACGAGGACGGCGAGCTCGGCCCCGTCTACGGCGTGCAGTGGCGCTCATGGCCCACCCCGGACGGGGGCCACATCGACCAGATCGCCAAGGTCGTGGAGCAGATTCGGACGAACCCCGACTCGCGCCGGCACATCGTCACCGCGTGGAACCCCGCCGAGGTGGACGTGATGGCGCTGCCGCCGTGCCACGCGCTGTTCCAGTTCTACGTCTCCCCCGGTCAGGACGGCGCCCCCGGGCGGCTCTCGTGCCAGCTCTACCAGCGCTCCGCGGACCTGTTCCTCGGCGTGCCGTTCAACATCGCCTCGTATGCGCTGCTCACGGTGATGGTCGCGCAGCAGACCGGGCTGACTCCCGGCGAGTTCGTGTGGACCGGCGGGGACGTGCACATCTACGCGAACCACGAGGAGCAGGTGCGCGAGCAGCTCTCCCGCGAGCCGTACCCGTACCCGCGGCTGCGGCTGCGGCGCACCCCTGCGTCGATCTTCGACTACGACTACGAGGACTTCGAGGTCCTCGACTACCGTCACCACCCCACCATCACGGCGCCGATCGCCGTCTGAGCCGAGGATGCGCAGCGACCCCATGAGCCGGGCCACCCGTCCCACCGAGCCCGTGATCGCCATGATCTGGGCCCAGACCCCCGGGCGCGTCATCGGCCGCGACGGCACCATGCCGTGGCACGTCCCGGAGGACCTCACCCACTTCCGGGCCCACACGCACGGCCACCCCGTGATCATGGGCCGGCGCACGTGGGAGTCGTTCCCGGCGCGGTTCCGCCCGCTGCCCGGGCGCACGAACATCGTGGTCTCCCGCACCCTGACGGCCACCGAGCAGGCCGGCGCCCAGCTGCGGGCCGCGGGCGCCGTCGTCGTGCCTGACTTCGGGGCGGCCCTGGCCGCCGCGGCCGAGGCCGACGGCTGTGACACCGTGTGGGTGATCGGTGGGGCGACCCTCTACGAGCAGGCCCTCGACGTGGCCTCCCGCGCCGAGGTGACCGTGATCGACGCGGACGTCGACGGCGACACGCACGCCCCGCCGCTCGACGCCCGCTGGCGGCGCACCGCCGTCGACCCCGCCCCCGACGCGTGGCTGGACTCCGCCTCCGGCCCGCGCCACCGCTTCGAACGATGGGAACGCGACTGACATGGCCCCGACCGACTCCGACCAGCGTCTGCTCTCCCCGCAGGCGGTCACGTTCCTCGCGCTCGTCGCCCTGCCCGTGCTGGCGTTCGTGTGCGCCGTGTTCGGGCTGATCCTCGTGCTGCAGGGCAAGACCATCGCCGGGCTGGTGTTCCTGCTCGTGCTGACCCAGGTGTTCGCCGTGGGCGGTCTCATCGCGTGGAACAGGCGGAAGCGTGCGCAGCAGGGCCGCTAGCCTGGAGGGCATGACTTCCGCTGCCCCCGCATCTGTGAACGCCCCCGACGCGGCCGCCGTGCCCACCGTGGGACTGGTCGGCTGGCGCGGCATGGTGGGGTCCGTCCTCCTGCAGCGCATGGCCGAGGAGGGCGACTTCGCCCGCGTCCACCCCGTCTTCTTCTCCACGTCCAACGCCGGCGGTCCCGCGCCCGTGCTCGAGGGCATGGCCGGCGACCCGGGCGTGCTCCAGGACGCGTACGACGTGGACGCACTCAAGGCCCTGCCCGTGATCCTCACCGCGCAGGGCGGGGACTACACGCAGGCCGTGTACCCGAAGCTGCGCGCCGCCGGCTGGGACGGCATCTGGATCGACGCCGCCTCCACCCTGCGCATGGCCGACACCTCCGTGATCGCGCTGGACCCCGTGAACCGCGACGTGATCGACGCCGCCCTGGCGAACGGGACGAAGGACTTCATCGGCGGCAACTGCACCGTGTCCTGCATGCTCATGGGCCTGGGTGGCCTGTTCAAGGCGGGCCTGGTCGAGTGGGGCACCGCCATGACCTATCAGGCGGCCTCCGGCGGCGGCGCCCGGCACATGCGCGAGCTGCTCACCCAGTACGCCGAGCTGGGCGGCGCGGTGCGCGCCGAGCTGGCCGATCCGGCGTCGGCGATCCTCGAGATCGACCGCAAGGTGATCGAGCTGCAGCGCGGCGGCCTGGACTCGACGCAGTTCGGCGTGCCGCTGGGTGGCTCGCTGATCCCCTGGATCGACTCCGACCTGGGCGACGGCGTCTCCCGCGAGGAGCGCAAGGCCTACGACGAGACCAACAAGGTGCTCGGACTGACCGGGGCGGACCGGATCCCGTTCGACTCGCTGTGCGTGCGGATCGGCGCCATGCGCTCCCACTCGCAGGCCCTCACCCTCAAGCTCACCCGGGACGTGCCGCTGGACGAGGTCGAGCAGATCATCGCCGCGGACAACGAGTGGGTGCAGGTGGTGCCGAACACCAAGGAGGCCACGGTCACCGACCTGACCCCGATCGCCGCGACCGGCACCCTGCAGATCCCCGTCGGTCGGCTGCGCAAGCTCAACATGGGTCCCGAGTACCTCTCGGCGTTCACCGTCGGCGACCAGCTGCTGTGGGGTGCGGCCGAGCCCGTGCGCCGCATGCTGATGATCGCCACCGGCAACCTCTGAGCCGCGACGCCGGCGCGGCGGCGCGCACCCGGCCCAGCCCCGGCCCCCGTTTTCGTTCGGGAAACGGCGGGTGCTCGGGCGTTGTCGTTCGGGAAACGGCGCCCGCGCCGCCTCGGGGCGCCGTTTCCCGAACGAAAGCACTCCTGGGGGCGCCGTTTCTCGAACGAAAGTGAGGGGTCAGAGGCTGGTGCCGATGATCATCGGCTCGGGGTGCAGCTCGACGCCGAAGCGTTCGCGCACGCCGTCGCGCACGGTGCGCGCGATCGTCAGGACGTCCTCGGTGCTCGCGTCGCCGCGGTTGGTCATGGCGAGGGTGTGCTTCGTGGACACCGACGCGCGGCCCCCGGCCAGGCCGGTGCCGTCGGCCCCGCGGCCGTCCGGACCGCCCTCGCGGGGCCCGACCTCGGGCAGCCCGAAGCCCTTCGCGAAGCCCGCGCGATCGATCAGCCAGGCCGCCGAGAGCTTCACGAGCGGCGTCCCGTCCTCGGCCTCCCCGGCGGCGAACGCCGGGGCGCCCTCGGGCAGGGCGGCTCGCACGGACGCGGGCACGATCGGGTTCGTGAAGTAGCTGCCCGTGGACCACGTGTCCGGGTCCGCCGGGTCGGACACCATCCCCTTGGCGGCGCGCAGGGCCAGCACCTCGCGGCGGACCACCGCGAGCGGGGCATGGGCGCCCTCCTCGACGTCGAGCGCGGCCGCCAGCTGCCCGTAGCGGACCGGCGCCGTCGGCTCGGCGTCGGAGGAGGCGCGGCGCAGCCGCAGGTCGATCGAGAGCACGATCCACCGGGGACTCGGCGCGCCGGTCTCCAGCATGGAGCGCTTGATCACGGAGTCGCGGTAGCCGAAGCGCAGGTCCGCGGGCGTCAGCTCGACGACCTCGCCCGCCTCCCGGTCCCACGCGCGCAGGGCGACGAGCACCTGCGAGACGTCCGCGCCGTAGGCGCCGACGTTCTGCACGGGCGTCGCGCCGGCCGAGCCCGGGATGCCCGAGAGCGCCTCGATCCCGCCGAGCCCGTGTGCCACGGTCCATGCGACGGCGTCGTCCCACGGGTGGCCCGCCGCGATCCGCACGACGACGGCCTCCCCCTCGTGGTCCGCGGGCCGGGCCCCGTCGCCGACGGGCGGCGTCTCACCCTCGCCGGGCGCCGGCCCGTCCAGCACGTGGATGCCCTCGAAGGCCAGCCGCACGACGGTGCCGGGGAAGCCGGCGTCCGCCATGAGGGTGTTGGAACCGCCGCCGAGCACGAACAGGGGCTCGCCCGCCGCGTCGGCGGCGCGCACGGCCTCGATCGCCTCGGCCTCGGTGCGCGCGGTGACCCACGCGCGCGCGGGCCCGCCGACGCGGGTGGTGGTGTGGTCCGCCAGCCGCTCGCTCACGCGGTCTCCCCCGCGGGTTCGGCCAGGCGCACGACGGCCTGCGCCTTGGTCAGCACGCGCGGCTTCGCCGCGTCCGGGTTGGTGACGTTCAGGTCGATCCGCACCGTCCCGGCAGCCTCATCCACGGCGCCGACCGTGCCGACGACCTCGAGCGTGGCGCCGGGGACGGGCGCGCCGTCGTCGTCCGTGCGCCCCGTGGTGTCCGCGACCGGCACCATGCCGGTGAAGCGGGTCTGGTAGTCGACGACGGCGCCCGGGTCGCCCGCCCAGTCCGAGACGAGCTGCACGGCCGCGCCCATGGTGAGCATCCCGTGGGCGATGACGCCGGGCAGGCCGACGTGCTCGGCGAACGTCGGGGACCAGTGGATCGGGTTGCGGTCGCCGGAGGCACCCGCGTAGGCGACGAGGTCGGCGCGGGTGAACGTGACGGTGCGCGTGCCGACCACCTCGCCCCGGGCGAGGTCGGACAGGCGGGGGGCGGTGCTCATCAGGACTCCTCTCCCCGGACCAGCAGGGTGGACGTGACGGTGGAGACGGCAGCGCCGTCCAGATCCGCGATCTCGGTGACGGTGGTGACCATGCGGTTGCCGCCGAGGGACTTCACGGCCTCGACCCGCACGGTCGCCACGACCTCGTCCCCGGCCACCAGCGGGCGGTGGTGGACGAAGCGCTCGTCCGCGTGGACCACCCGCGAGAAGTCGATCCCCAGCTCGGGATCGGCGACGACGGCGGCCTCGGCGCGCTGGGCGATGACGACGGCGAAGGTCGGGGGGGCGACCAGGTCGGCGTGTCCCAGGGCCCGGGCGGCCGCGACGTCGTGGTGCGCGGGATGGTGGGCCTGCACGGCCTCGGCGAAGCCGCGGACCGCCTCACGACCGACCTGGAAGGGGGGCGCGGGCGGATAGCTCCGCCCGGCGACGTCGGGGTTCACGCTCAACTCGGGCCTCCTGCGGGACGGTTCTCGACTGCCGTCCAGCCTAATGGCCGGGGCGCCGCTCCCCCTGCCGGCGGGCGGCCTGGCGGAAGCGCACGAGCTGGGCGGACAGGTGCACGGCGACGCCCGCGCCGAGCACGCCCAGGGCGGTCACGGAGACGGCGAGGCGTCCGGTGGTCCCGCCGACGACCGCCAGCACGATGCCGACGAGGAACAGCGCGGAGCCGGCCAGCACGAGGGTCCGGTACAGCCGGGAGCCGTGCTCCCACGGGGAGACGAAGCCGCGGGGCGCGGCGGTGCCGCGGGCGGGCTGGGGGGCGGGGCGACGCGTGGACATGCCCGCCAGGCTACCGGGGCGACGGACGGGCCCCGGAACGCGAAAGGACCCGGCCCCTCCGAGGAGGTGACCGGGTCCGTCCGATTCCGTAGCGGCGGGGGGACTCGATCCCCCGACCTCACGATTATGAGTCGTGCGCTCTAACCAGCTGAGCTACGCCGCCACGACACGAGAACGCCCGCACTCACGGTTTCACGCCGCGAGGGCGGGCTCTCATGTCAGAGCCCCGACCGGGAATCGATCCCGGGACCTCCATCTTACCAAGATGGCGCTCTACCACTGAGCTATCGGGGCAACGAGGTGAGACTCTACCAGGGCCCCGGGGCCGATGCAAAATCGGCCCCGGCTACGGCCTCCGGGGGTCCGCACCCCGGCCGGATCAGCGGCGGGCGCCCCGATCCGAGCGCTCCTGGGCGCCCCAACGGGGCTTGCGGCCGCCGGGGCGTCCCCCGCGGTCGTCCCGGTCCTTGCGGAAGCCACCGCGATCCTCACGGAAGCCGCGGTCGTCCCGGTCCTTGCGGAAGCCGCCGCGCTGGCCGCCGTCGCGGTCCCCGCGGAAGCCTCCGCGCTCGCCGCGGTCCTTGCGGAAGCCGCCGCGGCGCTCACCGCGGTCCTCGCCGTCGCGCTCGGCGCGGGTCGGGCGGCCGGTGTCCTTGCGCAGGCCGAGGCGACGGCCGTTGATCTCGGCGTTGGCCGCGGCCTCGAGCTGGGCCGAGGTCAGGTCTGCCGGCAGCTCGACGAGCGAGTGGTTGCCACGCAGGTCGATCGCGCCGATGGCCGAGGCGGGCAGGCCCACCTCGTTCGCCAGCGCGCCCACGATGTTGCCCGGCCGCACGCGGTCCTGGTGGCCCACGGCGATCCAGTACGTCGCGTTGCCGGCCGCAGGTTCCCGGGCCGGGCCACGCGAGCCGCGGCCGTCACTCGTGCCGCGCTCACGGCCGCCGTCGCGCCCACCCTCGCGGCCTCCGTCGCGGTCCTTGCGGCCGCGGGCGCCGCCGAACGGGATCTCCTGCTCGCGGGCCAGCAGCGGGCGGCCGCCCTGGGTCATCATGCCCAGCGCGGCGGCCACACGCGCCGGCTCGACCTCGTGCTCGTCGACGTACGCGGCGACGATCTCACCGAACACCGCCAGCTCCTCCTCCGAGGCGCGCTCGAGGGTGCGGGTGATGCCGTCGGCGAAGCGGCGCTTGCGGGCCGCGTTGACGTCGGCGACGGAGGGCACGGCCATCTCCTCGACCTGCTGGCGGGTGGTCCGCTCGATCTGCTTGAGCAGGAAGCGCTCGCGCGGGGTCATGAAGAGCACGGCGTCGCCCTGGCGGCCGGCGCGGCCGGTGCGGCCGATGCGGTGCACGTAGGACTCGGCGTCCTGCGGGATGTCGTAGTTGACCACGTGCGAGATGCGCTCGACGTCCAGGCCGCGGGCGGCGACGTCGGTGGCCACGAGGATGTCCACGCGGCCGGCCTTCAGGTCCTCGACGGTCTTCTCGCGCTGCTTCTGGGCGATGTCGCCGGAGATGGCCACGGCCTTGAACCCGGCGCGCGTGAGCTTCTGGGCGAGCTCCTCGGTGCCGGCACGGGTGCGCACGAAGGCGATGACGCCGTCGTGCTCCTCGGTCTCGAGGATCCGGCTCAGGGCCTCGAACTTCCACTGGTGACCCACCTGCAGGTAGCGCTGGCGGATCGTGGCGGACGTCGTCGACTGACGGGCGACGGCCACCTCCTCCGGGGCGTTCAGGTACTGGGCGGAGATGCGGCGGATGGCCGGGGGCATGGTGGCGGAGAACAGCGCGGTCTGCTTCGTGTCCGGGGTGGAGGCGAGGATGCGGTCCACCTCCTCCGCGAAGCCCATGCGCAGCATCTCGTCCGCCTCGTCCAGCACGAGGGTCTGCAGGTCGGACAGGTCCAGCGAGCCGCGCTCGAGGTGGTCGATCACGCGGCCCGGCGTGCCGACGACGACCTGCGCGCCCCGGCGCAGTCCGGCCAGCTGCGGTCCGTAGGGGGAGCCGCCGTACACGGCGAGCACGGAGACGTCGTCGAGGTGCTTGGCGTAGCCGTCGAAGGCGTCGGCCACCTGGAGGGCGAGCTCGCGGGTCGGGGCGAGGACGAGCACCTGCGGGGTGTCCGCGCGCCCGTTCACGTCCGTGGTCTCGGCGAGTCGGGACAGCGCCGGCAGCGCGAACGCGCCGGTCTTGCCGGTGCCGGTCTGGGCCAGGCCCACGACGTCGCGGCCGTCCAGCAGCAGCGGGATGGTCGCCTCCTGGATCGGCGAGGGGTGGGTGTAGCCCAGGTCCTCGACGGCGGCCAGCACGCGGGCGTCCAGGCCGAGGTCCAGGAAGGTGGGGCCGGCGGGCTCGGCGGGGGTTTCGGGGGCGGCGGGCTCGGCGGCGTCGACCTGCGGGACGGTCCCGGTGGCCTCCTGCTCCGCCTCGGCGAGCTCGGGGGCGACGGTCTCCGCCTCGGGGGCGGTCTCCACGGGCGCGGCGGTCTCCGCCTCGGCGGTGGTCTGGGGATCGAGGATGTCGGACATGGGTCCTCCTGGGGGGATGCGCGGGCGCACGCCGGAGGACGTCGGTCGCGGGTCGACGTCGTGGGGCGCAGGGGCCAGCTGGGTCAGATGATTCCGTCCACCCGGCAGCCCCCGAGGGCCACGACGTTCGTGGCCCGCACACACATCTGCACAGACATCTGCAGTCCGGCGTGGCACACGCGTCCACGCTCACTCATCACAGGGGAAAGACCGGATCCGGTCTGATCAGTCTACGCCACCGGACTGCGTGGTGGGCTGTGCCCTCGGACACCCCGGCCGCGCACCGGCCGGGGAGATAGGCTCGGCACGTGCCCCAGAACAGCGAAGACCACCCCCTCGCCCGCGGGCTCGGCCGGGCCGCCGGCCGTGCCGCCCAGTCCTTCCGGGAGAGTCAGCGGGCCGACGACGCACGGCTGCGCGCCGAGCGCGCCCGCCTCGCCGCCGAGGACGAGGAGCGCCTGGGACGGCGTCGCGCGGACCGCGAGCGCGACCTGGCCGCGCGGGACGCGGCCGAGTCCGATGCCGGCCTCGTCCACCCGCTCCTGAAGGTCGCGCGCCTCTACTGGCTCGCGGTCACCGTGGTGCTGATCGGCATCGCGGGCGCGTTCCTCTGGAACGGGGCCCGCGCACAGGACAGCGGCGAGCCCGTCATCGATCCGCTCACCGGCATGGAGTCGGTGGGCGTGCTGGGCGGCGCGACGGGGCAGTTCACGATGGGCACCGCCGTCGCCCTGCTGGCCGCGGCGTCCCTGTGGGGCTGGATCGGTCTGCTGCGCCGCCGTCGTTCGGCGATCGGGACCCTGACGTTCATCGCCGTCCTGCTGGCCGCCCCCGCGTTCCTGCGGGCCAACGGCCTGCTGATCATCCTCGCCGTCGTGATGCTCCTGGGCGCCGCGCTCGTCTGGCTGCCGCCCGTGCACTCGCGCCTGCGGCGCTGAGCCCGCGCGTCCCGCCCCCGCCGGCGGGCGGCGGCGCCGCTCAGTCCTCCACGGGACGGGCGGAGGCGACGACGGGCCGGGCCGTGGCGAGGTCGTACTCCATGACCTGACGGCCGCCGATCCACACGCGCAGGGCCCGCTGCATGACATCGAGCGGGTCGCCGGACCAGAGCACCAGGTCGGCGTCCTTGCCCACCTCGAGGGAGCCGATGCGGTCGTCCAGCCCCAGCACGCGCGCGGGATGCAGGGTGATGGCGCGCAGGGCGGTCTCCCGGTCCAGGCCCTCCTTCACCGACAGCGCGGCCTGGTAGACGAGGAAGTCGATGGGCACCACCGGGTGGTCGGTGATGATGCTGATCTCGACGCCGGCCCGCGCCAGACGCCCCGGGTTGCGCATCGAGCGGCCCCGCAGCTCCGGCTTGGACTTGGTGGTGAACAGCGGGCCGATCAGCACCGGCACGCCGCGGGCCGCGAGCTGGCCGGCCAGCGGGTGCGCCTCGGTGCCGTGGTCCAGGACGAGGTCGTAGCCGAACTCGTCGGCCAGGCGCAGGGCGGTGGCGACGTCGTCCGTGCGGTGGCAGTGCTGGCGCCAGGGGATCGTGCGCTCCAGGACGAGGGCGAGGGCGTCGAGGTGGGGATCGCGAGTGAAGGGCTTGTCCTCGCGCTCGGCCTCCGCGCGGCGGGCCATGTAGCCCTGCGCCCGCAGGAACGCCTCGCGGATCACGAGGGCGGTGCCCAGCCGCGTGGACGGGGTGCGGCCCTTCTCCTTGTAGACGTTCTTGGGGTTCTCGCCGAGGGCGGACTTCACGCCCGAGGGGCTGCGCAGCACCATCTCGTCCACGGTGCGTCCGTGGGTGTGCAACGCGACCGCCTGGCCGCCGATCGGGTTGCCCGAGCCGGGGTTCACGTTCACGGTGGTCACCCCGCCGGCCAGGGCGTCCTTCCAGCCCGGCTCGTTCGGGTCGACGGCGTCGATCGCCCGCACCCCGGCCATCACGGGGTCCGTCATCTCGTTGACGTCCGCGGTCGCACCGACCTCGCCCTCGGCGTGCATGCCCAGGTGGACGTGCGCGTCCACGAAGCCGGGCAGCACCCAGCGTCCCTCGCAGTCCACCACCTCGGCGCCGTCGGGCGCCTCGACGTCGGGGCCGATCGCGGTGATCCGGCCGTCCTCGACGAGCAGGGTGCCGTCGAACGGCTCGGCGGCGACGGGGACGACATGGGCGTTGACGAAGGCGGTGAGGGTCATGACCGTCACACTACGCCGCCGGGTGCTCCCCACCCGTGCGCTTTGGGGGCGGTTTTGGGCGGTATCCGACGCGGATACCGCCCAAAACCGCCCCCAATCCGCTGGCGGACATCGGCCGGTCAGAGGCTGCCCAGAGCCCGTTCCAGGTCCGCCACGAGGTCCTCGGCGTCCTCGATGCCCACCGACAGGCGCAGCAGGTCGTCCGGCACGGCCAGCTCCGTGCCGGCCACGGACGCGTGGGTCATCTCCGCCGGGTAGTTCATCAGCGACTCGATGCCGCCCAGGGACTCGGCGAGCTGGAACAGGCGGGTCGACTCGGCCACGCGGCGGGCCGCCGCGGCACCGCCGGCCAGGCGCAACGAGACCATGCCGCCGAAACCGCGCATCTGGCGCCGCGCGAGCTCATGGCCGGGGTGGCCCGGCAGCCCCGGGTACAGCACCTGGGAGACCTCGGCGCGGCCGGTGAGCCACTCGGCGACGGCCTGGGCGTTGGCCTGGTGGCGGTCCATGCGCACCCCGAGCGTCTTGAGGCCGCGCGTGGTCAGGTACGCGTCCAGGGGCCCGTTCACGGCCCCCGCCGCGAACTGCTGGAACTTCACCTGCTCGGCGAGTGCGGCATCCGGGATCACGAGCGCCCCGCCGATCACGTCCGAATGGCCGCCGATGTACTTCGTGGTGGAGTGCACCACCACGTCCGCGCCGAGGGCGATCGGGGACTGCAGGTACGGCGTCGCGAAGGTGTTGTCCACCACGAGCAGGGCGCCGTGCGCGTGGGCCGCCTCGGCGACCGCGGCGACGTCGGAGATCTTCATCATCGGGTTGGACGGGGTCTCCAGCCACACCATGACCGGCCCCGTGGCGGCGGCGCGCTCGACGGCGGCGGCGACCTGCTCGGCGTCCCCCATGTCCACGACGACGTGCTCCACGCCCCAGGGGGCGAGCACGCGGGAGATGAGGCGGTAGGAGCCGCCGTACACGTCGTTGCCCAGCACGATCGTCATGCCCGGCCGGCCCGCGCCCATGATCAGCGCGGTCTCCGCGGCCAGGCCGGAGGCGAACGTGAGGCCGGTGGCCCGGGGCGCGCCGGACTCGTCGACGCCGGCCTCGAGCGCGGCCAGCTGCTCCTGCAGCGCGTCCCGGGTGGGGTTGGTGCCGCGGCCGTAGTCGTAGCCGCGCCGCAGCTCGCCGACGGCCGTGGGCGCGTACGTGCTCGAGAGGTGGATCGGCGGGACGACGGCGCCGAACACCTCATCCAGGTGCTGGCCCGCGTGCACGGCGCGCGTGCCGAAGCCTCCCCCCCGGGGGTGGGCGGCGGCGTCTTCGGCGCCGGTGTCGGGGGTGGTGGCGTGCGGGTCCTCGTGGACGTTCTGCTCGGTCATCTCAGGAGCCTCCTCGGAGAGATCGGGTCGGGTGGGGCGGGCACGGCCGGCGCGGCCGGCCTCAGGCGGTGACGTGGGCGAGGACGTCGTGCAGGGTGACGACGCCCTGGACGCGGCCGGCCTCGAGCACCAGCAGCACGGGGTCCTGGGCGAGGCGGCGGGCGACGGCGCGCAGCGGGGTGCGCGCCCCCAGGCAGGGCAGCACGGGGCCCATGACGTCGGCCACGGGGGTCTGCGCGGTGGCCCGCCCCTCAGCGAGGGCGTCCGCGAGCGCGGCGGTGGAGACGGTGCCGCGGACCTCGCCGATCCGCAGGTCGTGCCGGGGCTCGAGGATCACGGGCAGGGCGTCGACGCCGTACCGGTTCATGGTCGCGACGGCGTCCGCCACCGAGGTGGTCGGGGCCGCGGTGACGAGGGTGGGCACGGATCCCGGGAACAGGTCGGCCTTCTCGGTCAGCAGCTCCCCCGCCGTCGCGGACCAGCGGTCGGTCTCGGCGGGGGCGCCCGCGCGGGTCGCCGGCTCGGCGTCGGCGTGCTCGAGCACCTCGACGGGCGTTCCGGCCCCGCCGGCGGCCCCCGTGGCGCCGTCGTCGTCCGTCTGCGGGACCGCCGAGCGGGTGCGCCCGCGCGCCCACGCCGGCAGCACGGTCTCGCGGACGTCGTAGTCGAAGCCGCGCTCGTCCATCCACGGGTCGTTGAAGATCTTGGCGAGGTAGCCGCGGCCCGAGTCGGGCAGCACGATCACCATGACGTCCTCCGGGCCGAGCTCGCGGGCGGCGCGCAGGCCGGCCACGACGGCCAGACCGGAGGAGCCGCCCACGAGCAGGCCCTCCTCGGCGGCGAGGCGGCGGGTCATGGCCAGGGCCTCGGCGTCCTCGACGGCGATGACCTCGTCCGGGACCGCGGGGTCGTAGTTGTCCACCCACATGTCCTCGCCGACGCCCTCGACGAAGTAGGGCCGGCCGGTGCCGCCGGAGTACACCGAGCCGCTGGGGTCCGCGCCGATCACGCGGACGGGACCGGACGGGCGGTCCGCCGAGACCTCCTTGAGGTAGCGGCCGGTGCCCGTGATGGTGCCGCCCGTGCCGGCGCCCATCACGACGTGGGTGACGCGGCCGGCCGTGTCCTCCCAGATCTCGGGGCCGGTGGTCTCGTAGTGGGAGGCCGGGGCGGCGGGGTTGAAGAACTGGTTGGGCTGATAGGCCCCGGGGATCTCCCGCACGAGGCGGTCGGCGACCCCGTAGTAGGACTCCTCGGACGTCGGGTCCACGGCGGTGGGCGTGACGACGAGCTCGGCGCCGTACGCGCTGAGCACGTCCCGCTTCTCCTGACCCACCTTGTCCGGGGTGACGAACACGGTGCGGTAGCCCTTGAGCTGCGAGACCAGGGCCAGCCCTACGCCCGTGTTGCCCGAGGTGGGCTCCACGACGGTGCCGCCCGGGCCGAGCAGGCCCTCGCGCTCGGCCTCCTCGATCATCTTCAGCGCGATGCGGTCCTTCACGGAGCCACCGGGGTTCAGGTATTCGACCTTCACCAGCACGGTGGCCTCGATGCCCTCCGTCACGGAGTGCAGCTTCACGAGCGGGGTGTGCCCGATCAGCTCGAGGACGTTCTCGGCGTACTGCATGGGCTGCGCAGGGGTGGGCGCGGGGGTCTGTTCAGTCACGCACCCCACGCTACGCCAGGGGCCGGACGCCGAAGGAGGGCCCCGGACACGCGGGGCAACGCCCGGCGTGCGCGCCGTCACGGCCGACGTCGTCCTGTCCGGGCCCGGGTGTACGGTGCGGGCATGATCGCCCCGGACGCCGAGCGCCGCGTACGCGTGCCCGTCCCCGTGGACGTCGCGCTCACCCTGCGTCCCCTGCAGCGCGGCGCGGCCGACCCCACGGTCCGCGCCACACCGCAGGGCGTCTGGCTCACCCTGCGCTCCCCCGCCCCGGACGCGGCGTCGGGCGGGCCGGGCCGGCCGACGTCCTTGCTGGTCTCCGGCGCCCGGGAGGCCGCAGGGGGCGGCACCGCGGTGACGGCCCGCGCGTGGGGCGCGGGCGCGCGCACCGCCGTCGCCGACGTGGAGCGTCTGCTCGGCCTGCACGACGACGGCTGGGCCGCCTTCGACGCCCTGCTGCGGCCGGACTCCGGCGCGCCCGCGCTGCCGCGGCACGTGCGCGAGGCGCGGCGGACGCGGGCCGGGCTGCGGCTGCCGGCGGCGGGCGCGCTGTCCCGGCAGCTGCTCACCGCCGTGCTCGAGCAGAAGGTCACCCACGACCAGGCGCGGCACGGCTGGCGCACCCTCGTGCGGCTGGCCGCCCGGATCGACGACGACGGGCCCGCCCCCGGCCCGGTGCCGCCGGGGATGCTGCCGCCGCCGACCCCGGCCGCCGTCCTGCGGATCCCCTCGTGGGACTGGCATGCGCGGGCCTGGGTGCAGCCCTCCCAGTCACGGACCATGCTGGAGGTCGCCCGGCGGGCCGCGAGCATCGACCGGCTCGGCGACGCGGTCACCCCCGGGGACACGGCCGGGGTGGCCGCGCTGGCCCGGCGCCTGGAATCGGTGCCCGGGATCGGGCCGTGGACCACGGCCGAGGCGCTGCAGCGCAGCCACGGGGCGGCGGACCTCGTCTCCGTGGGCGACTACCACCTGGCGCAGTACGTGGGGCAGGTCCTCACGGGACGCCGGACCGACGACGCCGGGATGCTCCGCCTGCTCGCGCCGTGGGCCGGGCACCGGCAGCGGGTGGTGCGGATGATCGGGCTCTCCGGAGAGCGCAAGCAGGGGTTCGGACCCAAGCTCGCCCCGGCCGACCACCGCGCCCACTGACGCGACGCCGGATCGGCCGGGGCCGTGCCGGCGCGTCCGCGCGGCCCCTCCACTCCTGCACAGGCCACTGCTCCCGGCGCGTCCTCCCCAGCCCCGGCCGGGTCCGGCCGGCCGCCCGCCCCGGGTTCCTAGCGTGGGCGATGCCGCCCCGACCGGTGCGGCGCCGCCGGGACCCTGATGAGTCCCCACCCGGGAGGAGACCGCCATGACCACCGCCTTCGAGCCCCGCCCGCACACCGCCGCCGCCCCGCGCGAGCCCGACCCGCACGGCCCCGGCACGCCCGGCTCCCTGCGCCCGGGCGAGCGCGGCTCCGTGCTCATCGTGACCCGCCATCCCGACCCGGACGAGGCCATGCGGCACGCGATGGCCTGGATCACCGCCTTCGAGGAGGACTGCGGCCTCGTGCTGGACACGGACGAGACCGCGCTCTACGCCGTCGGCCGAGCGGGCGACCTGGGTGAGGCCCTGCGTCGCGGCCCCCTGGTCCACGAGGACGGCAGCCCCGCCGACACCTCCGCGTTCGTGGACGCGGTGCTCGCGGACGGCACGTGGCGCCTGCGCGACGCCGACCCGCGGGCGTGGTCGACCACGTACCGTGCCGCGATCCTGGGCGCCGCCCCCGAGGCGGTCTGCACCATCTGGGACGTGTTCCCGCTGCCCGCCGCCTGAGGGTGACGGTCGTCGTCAGCCCGCACCCTGGGCCTGGGCCTGGGCCTGGGCCTGGACGACCTTCGCGCCCTCCGCGCGCAGCTCGACCTTGCGGACCTTGCCGGAGACGGTCATGGGGAAGGCGTCGAGCACGCGGACGTAGGCCGGGATCTTGAAGTGCGCGATCCGGCCCGCGGCGAACTCGCGGACGGCGTCCACCGTGAGCGGCTCGACGCCGTCCTTCATGATCACGCAGGCCATGAGCTGCTCGCCGTACTTCTCGTCCGGCACGCCCACCACCTGGACGTCCTGGATGTCCGGGTGGGTGTAGAGGAACTCCTCCACCTCGCGCGGGGAGATGTTCTCGCCGCCGCGGATCACGAGGTCCTTGATGCGGCCCTCGATGCGCACGGAGCCGTCCTCGTCCATGGAGGCGAGGTCGCCGGAGTGCATCCAGCCGTCGGCGTCCAGCACCTCGGCGGTCTTCTCGGGGGCGTCCCAGTAGCCGAGCATCACGGAGTAGCCGCGAGTGCACAGCTCGCCCGTGGCCCCGCGCGGGACGACGTCACCGGTGGCGGGGTCCACGATCTTCGTCTCCACGTGGGGCATGGTCCGGCCGACGGTCTGGGTGCGCACCTCCAGGGAGTCGTCGCGGCGGGTCATGGTGGACACGGGCGCGGTCTCCGTCATGCCGTAGCAGATGGCGACCTCGGACATGTGGAACCGGTCGATGACCTTCTTCATCACCTCGACGGGGCACGTGGAGCCGGCCATCACGCCGGTGCGCAGCGTGGACAGGTCCAACGCGTCCGCCTCAGGCCGGGCGAGCATGGCGATGAACATCGCCGGCACGCCGTACAGGCTCGTCGCACCGGTGGCGGCCACAGCCCGCAGCGCCGAGACCGGCTCGAAGCTGCGCGCCGGGATGACGGCGAGCGAGCCGTGGGAGACGGTGGCGATCACGCCGATCACCATGCCGAAGCAGTGGAAGAACGGCACTGGGATCACCACGGTGTCCTCCTCCGTGTAGCCCAGAAGCTCGCCGATGTGGAAGCCGTTGTTCAGCACGTTGCGATGCGTCAGCGTGACGCCCTTGGGGAAGCCGGTGGTGCCCGAGGTGTACTGCAGGTTCACGGGGTCCGCCGGCCCGGTGGCGGCCTCGCGCACGGCCAGGTCCTCGTCCGAGACCCGCGCGGCCTCGGCCAGGAAGTCGGCCCACGTGCCCTCGGCCACGGGATCGGCGGCGTGTCGGCCGGCCACGTCGCCGGCCTGCACGTGCGCGTAGGCGTCCTCGCCGCTCCCGGCCGGCAGCATGATCAGCTGCCGCAGGTGCGGCGCCGACTCACGGGCCACGGCGCGTGCGGTGGCGGGCGGGTCCATGCGTGCGTCCGCGCAGGCCACCACCAGCCCGCGCATGTCGCACTGCTCGACCACGTAGGTCAGCTCGTGGGCGCGGTACGCCGGGTTGAGGTTCACGAGGATGACGCCGGCACGCGCCGCGCCGTAGAGCAGCGAGACCCACTCGGCGACGTTGGGGCTCCACATGCCGATCCGGTCCCCCGCCTCGTAGCCCGCGGCCATGAGCGCCTTGGCCACCGTCACGGACTCCTCACGCAGCTGCCCGTAGGTCCAGGTGCGGCCGGTGGCCGGGTCCCCGTCCGGTCCACACTCCAGGAGCGCGGCGCGGTCGGCGAACCGGCGGGCGGTGTCGTCGAGGTTCTGGGCCAGGGTCTGCTCGAGCAGCTCGACGTCGGTCGGTCCCTGGGTGAAGGACTCGGGGGCGGTGGACTCGGTCATCGGGCGCTCCTCGCGGATGGTCGGGCGACGCCGCACGGCGTCACGATGCAGGGCCGTGCCGCCACCGGACCGCACAGGGCATCGGGTGTGACACGGACCACAGGCAGGCTACGTCGCCTGGCGGGAGGCCGCCACCTCCCGGGGCGGGGACACGGGGGGTGCCACGGCCCCGGACGGCAGAAGACCCCGGGACCGTGTGGTCCCGGGGTCTTCGTTCCGGTGGCAGATACTGGATTCGAACCAGTGAAGGCAATGCCAGCTGATTTACAGTCAGCCCCCTTTGGCCGCTCGGGAAATCTGCCGTGCCACCCGGCGGCTGCCGGGCGTCTCGAGGACGACCGCACCGGTCGGGCGAGAGTCGACTGTACAGCATCCCTGCGCCACGCCGCCAATCGGCCCGGGACCGCGTCCGCCGTCCCCGGTAGGCTGGCCCGCAGAGCGCCCGGCGCGGCCCCGCAGTGGCCGTCGTCGACGGGCGCACCCCGTCCGCAGACCCTGAAGGAGAGCACCCGTGGCCAGCGATTCCACGTTCGACGTCGTCAGCAAGGTGGACAGCCAGGAGGTGTCCAACGCCCTGAACCAGGCGCAGAAGGAGATCGCCCAGCGCTACGACTTCAAGGGCGTCGGCGCCGAGATCGACTTCTCCGGCGAGAAGATCCTCATGAGGGCCTCCTCCGAGGAGCGCGTCAAGGCCGTCAAGGACGTGTTCGAGTCCAAGCTCGTCAAGCGCGGCATCTCCCTCAAGTCCCTCGACGCCGGCGCCCCGTTCGCCTCCGGCAAGGAGTACCGCATCGAGGCGACCATGAAGGAGGGCATCGACCAGCCCACCGCGAAGAAGATCACCAAGCTGATCCGCGATGAGGGCCCCAAGTCCGTCAAGGCCCAGATCCAGGGGGACGAGCTGCGCGTGTCCTCCAAGTCCCGCGACGACCTGCAGTCGGTCATCGCGATGCTCAAGGACTTCGAGGACGCGGACCTGCAGTTCGTGAACTTCCGCTGATCCGCACGCCGCCTCCCCTCCGATCCCACCAGGAGTCCCCATGCTGTACCTGATCGACCCTCGCGGGGCCGTGTGGTCCGCCGACACCACGATCGGCCGGGCGCGGGCCCGGGCCCGCGTGGACGGCCGCCCGGTCGACGACCTGAAGTTCGCCAAGGCCGCCATGCTCCTGACCTTCGACGACCATGTGGACCTCGCGCTGCGTCACGGCGTCGCCGCCCCGCGGGGCCTCCTCCTCGACCACGGGTTCGTGGCCCAGGTGCTCGCCCCCGCGAACCTGAAGGCCCAGCGCGCCAACCAGGACGCGATCGCCGAGCAGCTCGCGGTGGTGGAACGTCGCACGGAGGACGCTGGATCGCTGCGCTCCCACCGGCACGCGGCCGCCTACGAGGGCGCGGACCAGAGTCTGGAGCGCCGCATCAAGAAGGCGGAGGAGGCGGCCCGCGAGACGCTCCAGGCGGCCCCGGACGAGGACCTCGTCCGCCACTGGACGCGCCTGGGTGGCGCGGTCCCGGCCACGCTCCAGGCCGACCGCGGCCGCTGACTCGCCGGCCGCCGTCGTCGTGGTGGCTCCCGTGGACGGCGGCTCAGGCTGCCGCGAGCCAGACGTTTCGGCGGTTTCGCGGCCCGATCTGCAGCAGAATCATCTGGCTCACGGGCAGAAACGTCTGGCTCGGCGCTCCTCGGCGCTCCTCGGCGGTCGCGGGCTCGCAGCCTCCCGCCACGGAACCCCGCGCCTGCTCAGGGCGTGGGGTTCCGGGCGTCGTAGCGCAGGAAGCCGGGCTGCCACCGCATCAGCGCGCTCACGCCGAGCATGCACAGCACACCGCCGGCCAGCAGGGTCGGTCCCTCCCCCAGGCCCACGGAGGCGCCGCCGGTGAGCAGCTCGCCCAGGCGCGGCCCGCCCGCCACCACGACGACGAACACGCCCTGCAGCCGGCCGCGCAGGTGGTCCGGGGTCGCGGACTGCAGGATCGAGCCGCGGAAGACGCCGGAGAGCGAGTCCGCGGCCCCGCCCACCGCCATGCACAGCGCGGCGAGGGCGAACGCGAGCGTGAGGCGGGGATCGCCGTCGGGCAGGGACTGTGCCCACCACACCACGCCGCCGAACGCGGCCACCGCCGCGCCCCACACGAGGATCGAGACGTACACGCCCCAGCCCTGCGCATGCAGGCGTGTGAACGGCGCGGAGAACAGTCCCGCGAGGAACGCGCCCGCCGCCATCGCCGCCAGCAGCACGCCGACGGCGGCCTCACCGCCGCCGAGCACCACGGCGCCGATGGCGGGCAGCAGGGCGCGCGGGAACGCCGTCGTCATGGCCACGATGTCCGCCAGGAAGGTCATCCGCAGGTTCGGTCGCGAGCCGAGGAAGCGCAGGCCCTCGACCACCGAGGCCAGGCCCCCGCGCGCCCCCGAGGCGGGCGCGGCCTCGCCCCGCTGCGGCGGCAGGGACGGCAGCCGCCACACGGCGTACAGGGCGGCGAGGAAGGTGACGACGTCGATCGAGTAGGTCCACGCGTAGCCGACCGCCGCCACGAGCACGCCGCCCAGCATGGGGCCGACCATGAGGGCCACGGAGAACGTCATCATGTTCAGCGCGTTCGCCGCCGGCACGAGCGGCAGGCCCACGAGCGCGGGGATGATCGCGCCGCGGGTGGGCTGGTTGATGCCGGACGCGCCGGAGTGCAGGGCCACGAGGGCGTACAGCACCGGCACCGACTCGAGCCCGGCCCAGGCCTGCGCGGCGATGCCGACCGTGCTCAGCCACATGACGGCCGACGAGGTCAGCGCGACGCGGCGGCGGTCGTGCCGGTCCGCGATCGCGCCGCCGTACAGGCCCGCGACCACGAGGGGCACGAGCGCGGCCAGGCCGAGCAGACCCACCGCGAACGAGGAGCCGGTCAGGGCGAACACCTCGAGGGACACCGCCACGAGCGTGAGCTGCGTGCCCACGTACGAGAGCGTGTTGCCGAGCCACAGCCGCCGGTAGGCGGGTGAGACCCGCAGCGGGGTGATGTCGACGAGGAGGCGGGCCACCCCGGAAGCCTAGCGCCGGGGCGGCCAGAGCCCGCCCCGGATCAGACGGTCGGGACGGACGCCCCG